>JAFGFN010000155.1 GCA_016931035.1 Candidatus Sumerlaeota bacterium
CGATCCGCGCATCCGGGGCGAAAGGGCTCGTCGGATGGGCCCCGTGTGGAATCGTCAAGATGCCCGCGGCGCTCGACCCGCCCAACGTCGAGGCGGCGCGCCGGGCGATGTTCGCGGTCGACTCGTCCGCCGTCTGGAACAACGCGTGGTGGTACGATCCCGCTCTGCTGGGCAAGTATCCCGAAGACGGTCTCGCGCTCTTCGGCAAAGACGCCCCTCGATTCACCGACGCCGATATGAAAACGATCCGCCAACCGCTCGATTTCCTCGGCCTTAACATCTATCACGGCCAAACGGTCGAAGCGGGTCCCGACGGGAAGCCGCGCAACGTCGCGCGGCCCGCGGGCGCGCCGACGACGGCGTTCGACTGGCCGGTCACGCCCGAGTGCCTGTATTGGGGACCCAAGTTCATGGCCGAACGCTACCGGCTCCCGATCTTCATCACCGAGAACGGCATGGCGAACTGCGACTGGGTCGCCCGCGACGGCGGCGCGCACGATCCGCAGCGGATCGACTATCTCGCGCGTCACGTCGGCGAGCTGGGCCGCGCCGTCGCCGACGGTGTGGACGTGCGCGGATACTTCGTCTGGTCGATCCTCGACAATTTCGAATGGGCCGAGGGATACACGAAACGTTTCGGCCTCGTCCACGTCGACTACGCCACGCAGAAACGCACCCTCAAGGACTCGGCGAAGTGGTACCAGGCCCTCATCGCCTCGAACGGCACGGAGGCGTGATCAAGGCGCCGAGCCGTATTCTCTTGACTGACATTCCGCCGACATTCGTCTTTTCAGAAGGTAATCTGTTGGAGAATTCACGCCGCCCCGCGACACGCCCCGCGGGGCGGGAGCCTCGCGGGGCGCATCGGACGGGGCCTTCATGCGACCCCCGGAATTGGGGAGGGGGGAGGGGCCGCAGACGAAGGGAGGGAAGAATCATGAGGACCGGTTTCATAACCTCCTGAGCGCCGAAACCGCGCGATATTGTGAGTCCCGTTCTAGCGAAGGACGTACTCCCGTCCGCTCGACGGATCGCCCGGATCGTAGAGTTCGTCCGTGAACACCTTTCGGCGCCGGGGCGGTCCCGTGACGGGAAAGAACCGCGTCTGGCGCCGAGTCTGCATCTCGGCGTCGAGGCGCGCCGTCAAATCGATCAGGTAAACCACGATCAGCATCCCGGTCAGACAGAACACGGTCGCGAGGAGCCCCGCGGAAATCCCCGTGAGCTGCGCCAATTGCGAGATGTCGCTCGATGCCGCGCGGCCGTGGACGATGAAACCGGTGTTTTCGGACCGGATGTACTCCCCGGCCAGGTCGATGATCGGATAGAGACACGAGGTCGTCGCCGTCACGGTGAGAAGGAACTTCTTCACGTTGTCCTTGAAGAACAAGATCCCCGCGACGAGAAGAGCGACCGTCCCGATTCCGAACGCGGCGGTGAAATCGTTCAGCCAACCCAGGGTGAGCGAGGCGCAGCTCACCGCCGTCAAACAGGCCCACACCTCCGCCGGCCGCCGCAGGGCGATCAGGCCATAGAGTGCGCATCCGAGCGTCAGACTCCCGAGGTACCCCGCCAACACGATCAGGGTCTCGTTGCCCCCGATGCCGAGGGTCACGCCCGCGCCGCCCGGGTCGATGGCGATGCCGAAAACCCGTCCGCCCGTGAGGTAGGCCACCGCGACGTGCGACATTTCGTGGAACAGCACAACCAGGAGTTTGATCGGGTTGACCACGGGAATCTGCCACACGATGAGAACCACGACGAACACCGTCAGCTGCGTCGCGACCGACCGTTTGTGAAACGGCACGCGGAACTGACGCTCGAGATGGGCGTCGAGCTCCGCCTTACGATCCAGCACTAAGGCCGGATGGTCCCGGGCATAGTCGGGTTCGGCCCGCTTCGCCGCGGAAGGCGCGGGTTTTGTCCCCCGTGCGGCGGCGCGTTTCATTTCACTCTCACGTCGGCCAGGAAGTCTTCGCTCTTGCCTTCGAGCTTCCACTCGTTCAGAACCAGCGTTTCCGACTCGCCGAAGAAGCCAGCCCAAGCCGGTTCCAGACCCTCGACCTCGGCCCGCGTCAGGTCGATCGGCGTCTCGATCGAGAACCGTTTGCGCTCGAGCCCCTCGAACGTGGTCGTCTGCCTCGTCGCAAAGACGAGTAGATTCACCTCGGTCTCGCCCTTCTCGAGTCTCGATATCTTGAGCGGGTAAAAGACCTCGTCGCACGCGAAGCGATACTCGACCGGCTGACGGCTGGCGGTCTTGTCGTCGAGCGCGAGAACGTCGAACGCGAACCAGCGGAACCCCTCGGCGAGATAGCCGTCGATGATCTGGATGAACTCAGGTCGAATCGGCGCCTCGCGAGTCTGGTATCGCTTCTCGATGTAGTCCTGGACGAACGCGGTGAAGCGATCCTTGTCCAGGACCTCGGCGACGGCCAGTTCGTGCGCGCCCATCTTCTTGTGGAAGGCGATCCGACCAGCCGTCTCGGGCGTTTGAAGAAGATCGGCACGCGCGCCTCCGTGGGCGCAGGCCCACATCCGCTTCTCGATCGCCAGTTTCTTCGCCGCGTCGAACGTTTCGAACGACCCGAGCCGTACCTGGGGCTCGGCGGGAAGAGGAATGACCTCGAGAACGGCCGACCGCTGAGTCGCGCTTTGATCCGTCGAGAGAAGTAGAATCTCCTCTTGTCCATTCCAGAGAATAATCGCCCTCTGTTGGGGCTCATAGACCAACACGTCCAGCGGATTGAAATCCAGCTGGGGGGCTGGCCTCGGGGCGGGTAGGAAGGAACCCAAGGCGGCATCCATGTGGTCGGGATCCACCTCGTATATCGGGGGGGCCTCAAAGGGAATGCTGCCGCAATCGGCCCACGCCGCTCCTCCCGCAGCTAATACAAGAGAAACAACCATCACGCAGAGCATTGAACAAAGAGGTCTTGTACGCATTCGAGCCTTCCTCCTTTGGGGAAACCGCTCTCGGAGGCGGTGCCGACCGCCTCCCGTGCCCGGTCGCGAATCGCGAGGACCCAATCCGGCGTCCCGGATAATGAGACCCCGGAGGCGAGCGAATCTTTGCGGAAAAACGACACTAGGATATGGTTGTAAAGACGGAGGGGAATCGCTATAAGAGGAACGCGAAGAGCGGGGGAACTCCCCAAGTCAAAGGAACCGGGTTCATGAGCGAGTCAAGGCTGCTTCTCGACGCCGAGGGAATCGAGAAGACGATTCGGCGAATCGTCGAGGAGCTGGCGAGTTTCGTCGGCAAGCCCGACGGAGTCGTAGTGATCGGCATTCGATCCCACGGCGTGACGCTGGCCGAGAGAATCCACAAGATGTTCGCCCTCGAGTACGAGTGGGATCTCCCGCTCGGAATCCTCGACACGACGATGTACCGCGACGACCTCGCCCAGCTCGAGCGTCAGCCCCCGATTCGCTCCACTCAACTCGATTTCGACGTGACGGACCGCCTCGTGGTGTTGGTCGACGACGTGATCTCGACCGGCCGCACGGCGCGTTGCGCGCTCGATGCGATCATGGACTTCGGTCGCCCTCGGGCGATCCGCCTGGTCGCTTTGGTGGATCGCGGACTGCGCGAGTTGCCGATCCAGCCCAACATCACGGGCATCGCGGTGGATACGACCCACGAACAAAGGGTTCAGGTCTGTCTCCGCGAGAGCGACTCGGAGGACGGGGTCTGGCTTCACCCGACCCCGGATTCTCCATCGCGTTAGGCGATAACAGGCCGCTTTCGAGCGGCTTTTTTTCTGAGACCGTGGCACGCACGGGCGTCTCGCCCGTGTCCCTGAACGAGAAGACCATGAGCGAGACGCTCATGCCACATCACGCGGCGAGGTCGAGAATCATGAGAGTGGCGACGGAGACGAAAACGGCGGCGGAACGACTCGTGCAGAGAAAACACCTCCTCGGACTGGAGGAGATGACGAAGGAGGAAATCCTCCTGATCCTCGACACGGCCAAGTCGTTCAAAGAGATCTTCACCCGCTCGGTCAAGAAAGTCCCGACGCTGCGAGGCAAGACGGTCGTCAATCTTTTCTTCGAGAACTCGACGCGCACGCGCACGAGTTTCGAGATCGCCGCCAAGCGCCTGAGCGCCGACGTCGTGAATTTCAGCGTCTCGACTTCGAGCGTGACCAAGGGCGAAACCCTGCTCGACACGGCCCGCACCATCGAGGCGATGGGCGCCGACTTCATCGTCATGCGCCACGGCACCTCGGGCGCGCCCTGGTTCCTGAGCCGCCGCAATCGCGCCGCCGTGATCAACGCGGGCGACGGCACGCACGAGCATCCGACCCAGGGCCTTCTCGACGCCTACACGATTCTGGAGCACAAGAAACGCTTCGAGGGTCTCAAGGTGGTGATTCTGGGCGACATCTCGCACAGCCGCGTCGCCCGCTCGAACATCTGGGCCCTCACGAAGCTCGGCGCGCAGGTCACGATCTGCGGTCCGCGCACCTTGATCCCGAGCAGTTTCGCCGACTACGGCGTGCGAGTCTCCTACGATCTGAAAGAAGCCATCTCCGACGCCGACGTGATCAACCTCCTACGCATTCAGCTCGAGCGCCAACAGCGGAATCTCTTCCCCTCGATCCGCGAGTACCGGCTCCTCTATCAGATCAACGAACAGCGCCTGGCGATGGCCAAGCCCGACGTGCTCATCATGCACCCGGGCCCGATCAACCGCGGCGTCGAGATCTCGCAAGAGGTGGCCGACGGGCCCCACTCGGTCATCCTCGAACAGGTAACCAATGGCGTCGCCGTCCGTATGGCGGTCCTCTACCTGCTGGCGGGATCGAGAGGATTGGACGAGGCCGAGGAAGACTGATCGAGCGGATTCTCCAATCCGCAACTTGCCCGCCGTAGCGGTTTCAACCGCGAAGGCGGGTCCGAAATCCGAAATCGAGGTGGGTCATGAGCATTCTCATCCAAAACGGCAGAGTGATCGATCCGGCAAGCGGCCGCGACGAAGCGATGGACGTGCTGATCGAGGACTCGAAGATCGCGCGCGTCGCCAAAGGGATCCAGGCGAACGCCGACGAGACCATCGACGCGAAAAACAAGATCGTCGCGCCGGGATTCGTCGATATGCACGTCCACCTGCGCGAGCCCGGACGCGAGGACAAGGAGAACATCCACAGCGGAACGCGCGCCGCGGCGGCCGGAGGCTTCACCTCGGTCTGCGCGATGCCCAACACGACCCCCGTGTGCGACACGGCGCAAGGGCTTCAGTTCCTCGCCTCGCGAGCCCGGGACAACGCCGTCGTGAACATTCTGCCCGTCGCCGCCGTCACCGTGGGCCAGGCGGGCGAAGCCATCGTCGAATTCGGCGACCTGGTCTACTACGGCGCGGTCGCCTTCAGCGACGACGGCAATCCGATCATGAACGCCGAGATCATGTGCCGCGCGCTCGAATACACCTCGATGTTCAACGTCCCGATCCTCGACCACTGCGACAACGTCGACCTGTCGAAGGACGGACAAATGCGCTCGGGCGCGAACTCGGTCCGCCTCGGCCTCAAGGGGATTCCGCCCGCCTCGGAAAGCAGCCAGGTGGCGCGCGACATCGACCTGGCCCAATACACGGGCGGACGCGTCCACATCTGCCACGTCTCGGTGCGCCAGAGCGTCCGCCACGTCGCCAACGCGAAGAAGAGCGGCGTCAACGTGACGTGCGAGGCGACGCCGCACCACCTCACGCTGACCGACGCGGCGATGGAGGGCTACGACGCGAACTTCAAGGTGAATCCCCCGCTCGGAAGCGAAGACGACCGGCGCGCCCTGATCGAGGGACTGCGCGACGGAACGATCGATTGCATCGCCACCGACCACGCCCCCCACACCGACATGGAGAAGGACAACGTGATGACCGAAGCGCCTTTCGGGGTCATCGGCCTCGAATCGGCTTTCCCGGTTCTCTACACGGACCTGGTTCTGACGGGGGAGATCGGGTTGAACCTCCTTCTTGAGAAGATAACGATCGCGCCCTCGCGCATCCTGAATCTGAAGAAGGGGACGCTCGCCGAAGGCGCCGACGCCGACATCGTGGTTCTCGACTTGGACGAGGAATACGCGATCGATCCCCAGAAGTTTTTCAGTCGCAGTCACAACTGCCCCTTCGTGGGGAAACAGGTGAAGGGACGTCCCGTCGCGACCATCGTCGGCGGCCGGGTCGTCTTCCGCGACGGACAGATAGTGACTTGACAATGAGACAATGAATAGCCCGCGAATCGCAATGATCGAAACGAAACGCAAACTCCTTCTCGAACTCGCCGCGTCGAAGCCGCTCAACGCCTCGACTTGTCTTCTCACGTTCCGCATCGAAAGCGACGTCGCCGCGAGCTGCCGTCCCGGCCAGTTCTTCAACTTCCGTCCGCTCGATTCCACCGCTCCCCTTCTGCGCCGTCCGATCAGCATCTGCGACGCCCGACCCGACGCGGCGCACTCCGACGCGGGCGAGATCGACTTCCTCGTCAAGATCGTCGGCGAGGGCACCCGTCTTCTCGCCGTTCAAGCGCCGGGCACAACCGTCGACGTCGTCGGCCCTCTGGGAAATCCGTTCACGCCCGATCCCACACGTCCGTCGCTCCTGATCGCGGGAGGGGTCGGCGTCGCTCCCCTCCACTTCCTCGCGCGTTCGCTTCCCGCGCACGGCGGAGGCGACGCGCCCATTACGTTCTGCTACGGCGCGCGCACCCAACGCGACTTCGTCCTTCTCGACCGGATCGAGCGAGCGACGAGCGATCTGATACTGGCGACCGAGGACGGTTCGCTCGGACACAAGGGACTCGTGACCGAAATAGCCGAGCCGTTCCTCGCCGATGGAACTCAGATCTTCGTCTGCGGCCCCTCGCCGATGATGAATGCGATGTTGCCGCTCCTGCGCGAGCGCGGCCTGACGGCGCAGCTCTCGCTCGAAAACCAGATGGGGTGCGGCGTCGGAGCGTGTCAGGGATGCGTCGTTCCGGGTCGCCAGGGCCACATCCGCGTTTGTTGCGACGGCCCCGTCGTTTCGAGCGAAGACCTGGAGAGCGTCTTCTCGGACTAGCGATCCGCCAGGCTCGAGACGAAAAGTTCAGAGTACAGGCTTCAGCCTGCTCTTTCCATGTAGAAGCAGGCTGAAGCCTGTACTCCAAACGCCCCGCGATCTCGTCGTTGCATGAAGAAAGGAAACCGAACCGTGAGACGCCGACATCTTGTCCTTCTGGTCTTTTGCATCGCTGCGGCATCGCTGCCGACGCTGGGATGCCACCGACTCCCCACTCCGACCGGCGGCATCGCGTCGCATCCGTCCGAGCTCGAGTATCCCGAGCTGAAGTTCTCGCCGACCGCGCCCGAGATCGCGATGCTGCCGAACGGCCTCAAGGTCTATCTCTATGAGGATCACGACGTGCCGCTCGTCGTCGCTCGCGCCCTGACGCGCGTCGGGTCGATCTACGAGCCCGCCGACAAGCTCGGCCTCGCAAGCCTCTGCGGCGAAGTCATGCGCACCGGAGGCGCGGGACCGTGGACCGGGAGCGAGGTGGACGAACAGCTCGAGTTCGTCTCGGCCGAGCTCGGCAATTCCATCGGCCAGGAAACGGCCGATGCCTCGCTCGACTGCCGCACCCAGGATCTCGACCTCGGACTTCGCATCCTGGCCGAGATGCTCCGCCGTCCCCGCTTCGAGACCGAGAAACTCGAAATCGCGAAGGCCAATCGCCTCGAAGGCATCCGGCGGCGCAACGACGAGCCGGGCGGCATTGCCCAAAGGGAGTTCATGCGGCTTCTTTACGGCAAAAAAAGCCCCTGGGCGCGCATCGAGCAACCCGACACGATTCGCGCCGTCTCGCGCGACGACCTAGTCGCTTTCCACGCGCGCTACTTCCACCCGAACAACATGATTCTCGGCGTCTCGGGCGATTTCGAGCGCGACGCCATGCTCCAGGCGATCCGGAAATACTTCGGCGACTGGGAACGCGCCGACGCGACGTTCCCCATGCTCGAACTCGCCGATCGCGAAGTGAAGAAGGGAGTCTACGTGGTCGAGCGCGATCTGCCGCAGAGCGTCGTCGTCGCGGGACATTTCGGTTACCGCCGTTTGGACCCGGCGCAGTTGCCTCTCACCCTGTTCAACCAGATATTCGGCACGGGAGGCTTTTCGTCGCGCCTCACCCGCGAGATCCGATCGAACCGAGGTCTCGCCTATTCGGCCTGGGCCTATATCGCCAAAGGAACGGACGTCGGCTCGTTCCGCATGGCGTGCGAAACCAAGGCGCCCTCGACCCTCGAAGCGATCGAAGCGATGATCGACGAGCTGCGCAAAGTCAAGACCGGCCCGATCGAACAAGACGAGTTCGACCTGGCCCTCGAGAGCGAGACGAATCAGTTCGTCTTCCTGTTCGATTCGTCCGCGCGAATCGTTT
This sequence comes from Candidatus Sumerlaeota bacterium, assembly GCA_016931035.1. GTDB lineage: Bacteria > Sumerlaeota > Sumerlaeia > UBA8349 > UBA8349 > JAFGFN01. The sequence goes on from JAFGFN010000155.1 coordinate 8,421, forward strand.
CGCTCAAAATGGATCTGGATTTCTACGGATATCCCAGAGACTGGCTCGAGACCTATCTAGACCGGTTGCGCCGTCTCGAGCCCGAGGACGTTCTCGCCGCCGCGCAGAAGTTCCTGGAACCCGACGATCTCATCGTTCTCGTCGTCGGCGACCCGTCGAAGTCCGACAAGCCGCTCTCGTCGCTCGGCCTGGGCGAACCCATCCCCCTCGAACTCGATCCCGTGGAATGAGGATCGCCTCACATCTTGGAAGCGGAAGCCTTCTCGTCGGCGAGGGCGCGCATGTAGTCTCTCACGCGCCTAAGGTGCGCCGGGACGTCGATCTTCTGAGGACAGATGCGCGAGCAGGCCGCGCATTCCGTGCACTGCTCGATCGCCTCGTCGGCATTGGCCGCGAGTTTCTCCGGATTCTTGGGCTCGCCGCCGAAATGAACGAGATTGTACGCTTTGAAGAGATTGAAAACCCGCAGTCTTTGAGGACAAACCGAGAAACAGTAACGGCAACCCGAGCAGAGCTGAGACTGAATCTCTTCGAGTCGATCGCCCAACAGATCGTCGATCCTTCGGTCCACTTCCTTCTGGTAGCCCATCGACAGATCGGACGGCAGGGAGTTCACGACGGCGCAGTTGTGCTCGACCTCCTCCGCGGATCGCATCCCCGACGAAACAGACGACACGCCGGAATCGGACAGGACGTAGCGGAAGGCGCCCGTGACGGGATCGTCGGAGTCGAGCGCTTCTCGCAGCAGGGTGGGCACCGGGGGCGCGAGAAGGCCTCCGGCCAGGGGTCCCATGACGATCACGCCGACCCCTTTTTGCCGAGCCTTGGCCACCACCTCGCGATAGGCGGGGAGCAAAACGCTGTACTGAACGGTGAGAACTTCGAACAAATCGAGATCGAGAATATCGAGCAGCTCGGCCGGAGTCGCGTGCGACGTGATCCCCACGTGCCGGATCACTCCCTCTTCCTTCGCTTTCAACACCCCTTCCATCCACTTCCCGGGACGCAAAGCGTCGTCGAGCATCTCGCGCTCGTTGATGCTCCACGCGTGGTAGAAGTCCAATCGGTCGGTTCGCAGCCGATGGAGCGACTCATCGATCTTCCGTCGGGTGTCGTCGGAGCTGCCTGCGTTGGGACGCGACTTGGTCGACACCAAGACGCCCTTGCGGCGTTCGCCCAGGGCTTTGCCGAGCCAGATTTCACTCTGACTCTCGCAATAGCGATTCGAAGTCTCGAAGTAGTTGATCCCCAAATCGATCGAACGATTGACGATCTCCTCGGACTTCTCTTCGTTCGGAAAGCGCATACAGCCGAGGTTGAGGATGGAGACGGACTCTCCTGTGTTTCCCAACTGACGAAACTGCATCTCTTATGCGTCCTCCTGGTGAGGGTGAAGCGGCGGCACTCCAAGCGGAAAGGCATCTCCTCCACCTCCCCGCGAATCACAGACAACCATTCTATCATTGGGAATCCGAAGAAACAAACGCGAAAACCCGATGATCGACGCCGGAGATGGAGCGCGCAACAGGCAAAACAGGTTTCTCAGCGACTGCGTTCGATTGCGAAATGAATGTAATGGATTTGTTTGACTCCTTGATGCGTGAGTCGGCGCTTGACTCGTTCGACGGCCTCCTCCTGGAACTGGATTTTGCCCGAAGTCGAGGAAATGAAGGCGAGGTTCTTCTCCGAGAGAAGGGTCTGCAGAGTGGTCGCGAGGGTCTCTTTCTTCGTTTCCACCTCGTCGCGGGTCTCGGAATTCGCGCACTCCACGATCAGCTGGACTTGGGCTACATACGGGGTCGCGTCCGAGAGCCGCCCCTCGATCGTCGGCATCTCGACCATGAACTGCGCGGTGCGCGCGTCGGACAAAAGCAGGTCGGACTCGAAACCGTGTGGATTCGCTTCGGGCGCACTCTGCGGCCCGCCCGACTTCGAGTCCCCGCCGCCGGACGAAGAACCCGCGGACGCGCCGCCTTCCCCACCTTCCTCGGGTCGGCCGCAACCGGCGGCGCAAAGAACGACGACGAGGAAGATCGAAGTGCAGGCGAGGGTTCTCGAGGTCGTCACGATCGATCCGCCTTTCTCAAGCTGGAGGCATTATACATTCGCGAGACTCCGGCCAGAAGCACAAAAACGAAGACCGAGATAATGCCGATCCATCGTCCCGCGCGGGCCGCCGTCGTCCCTCGGTACTCGAACGCGATCTCGTGTTCTCCGGCTTCCACCGCGACGGCCCGCATTGCGCCGTCGGCGCGGAGGATCCGCGCCGGTTTCCCGTCCACGAAGACGCGCCATCCGTCGAGCCATGTATCGGCCAACACGACGTACCCCGTTGTCGGAATCGCGCCTTTGAGGACCACGCGCGTCGGGGTGTCCACCGCGACGGGGATCGCCGTCGCGGCTTCTCGCGAGGTCGAGGCCGGGGCGCTCTCCTCCACGGCGGTCTCGACAAAGACGCAGCCGCCGGTCTGGGAGGTTGCCTGGTCGATACGCAACAGAGCCTCCTCGGGAGATTGAACCGATTGGGCCCGCGCGACAAACCTCGAGCGAGGCAGCGCCCGAGGATTCTCGTAGAGCGCCCTGCCGCCGAGCGACCCTCTCCGAATCCATCCCAGGTCTTCGAGCCGCGAGGACTCCAGTCCCCAGTTCCATCGTACCGCCCATCGGTCGAGATACGGGGTCGTCTTCGCGATTTCGAGAAACGGCTGGGGAATCTCGGGAGGTTCGCCCTGGTCCAGATGCCACAGACGAACAACGTCGCGCGGGGCGACCGGCTCGTAGCCCCACGCGCCTCGAACTTCGGCGTAGGAGACGCGATCGGATTCCTGGCCCGGCGCGACGCTCACCCGCCATTGCGACCCGACGAGTTCGCGCAGCTGCCGTTCGGTCTCCGCCGGCCAGCGCAGAGCCGACGCCGGCGTCGTGCGCATCAGAGGCGCGGCATAGTCGAGAAGATCGACACCGACGATCAAGACCAGGACCGGAGCGAGCCAACGAGCCGGGCGCTCTCGGCGCCCGTTCCAAAGGATCGCGGCGCCCGCCACGGCGAGCAATGCGATCGCCTTGAAAACGTCGTAACGCATCTCGGCGTAGCGCTCGGCTCTCCACATCCGCATCGGTTCTCCCTCTTCGGGAGAACGAAACGGCGGCGAGGGGGTCGTGGCCTCGGCCTCGGCCAGGCGCCGCTTCGTCCAGGTCCTCCAATGATCTCCCGCCGAGCCGCGGGGATAGAAAAGGAGCACGTAGACGATCGCCAAGGTCCCGGCTGAGAAGAGAAACGTCCGCCCCACCCGGCGTCGGGCGTCCGGCGCGAGCTGCAAAACGACGGACAATCCCAGGCCCGAGAGAACCGATCCCGCGAAACACGCGCCATACAGGAATCGCCCCGGGTTGCGAAACGACTGAAGGGGCGGGACGATACTCCGCGCGAAACGAAGCAGAGGGGTTCGGTCTCCCAAGGACAAGAGGACGAAAACCGCGAAAACGATCGCGAAGAAGACGACGAACCGGACCGGGGCCCCGCCGACGTCGCGCCCGGATCTCTTCATGTCGGCGGTCCGGGAGCGGCCAGCGACCAGGGCGAAAACCGCCGCCGCGGCCGCGAAGGCCAGAGCGGGTGCGCCGAGCGGCGCGAGCTTCTCCCAGCCGATCCAGATGTCGCCCACGTGCATCGGTCCGAAAAGACGAGGGAAGACAAGCCCAAGCAGCCAGGCGGGGTCGACGTTCAGGGATGAGTAGTAATAGGGAACGAGGTCCATGCCTCGAATCGAATCCGGGAGATACGCCCACGCCGCGAGCCACTGAGGCGCTCCCATCGCGGTTCCGGCGACGGCCATCGCCACGCCGACGGCCAACCCCGTCCACCGAGTGCCCCGCGCGCCCCTCCCCTCCCCCCCGACGGCACAGACGAGACCGAACGGGACCAGGATGAGCGCGGTCATCAAAGGCACCTGAAGGTTTCCGCTCACAAGCATCGATGCCCACGCCGCGGCGCCCCACGCGAAGGCGCGGTATCGCCCCGCATACACGATGCGACACAGCGCGGCCGCCGCGATGGGCGCCCAGGTCGCCGCAAAGAGAAAGTTGACGTGGCCCGCATAGGTTCGCAAAGCGGCGAAGCCCGAGAAGCCGTAGACCAGCCCGCCGAGGAGAGCGCCCCATGCGCCGCCGCCCAAGATCCGGACGAGCAGCCACATGCTCATGGCCGCTCCCCACAGGTGCGCCAACTGGAGCAGATTCGCCGCGGGCACGTCGGGCAGAATCGAATGGAGCCAAACGGGCGGGTAGAAGACGGCCGCCTGAACGGTCTCGACAACCGGGATCCCGCCCATCCAGAGAGGATTCCAGAACGCCCATCCATCGCCCGACCGCACACTCTCGAAGAACCATGATCGCAGAGGCACGGCGTGCAGCGCGTAGTCCGAGAGCGGCCCGCTGAGAAGACGAGAAAAGAACCCGAAAGGCCGGGTCCACGCTAGGAGGTAGACCAAGACCGCGAGCCCCGAGAGGATCCGAAGTCGGCGCGACGTGGCGGGTGCGGACTTCGTTTCCCTCGGCGCTTCGCGTTGGGAAGATGAAGACGGGTTGCGCGAGGAGCCGTTCATGGCGAAAAAAGGATAGGTTGGGCCTTGCATTTCTTCAAGGGGATTCCCTAAAATGACCACGGGGATGGATCCGCTGAAGGAACGTCGCACTGCACCTCTTGTGCGAGGAAATCGTTCGACAACGCCGTTTCGAGCCGCCGCCGCGGCGGTTCGCATCTTTGCAAGGCAGGAGACCGACCGTGTCCACGATGCCCCAGATGAAAGACGTTAAGCGCTTCCTCGCCGGTCTGAACCGCAACGAGTTGGCCGAAATCCGCGAGTACGTAGACGCCCTGCTCAAAGAGCTCCGGGCCAACAACCGGGGCGAACCCAGCAAGCGACCGCACGTCGCGATGCCCGAGCGCCGGCAGGGCGACCGGTACGAACTCGATTTCCCTGGAAAGTGTTGGAACGCCATGTGCGAATCCGACGCGGACCGCGACGAAGTCCCGATGTCGATCATCGATATCAGTCATACCGGATGTCGTCTCCTCTCCAACGAGCTCTTTCCTCCCGGCGCGCTCCTGGTCCTGGAGTTTTGCGCGCCGTCGGGCGAGAACAAGCGCATCATTGTCGAGGTGGCCCGCGCCCAGGAAACCGGCGAGTTCGAGGGATGGCGCTACGAGATGGGATGCCGGACCGTGGCCGAGGGCCAGGCGGACCAGGCCGAAGAAGACATCGCCCGCCAGAAGTCGGTGCGCAAGCAACTCGCCCATCATCCGGGCATCCGCGTTCTCCTCCTAGCCAAGGGCCCCGGATCGGTCCGCGTCGAGAAGTGGCTCAAGGCCGAGAAATACAACATCGAAGCCGTCTCGACGCCCGACGAGCTCCTGAGCGGCGCCGAATCGCGGCCCCCGCACCTACTAGTGGCCCCATTCGCCGACGTTCAGAAGGGCAAGAACAAATGGTTCCGACGGTTCCTTCAGGATGCGTCCGACGCGGCAACGATCGTGGTCGCGCCGAACGCGAAGGAGGGAAAGCGGGCGCGCCTGCTCCATGGAGCCGACGAAGTGGTCCTCGCCTCCAAGATCGAAACCGAGATCCCCCTCGCCGTCGAACGCGCTTTGCTCGCCCGATTCCTCTGCAAGGAGCAGAAGATGAAGAAATTCTCGGTCAAGGTCCTTGTGGCCGGGCCCGAGGAAAAGCAGCTGCGCCGTCTGGAGACTCTTCTCCTTCAGGAAGACTATCTCATCGTGAAGAGCCTGACGCAGGAGGACATGTTCAGGCAACTTGTCTTCCAGAAAATCGATATCCTGATCGCCGACCCCTCCATGCTCGAACGCGACGGCGAGGATCAGATCCCCTTCATCCACGAGAGCGAGCCGCAACTCGTCGTGGTCGCCGAAACGGCCGTTCCCAGGACGGCGCAATCTCTCCTGGATGTCGGCGTCGACCTCGTTCTCTCGCCCACCGCCAGCCGGAACGAACTTCTCGAACGCCTCGAACAGGCCTATCGCGTTCACCTTCGCAGAACGTTCGTGAAATAGCCCCCCCCCCCCCCCCCCCCCCCCCCCCCCCCCCCCCCACACCCCCCCCCCCC
>JAFGFN010000156.1 GCA_016931035.1 Candidatus Sumerlaeota bacterium
ACGAAGCCGCGTCGCCCGAAGCGGCTCGCGCCTCTGAACGGCTCCCGTTCAAACCCGAACCGCGCAGGGCGTGAAGGATTCGGGAACCCCTTCCCCCTCCCTCGCTTTTCCTTGACAGTCTTTGCGGGAGAATGGATAATCCGACCCCCGTTGATTTCCGTATGCGAACGTGGGTCTTTTCGGCGCGAGGGAGTGTCGCAGGCGAAGGGGTGGTCCAATACCCGCAGGCAAGGAGAGACGTTATGAGCCAAGAATGTACGATCGTTCTCGACGGCAAAGAGCACAAGTTCCCGACCGTCGTCGGCACCGAGCAAGAGAAGGGGATCGATGTCTCCCGTCTGCGAGCGACGACCGGCTACATCTGCCTGGACGAGGGCTACAGCAATACGGGTTCGTGCCAGAGCAAGATCACCTTCATCGACGGCGAGAAGGGAATCCTCCGCTATCGCGGATTCCCGATCGAAGAGTTGGCGATCCACTCCACCTTCGCCGAGACGTCCTATCTCGTCGTCTTCGGCGAGCTGCCGACGGCCCGGCGTCTGGAGCGCTGGTCGGGTCTGTTGACCGAACACGAGCTGCTTCACGAATCGATGCACCATCATTTCGAGGGGTTTCCGCCCGGCTCGCACCCGATGGCGATCCTTTCGTCGATGATCAATGCGTCGTCGTGCTTCTATCCCGGGATCATGGATCTCGAGGACCGGCGCGATTTCGAGCGGGCGGCGGCGCGCCTGATCTCCCAGGTTCGGACCATCGCGGCGTTCTCGTACAAGAAGATCTTGGGCCAGCCCATCATCTATCCGAAACCCGACATGAAATACGTCGAGAACTTCCTCCAGATGATGTTCTCGCTTCCCAACAGGGAATACGATCTCCTGCCCGAAGTGGTCAACGCCATGCGGCTGATCCTCATCCTCCACGCCGACCACGAGCAGAACTGCAGCACCTCCACGGTCCGCATGGTCGGGTCGAGCCAGGCGAACCTCTATGCCTCGGCCGCGGCGGGCGTGTGCGCCCTGTGGGGCCGTTGGCACGGCGGCGCCAACCAGGAAGTGCTCGAAATGCTCGAGGGGATTCGAGAGAGCGGCAAGAGCGTCAAAGACATCGTCGAGAACGCGAAGAAGGATCGCACGAGCCGTCTGATGGGATTCGGACACGCCGTGTACAAGAACTACGATCCGCGCGCCAAGATCCTCAAAGAAGCGTCCGACAAGGTGCTGGAGCGCCTCGGCATCAACGACCCGCTGCTCGACATCGCCAAGCAACTCGAAGAAGCGGCCCTCAGCGACCCGTATTTCGTCGAGCGCAAGCTCTATCCCAACGTCGATTTCTACAGCGGGATCATTCTCAAGGCCATCGGCATCCCCGTCTCGATGTTCACGGTCGTCTTCGCCATGGGGCGGATGCCCGGGTGGGTCGCCCACTGGAAAGAAGTGCGCGACAACCCCAAGATGCGAATCTATCGCCCGCGCCAGATCTATGTCGGACCCGCGACCCGGTCCTACGTCCCGATGGACCAGCGCGAGAGCTGAGCCGCCGGGGGAGGGGAGCGATTCGCGACCCGCCGGACGGACGAAAAAGGCGAAACCTCTCCCGCTACCCGCAATCTGCACACAAATAGAGCAATAGGAATGCTGGGGCGGCCTTCGGGTCGCCCCTTCTGTTTCTTCGCCTCGGAATCGGCCCCTAGAAACCCGGCAGCCCCGGGTGTCCTGCGTCTACCCGGGGCTACCAAGTCTTGGATGGAGAGATGCTACCAGAAGGCAGGAGGGAGGCAGCCGCCCGACCCGGCGCGGACTGCACGTCCCCTTATTGACCCTTATCGGTCCGACATGGGTCGGGCTTGAGCTCTTTTTTCATTTTTCTTTCCCTGGACAACGGCGGAATCGTCCCGCCACCTTGCCGCCCCCCTCAAACCTGTTGAAAGTCCCGTCCGTCTCCGGTAGATTCCGCTTTTCGTTCCGGCTAGAGCGACTTCGCGCGCCGGGCCATCTCACGGGAGGACGAAGCATCCATGCCGAGCTTCAAGCACATCCATCCGCCCCAGGGCGACGAAATCACTATGAAAAACGGTCGTCTCGACGTGCCCGACCGCCCCATCATTGGTCGGATCACGGGCGACGGCATCGGCCCCGACATCATGAAGGCCTCGGTCCGCGTGTGGGACGCGGCGGTCGAGAAGGCCTACGCGGGCAAGCGCCAAATCGCCTGGTGCGAAATCCCGGTGGGCGAGGAAGCCCAACCCCTCTACGGCACCTTCATGCCCGACGAGGCGTTCGACGCCATCCGTCACTATCGCGTGGCGATCAAGGGCCCGCTCACCACCCCGGTCGGCGGAGGGTTCCGGAGCCTCAACGTCACGCTGCGTCAAGTGCTCGACCTTTACGCCTGCGTCCGGCCCGTGCGCTACTTCAACGGCGTCCCGAGCCCGGTCCGTCACCCCGAGAAACTCAACGTCATCATTTTCCGCGAGAACACCGAGGACGTCTACGCCGGCATCGAGTACAAACAAGGCACGCCCGAGGCGGTGAAGGTTATCGAGTTTCTCACAAAGGAGCTGGGCGCCAAGATCCGGCCCGACTCGGGCATCGGCATCAAGCCGATGTCGATCACCGGATCGAAACGCATCATCCGCATGGCGATCCAGCACGCCCTCGACCACGGACGCAAGACGGTCACGATGGTTCACAAGGGCAACATCATGAAGTTCACCGAAGGCGCGTTTCGCGACTGGGGCTACGAGCTCGCGCGCGAAGAGTTCGCCGACCAGATCGTGACGGAAGAAGACCTGTGGGCGAAACACGACGGCAAAGCGCCCGAAGGCAAGGTCATTCTCAAGGACCGCATCGCCGACAGCATTTTCCAGCAAGTTCTTCTTCGGCCCGACGAGTACGAAGTCCTCGCCACCCCCAACCTCAACGGCGACTACTTGAGCGACGCCTGCGCCGCCCAGGTCGGCGGCCTGGGGATGGCCCCAGGCGCCAACATCGGCGACGAGGTGGCGCTTTTCGAGGCCACGCACGGCACCGCGCCCAAGTACGCGGGCAAGGACATGGTCAATCCCGGTTCGCTCATCCTTTCGGGCGTCATGATGCTCGAGCATCTCGGGTGGCGGGAAGCGGCGGACTCGATCGTCCGGGCGATCGAAAAGACGATCGACCAGAAGACCGTGACTTACGACCTCGAGCGCCAGATGCCCGGCGCGACCAAGGTCAAGACCTCCGAATTCGCCGAGAAGATCGTCGCGAATCTTTGATTCTTATTGAAATCTCTGACAATCCTTCGCGAGAATGCGGCGGTTCAGGAGTCTGTCCTGAACCGCCGTTTTGCATTCCGGTTACGAGGAGGACGACATGAGTCGAGACGATATTGCATCCCTCGCGTTCAAGATGGCGGGCGTTTACGTTCTGGTAGTCGCCGTCCAGATGATATCTTCTCTCCCGAGCCAAATACGGTTCGTGTGCCAAGTTGGGATGGGTTGGGGGTGGTGGATGGTCCAGACCTTGTCAAGTGTGCTGGGCGCGCTCCTCCTGTTGTATGCCGGAATCTATCTCATCAAGAGGACCCCGCGCTTGGTCCGCCTGGCGTTTCCTCCCGACGCCGAGGTGTCCAACTCGGGTTCCTTGGAACCCAGCGAGGACTTGGACGAAGACGACGCCCTAGCCGAGACGACCGTCGCTCCCAAGAACGAAACACGGAACGCCGCGAGCGATTCGCCCCCTGTCTTGCGGGGAGCAGGAACACAGAGTGAGGAAGCGACCCAGTGCCAGCAGATTCAGGCCGCCGCGTTTGCCGTAATCGGGGTATGGCTGTTCGCCCGAGCGCTTCCGTCGTTGCTTCGCGATCTGGCGCACACGATCTGCGCCGTGTTCATCGGCGAGCACACGTACTCCTTGCCCAGCGCTCTGTGCAATCTTGTCCACCCCATCGTTTCCATCGCGATGGGTCTCCTCCTGTTCTTCGGCGTCAACAGGCTCGCCCGATTCTTCTCCCGGCTTCGGTCGGCGGGTCGCCCGACGTTCCTCGCTCCGGGCGACGCGGAGCGGTCCTGAGAAGAGGATGCTTCGCGGTCGTCCCTCCGTCTCGGGAGAGGTGCTCACACCGCGTACCCCTGGATATTTCTTCCGCCGAGAATTTCTTGAATCTCCGCGCCTGCCGATAAGATGAGGGGGACCCTTTGGCACGGGGGAGCCCGTTTGCCAGGTTCTCGCGGCCTCTGCCCGGAGAAGATCGGGCGGGGCGACTCAGGTTAGGAAGTCATGGCTGAAACACCTCAAGACGACCGGATCGCGAGACTGATCGCCGCCATGCGAACGGCGATGGAGAGCGACTTGTCGGCGCACGTCGATCCTGCCGGCGAAGACAACGCGATCGAGGCTCTATCCAAGACGGTGGACTCCCTTATCGAGTTCGCCGGTGTCCGAGCGGCCGAGACCAAGCGCGTCCAGAAGGAATTGGACGACTTGGACCGGAAGTATTGGCGTCTGCACAAGAACATCTTCGGAGTGGTATTCACCCTGGTTGTGCATCCGGACGGAGTCTACAAGTTCTCGTATGTCAACGAAGCGTCGCTCGGCATGTTCGAGATCGACCCGACACGCGTCATGGAAGACGCATCTTCTCTCTTCGATCTGATTCATCCCGACGACCGCCCGGCAATCGACGAATCGATTCGTCGGTCGGCCCGCGATCTCACCCCGCTTTTCACCCAGATGCGGGGTTCGGTCCGAGGCAAGACGCGCCACTTCGACTGCGTGGCTCGCCCCGAGGGACAAGCCGATGGGTCGGTGCTCCTGGACGGCATCATTCTCGAAACGACGCGAAGAACGGTGGCGGAAGAGTCTCTCTCGATGGAGAGATTCTTGATGAAGACCCTCATGGACACAACTCCCGATCACATATACTTCAAGGACAAGGACAGCCGGTTCATCCGAATCAGCCAAGCGCACGCCGCGCGATTCGGACTGGCCGGTCCTTCCGAAGCGATCGGCCGCACCGATTTCGATTTCTTCTCCGAGGAGCATGCCCGCCAAGCCTACGACGACGAACAGGATATCATTGCCACGGGCGTTCCCCTGGTGGGCGTCGAAGAGAAGGAGACGTGGCCCGACGGACACGAAACCTGGGTCTCGACCACAAAGATCCCGCTCAAAGACTCGGACGGGAATACGGTCGGCATTCTGGGCATATCGCGCGATGTGACCGAACGCAAGCGCGCCGAAGAAGAGAAGACGAAGATCGAGGCTAGGCTCGCTCACTCTCAGAGGATGGAGTGTATCGGCCAGCTGGCCGGAGGCGTGGCGCACGATTTCAACAACATGCTCAGTGTGATTCTGGGGTATTGCGAGCTCCTCGCTTCGCGCCTCGGCGAGGACAATCCGCTTCGAAACGATGTGAGAGAGATTGAAAAGGCCGCCACGCGCTCGCGCGACATCACCCATCAACTGCTTGCCTTCTCGAGAAAACAGATTATCGTCCCGAAACCGGTGAATCTGAACAATCTCATCGCCGACATGACGATCACGCTCGCGCGCCTGATCGGCGAGGATATCGACCTGCGTTTCCTCCCGCAGAAAGATCTGGGATTGACCGATCTCGACAATTCGCAGTTCGATCAGATCCTGATGAACCTCGCCGTCAACTCTCGCGACGCGATGCCCGACGGCGGCCTGCTGACAATCGAGACCTCGAATATCGATATCGACGAAGGCTTCTGCCACAGTCATCCCGATTTTTCGCCCGGCCAATACGTCCGGCTTACGGTAAGCGACAGCGGCGTCGGGATGAATCGCGAGACGATGTCGCATCTCTTCGAGCCTTTCTTCACCACGAAGGAAGTGGGACGAGGAACCGGACTCGGCCTGGCGACGGTCTACGGAATCGTCAAGCAGAACGGCGGCGTGGTCAACGTCTACAGCGAACCGGATCGAGGAACGACCTTCCGGCTCTACTTCCCGAGAATCTACGCGGGAGAAGAGGCGCTTGAAGCGATCGAGACCCCTCTGGTCGTTTCCGACAGCGGGACGATTCTCCTGGTCGAAGACGACGAGATGGTCCGTGGCCTGACCGCCAAGATGCTCGAATCGATCGGATACACGGTGCGAGTCGCAGGCGACGCCCACGAGGCGCTCTCGTTCTGCGAAGAGCACGATGTGCCGATCGACCTGCTACTCACCGATGTCGTCATGCCGGGAATGAAGGGCGACGAATTGTCCAACCGCGCTATTGCCGTCCGGCCTGAACTCCCCGTTCTCTTCATGTCCGGCCACACCTCGGAAATGATCGTGAATCACGGAGTCCTGGAAGAGAACCTCCATTTCATCCAGAAGCCGTTCACCCTGCGCGACTTGGCACACAAGATCCGCGAAGCGATTCGCGGCGGCCATCGCGGCTCCCCCCCCGAGAAACCTCCGGAACGAGATTCGTCGATCTCGCGGTCCGCACGGCTGGATGGACGCGTGTGATTTCACCGAATGCAGCCCGGACATGTTGCCGTCGGTGTCGTAGGCGAACGCGATGAAGCCGTACTCGCCGATCGAGAACGTGTCTTTCGTGATTCTGCCGCTCGAGATAGTTGTCAATCGCCCAACGACGGGCGCGGACGTCCTGAGGACGTTATCGCATTTCGCCCGTACCGATTCCAGAGGCGGACTTAGCCATCGAGACAGCGCAAAACGTCCGCGTCCCCATTGCCCCACGACGATCTTCGATAGTGCAAACGCTTGAGGAGGCGAGAAGCGAACGACTCGATCACTTGCACGCACCGGCGTCGGAACGGAGCCGCCCGCTATCGAACGTCAAGGACGAGCCCCGCGAAAGCGCGTAGCGGGTTCAGCGCGAGCTCCATCCGCTCGTCGGGCCTGTTCCGATGCTTCCGGATCCAGTGCACGACCAGGCCGAATGCATACGCGGCAAGCGCCAGAGACTGGTAGGCGAAAACAGGCGCCCAGAGAAGAATGCACCCGGCAACGGACTGCCAGCGGCGCTGTCCCATCGCGCTGAGAATATGCAGCGTTGGCAGCAAAGCGATGACGAGGGAGTAGTCCTTCATGCGAGGAGCGACGATCACGTACGCCAGGACGGTCAAGTAGAGCATGGGGTAGACGTCTCGTGAACGTCGACTGTCCGCCAACGACCACGCCCATACGCCCAACACCGCACCGCACAGAATCGCATAAGCGATGCAGACCGTCCCATGCGCGACTCCGGCGGCATCCTCGATGTCGAGGAGAAGAGCCCATAGACTCGGGCACAAATCGCCACGTTCATCGAGCGTGCCGACGGACTTCGCGAAACTTGTCCAGAGCGCGGGCTGCGCAGAGTAGAGAAGAAGGTGGGCGCATCCCCATACCACGCCGAGAAAGAGCACGATGCCGAGGGAACGCGAGGATCGGCGGATGACAAAGACGAGAGGCGCCAGCGAGGCGGTCATCAGTTTAAATGCGGAGGAGAGCAGGATCGCCACACCGCCGGCGAGGCTCCTGTTCCGCATTGCCAACAGAACTCCGCTCCAGAGCAAGATCTGCTCGAAGAGGGAGACATTGCCGGCCCGCAGGTCTCGAAGCACCGCGCACCGATAGCCCAACAGCACCGTGACGCAGATCGCCCACGCGTCGCTCTTGCGCGCTGGGACAATGCGCACCCACACGACGACGAGAAGAAGAAGGGCGATTGTCTTGAGTGTCAGAAACAGGAAATACGCGGGCACATAGCCAAGATCCACAAGCGGCTGGAAAACGGGAAGACAGTAAGGCGGATAGACAAACGGCAATTGCGCTTCGTCCGTGCCGGCGACTTGCCGCAGCGATTCCACGTCGTAAGGATTCAGGCCCTGCCGCCAAGCCTTCACGGCACGATAGTACGTCCTGAAGTCATGCTGCTGGTCGCCAGTCACGACCGAGAACATCTGCGCACAACCGTACACGATGGCAATGAGGAGCACGACCATCGCCGTCAGGTGGTAGAATGTGTATCGTTTCATCTTCTCGCGCCGACCGTCTCGCAGGTTACTCACCGATATCTTCTTGCCAGACGCTGGGATTGGCCGCGATGTACGCGGCCAGGAGATCCTCGCATTCCTTGGAGTCGAGGACGAAGACTCGGACGCCTTTTTCGCGAAGCCAATCCAAGGCGCCGGGGAAGTTCTTGTCTTCGCCTGCGACCACCGTCCCGATTCGGAACTGATAGATCAAACCGCTGCAATACCAACAGGGGGCCAGGGTGGTAACCATGATTTTGTCGCGGTAAGAGGTTTGTCGGCCCGCGTTGCGGAAGGCGTTTGTCTCGGCGTGCATGGAGGGATCGCCGTCCTGGACCCTGCGATTGTGTCCTCTCCCGAGGAGCTCGCCCTGGTCGGAGTAGAGTGCCGCGCCGATGGGAATGCCCCCTTCGCGGAGACTCAATCGCGCTTCGCCGAGCGCCGTCTCCAACATCGCGTCGAGCGTTTCCCGACTCGGATCGGACCCAATCGTCTTCCTTTCCCTTTCGCGATCCGGCATGTTGAGGACCCTCCTCAGACGATCTTGGCCTCATCCCGCGGCCGCTTCCGGAGTTCCTCGACGCCCAGATCTCCCGCCCACCGGTTCATGGAGTCGAGGTCGAGAAGGTCGTGTTGGACTTCGTAGACGCGCAGGGCATCGGTGAACCGCTTTTCGCTCCCGCCCGATGTCCGGAAAGGGAGAAAGGGAAGACCTCGTCGCCGCGCGAATCCGTCGGCATGGGCCTTTCAGGCAAACCCGCCGTCCGTCAGCGCACGCTGGAGAAGATCGGACACCTTCAACTCCGAAGCCCAATGGCTCATGTATTCTCGGTCGAGCGCCGTGGCCTGAACTCGCAACACGCCCAAAACGTCGCTCCACTGGCGTTCGGACACCTGGCCTCCGGACTTGTACCACACTAGCTTGTGCAGCACGGTATCTTCCGCGCTGGCGAATCTCAACGACCGGGTTCCGCCTTCGGATTCCAAAATCCCCTCTTGCGCCCGGGCGAACGCGCTTCGATCGAAAGGCGTCGAGCCCAGCGAGAAGACGTCCACCTTCACCATGGTGTCGAGGTGAAGCAGGTTAAAAGAAGACCGGCGTTTGACCGCATCGCGAACCATATCCTCGGAAACGTAGAAAGCGTTCGCCAACCGTTGCACCAGCGGCGCCACATGTTCCGGAAGCAAGTCGGCAACCAGGTCCACGTCCAACGTCGAACGCGGAAGCCCGTGAAAGGAACTGGCTACCGAGCCGCCGATATGGTAGCCGATCCCGAGTTCTTCGAACGCTTCGATCACGGGGAGGATCGCGGGAAACATGTCCGGAGCGTTCATCGGACACCTCTCTCCTCCAAATAGGCCGCGACCCGGCGGGCCAGGTTTTCTCCGTAGCAAAGCGCAACCCACCTCAGCGCGCATTCGCGCGACGACAGATCCGGATGACGACGTTTCACCGCGGCGCGCGACATCTCGATCACGCTCCGGCTCAAAGAGCGCGTCAGGGTGAACCGCCGCGCGGGTCCCGCCTCGCGAAGCATCGCGATCTGACGTTGCTCCACGTCAGGATGCGTGTCTTTGGGGAAGAGTTCCTTCTCCGGCGGCGCCATCTTCGCGAATCTCCTCGTTCAACCCATGGGGGCCGTCGCTCGAACTCGCTATGCGAACCGCACGCCCATGAGGCTTTCGATCTTCTTCTGAAGCATGCCGGCGTTGAAGGGTTTGACCAGGAATTCGCCGACTCCCTCGGCCCCGGCGCGCTCGACCTGGTCGCGGTCGGCGCTGCGGGTCATCACGATGACGGCCGGCATGGGAAAGCGCGGAATCCCGTGCAGGTACTTGACGACGTCGAGAGCGTCCATGCGGGGAAGATCCCACCCCAACAAAAGGAGGTGAAACGGGTCCTTCTTGAGTTTGACCAAGGCGTTGTGGCCGTCGGCGGCCGAGGCGAGGCGGCTCACCCCGATCTGACGCAGGGCGCGCAAGACGTGCGCCACGTTGTCGAGGTCCGAATCGGCCACCAGCACGGCGATTTCTTTGGCGTCCAAGGGCATCTTCTTCCGGACTCTCCGATGACCTGGCGAAATCCCCGCCGATCGAGCGCAATACCCGGGCTCATCGCAGTGCGAGCAAACCTATTCCTTGTCTTTCGCACGGCGCGGCGAACGACGCCGCCTTGGTCCGGGCTTCGGCGCCGCGACGCCCCCGCGTCCGCCCTGCGGCGCACTCGGGCTTCCGGCGGGTGCCGTCGGCTTGACCGCGCTTCTTCTCTCCGCCGCGGCGGGAGAGCGCCGTGTCTCGCGCTGGTGACGGTTCGAGGCGCCCTGCGTCGCCTTTCCGCGATCCGCTGTTTGCGGGTCCGCACTGTCGGCTTTGTCCTTCTTCTCGTCAGGTTTCGCCGCGACCGGTTCTCGGGACGATTTGCCGTGACGCCCGCGCGAATGCCGCGACGTCCCCTCGGGTTCGATCCGCAGGACCTTCCCCTCGACTATCGGCTCTTCGGTTCTTTTCGCCTCTTGGACCGTGACGCGCGGCGTGGAACGCACCGGTCGGACGTCGGTCTGAATCTTGACGCCCAACGCGATCTCGAGCACTTGCGACACGTGATCCACGTAGTGGAAACGGACGGCGTTCTTCACTTCGGTCGGGACGTCCTTCTCGACGTTCGCGCGGCAGTGCGTGGGAAGAATGATGGCCTTGATGCCGGAGCGATGCGCCGCCAAGACCTTCTCTTTCACGCCTCCGATGGGGAGCACGTTGCCCTTGAGGGTGATCTCGCCCGTCATGGCGAGATGATCGCGAACCGGCTTGTCTAGGATCAGCGAGCATAGCGCCGACGCGATGGCGATGCCCGCCGAAGGGCCGTCCTTGGGCGTCGCGCCCGCGGGAACGTGAACGTGGATGTTGCGCTTGGCGAACGCCTCCTCGGCGACGCCCAGGCTCTCGGCGTTCGACCGCAGGTAGTCCATCGCGGCCACGGCGGATTCTTTCATGACCTCGCCGAGTTGCCCGGTCAGCACGAGCGTCCCGTTGCCCGGCATGGCGCTCGCTTCGAGAAACAGAATCTCGCCCCCATACTGGTTGACGGCGAGCCCCGTGGCGACCCCCACTTGACCCTCTCGACCGGCCATCTCGCGATAGTACGGCTTGGGGCCGAGGAGGCGTCCCACCTCCCCGCGATCGATCTTGAGGAGAGTCTTGCGACCCGAGGCCAAGCGCCGGGCCACCTTGCGACAGATGTTGCCGATCTCGCGCTCGAGGTTGCGCACGCCCGCTTCGCGCGTGTACTCCTCGATCAGGGTCTCGAGACCCTCGTCGGTGAATTCAACCGACTTGCGGCTCACGCCCGTGTTTTCGTAGGTTCGCGGAATCAAGTAGCGCTTGGCGATCTCCATCTTCTCGCGCGACGTATAGCCGCTCAGCCGCAGCACCTCCATCCGGTCCAGCAGGGCGGGGGCAATGGGTTCGAGAAGGTTCGCCGTGGTGATGAACATCGCGTGCGAAAGATCGAACGCCATATCGAGGTAATGGTCCGTGAACGAGAAGTTCTGCTCGGGATCCAGGACTTCGAGAAGAGCGGAGGCCGGGTCGCCGCGGAAATCGGTGCCGATCTTGTCCACCTCGTCGAGCATCATCAAGGGGTTGTTCGAGTCGCAGTCCCGGATGCCCTTCACGATGCGTCCCGGAAGCGATCCGATATACGTTCGGCGGTGGCCGCGGATCTCGGCTTCGTCGCGCATTCCGCCTAGGCTGATGCGGTAGAACTTGCGCCCCATGGCTCGCGCGATCGAGCGCCCGAGCGAAGTTTTGCCGACCCCTGGGGGCCCGACGAAACAGAGGATCGGGCCTCGGATCTTCTTCTTGAGCTTGATCACGGCCAGGTGTTCGAGAATGCGTTCCTTGACGTCGCTCAGATCGAAGTGATCCTCGTCGAGAATGCGACGCGCTTTGCCCAAGTCGATATTGTCTCGAGTGCTCTTGCTCCAGGGAAGCGTGACGAGCCAGTCGAGATACGTGCGACTCACGGAGTATTCGGGCGACGAGGGGTGCATCTGGTTGAGCCGCCGGAGCTCCTTTTCCGCCGCCTCGCGGGCGTGATCGGGCATCTTGGCCTTGGCGATCGCCTCGCCGAGCTCCTTGATGTCGGGATTCTCTTCCCCCTCTTCGCCGAGTTCCTTGCGGATGGCTTTGATCTGCTCGCGCAGAATGTACTCGCGCTGTTTCTGGTCCATCCGCCCCATGACTTTGGTCTGTATCTCGCTCCCGAGCTCGAAGACGTTGGCTTCGCGCGCCAGGATTTGGAGAACGCGATCCAGGCGCTTCTCGACGTCCGCGAGTTCGAGGATCTCCTGACGCTCCTCGATCTTCACCGACAGATGCGAAACGGCCAGGTCGGCCAGTTTGCCCGCATCCTGCATCTCGTTGATGGCGCGCCCCAGGTCCTCGGGCAGGTGGCCCATCTGCACGATCTTGTTGATGATCCCCTGCACGCTCTTGACCATCGCCCGGACGTTCTTGCTTTCCACCGCCAGGTCGGGCATCTTCTCCACGCGCGCCTTGAGATACGGTTCCTCCGCCTGCCGCTCGGCGATCCGTATGCGTTCGATGCCGTGCAACAGGAGGCGCATACTGCCGTCGGGCATGCGAAGCATCTTGAGGACCATGGCCAGACAACCGACCTCGTAGAGGTTGTCGAACGACTCGACCTTCGCGCTGTCTCGCTTCAGGAACACGCCCAGCATGCGCTCGCCTTGGAGACTATCGTGCACGAGACGCTTGAGGTGTTCTTGGTCCACCACCATGGGGGCGATCATGTACGGATACAGAACGAAGTTGTCCACCGCCATGAGAGCGAGCTCGGCCGGAATCTCGATGTCGCGATCTTTCACGACCGAGATCCCGGGCGGTTGGGGCTGGTCGTCGAAACTAGGATCTGTTCGATTGTCGCTCATCGGGAGGATTCCTCAAAGCATCGCGGGAGGTTTCGGACCGGCAAGGGACCGAGAGGAGATCGGCCGAACGTCCGTTCGCCGTTCGACGCACCCGTTTTCTCGGGCGCGTTTTTCACGTTTCCTGCATTTCGATGGAGATCTGTCTCGGAAGGAGGCTCGCCTTGGCGATCGTGACGACCAGGAACCCGTTGTTGTACTGCGCCTCGATCTTATCGGGCTGCAGTTTGACGGGCATTCCGAACACGCGTTCGAACCGGCCGTATCGAATCTCCATCAGGTGGAAGCTCTCCTTCGGCAGACAAGGGTCCTCGCGACGGCACCCGCGAATGACCAGAAAGTTGTTCTCCACCGTGATCTCCATCTTCTCACGGCTCACGCCGGCGATTTCCATCTTGATGACCACGTGGTCGGGCGTCTCGTAGACGTCCGCCGGAGGATTCCAAACCTTCTCGGACAGGGAAAACAATGGTCGTTGCGACGAGAAGAAGTTGTCGAACACGGCCTTGAACCCGGCGTGAGAGAGGTCGTGTCTGTCGAGCAAACGATGAACGGTTCCTTGCGCTTCCATTCTCTGAAAACCCTTCCTCGCGCGGCCCGGTCTTCCGAACCCGCGCCTTTGTCTTTCCGTGTCTTCTTCTTCGGCTCTTCTCGCCTCGCTCTCGACTTCCTCCCGCCCCGCCTGCACGGGCCGGGGCGTCGAACCCTCTTCGCGCGGAAAAGGGCCGCGCCTTGCCGCCCCGCGGCGTCCAAGCCCAAGGCGTTCGTTCCAAACACGGTGGCCGCAATCTCGCTACGGGACCATTGTGCAGCTGTTGTCACGTCGCGGTCAAAAGGTTTTTGCGTCGGGGTCGCGCCCGCGCGGCCCTTTCTCATGGAACGGCACGCAGGAAAAGAGGGCGCCTCCATGAGCGATTCACGGAGGCGCGGCAAGGACTCTCTCAAGCCGGCAGCGGGCCGTCCGCCCGCAACCGGCGGGTTGGAGCGCAATGTCGGGTCACAACTCGGGATTCATTTCCACCTTCATCTCGCGGCGCTTGTCGAGGAGCCATTCGTCCACCATCGCGTTCTGCTTGATGGCGAGGGGGCCGGCCCTAAACGAGGGAAGATCCTTGAGGAACTCCTCGCGCGAGGGCTCTTGGACGTCGATCGCGTGCCAGACCACGTACGCGGTCACACTCGTCGCAAAGTCGCTCACGGCGTTCATGCGAGTGTCTCCGGGGCGAACGAAGGCGGAATTCCGGTCGAGGTCGAGGAGTGTCCCGAAGGTGTCGGTCGTCAGCTTCTCCTCCAAGTCGAGGCGCGTAACATGGCTCGTTTCCTTGTACTTCAGGCCGAGTTCCGTCGCTTGGGCCTTCATCTCCGCCGGCGTCGTCGCTTGGGTCATGAACGTCTCGGCCGCGGCCTTCATCGCCTCGCGTCCCTTCTCCTCGCGGTAGATCGCCTCGACTTGCGGGCGCACGTCCTCGAAATCCTGGACATAGGAGGGCTTCTCTTCGAGTACCTGCACGGCGCAAATCGCCTCGGGGGTCAAAAAGAGGTCGGAGATCTCGCCCGCCTTCAGACTGTTCTGAATGTAGTCCAGGTCCGCGTCCTGGATCGTCCCGAGTTCGGGCGCGATCTGGAACGAGCTCTTCAACACCCACGACGTTTCGCCATCGCTCATGCCGAGTTGGCTCGCCAGGAACTGGATGTCGTTGAATCCGGCCACCTCGCCCCGCATCGCCTCGTACTTGTCCTCGAACGCTTCGCCAAGCATCGATTCGAGACAGTCGGACGTGACTCGGTCGAGCACCTTCTCCAGCGGCTCGGGAGAGGGTGTCTGGGCTTCTTCGCACCGGACAATCGAATACCCGCGACCCCGGGCGCCGTCCACGGGGAGCGGCCCCGCGATCTCCCCGACCTGCAAGCCGAGAACGGTCTCGACAAACCGCGCGCCGTAGTCCGAGACGCTCTCGGCCGTAATCGGCTGAACCACTTCGCCGCCGTGTTTGGTCTTGCCGTCGAGCGAGACGTTCTCGGGGTCCTGGCTGAACTCGTTCGCTAGAGCGGCGAAATCGCTGCTCCCGTTTTCGACCAACGCCTTGATCTGCTGAATGGCCTGGAGCGCCTTGTCCGAAGCCGCGACAAGCTCTTCCTGACTCGCGCCGCGGTCGACTCCCAACGAAACGAAGATCTGGCGGACCCGGGCTTGCGGGCCGCTCTTGTAGAGCGCGTCCTTGTTCTCCTCGTAGAACCGAGCGATGTCTTCCTCGGTCGGCTTGACCGTCCGACGGATGGATTCCCGAGTCAGACAGGCGTAGCCGTAGCGGCGCTGTTCGCCCATCCGGAAGGACTCTTGGTTGCGATCGTAGTAGTCTTTGAGACCGGCCTCGGAGACCTCCACGCGCGAGCTGTAGGCCGAGAGCAGGAACGAGACGAAGCCGACCTGCAGATTGTCTTCCCTCAGACGATACTCGCGCCAGAGTTCGGGAACGGAGACCTTGGCCTGGGCCATGAAGTCCCGCATGACGTAATTGTTGCGAATCCCGGACCGAAGCAAGTGCTCGAACGCCTGCTCGCTCATCCCCCGCCGGTGGATGGCGGATCGCACCTGCGCCAGGCTCCACCCGGGGAACATGTTCTGGATCGAAGCCACGATTTCCTGGTCGGGAACCCGGATCGAATGGCGGTCGGCATAGGCTCTCAGGGCGTAAACGTTGAGAGCGTTCTGGACCTGATCTCCAACGGTGAAGACCTCTTCGAATCGGAACTGCGAGAACAGCGCGTCCACCCACTTCGAGCCACCGAGCCGCCCGAGCGCATCCTTGAGGTATTCCTGAGCCGAATACATTTCGCCTCTCGAGACCTCGTGCCATTTCTCCCACGCATCGACGCCCAAGCGGTGAGAATCGGGAGGCAGAAACTCGGCGAAAACGTAGGTCTCGGGGTTCCGAGCCCGGTTGCCGCGATTCGTGATCGAGCTCCATCCGTAAAACATGACGAACGACGGGATCACCAGGATCAGAGTGGCCATCATGATCTTGCGGGTCTTGGTGCGCAGTACCTTTAACATCGCGAATCTCTTCCCCTCATATCGTTAAGAACAGTTGTCGCCCGAAGGCATTCGTGTAAGACAAAGCACGATATCCTGAACCCCCGCCGGGGGTAAGTCAACCGAAATCCGGGCTCTCCGAGCCGAGCGGGCGCCGCCCGAGGCTATCCGCGACCCCCTATCCGAACCCGGCGGAAGTCGCGTTTGCCGACCTGAAGAATGTACTCGCCCGGCCCCAGACGCGTCCCCTCGTCCTCGACCTTCTCGCCGTCCACCCGCACGCTTCCCACGCCGACGGCCTGCCGCGCCTTGCGGTTCGACTCGCAGAGGCCCGCCCGGACAAGCGCCGGAGCGATCCACAACGTCTCTTCGCCATCGGGGAGGGTCAGATCGACCTCGGGCATCTCCTCGGGCATCTCGCGATCGCGGAAAACCCGGTCGAAACCCGCGCGGGCCGCGTCGGCCGCTTCCGTGTCGTGGAAAAGCGTCACGATTTCGTGAGCGATCCGGGCCTTGAGATCGCGCGGATGAAGCGTGCCTTCGGCCATCCGGCGTTCCAGGTCCTTGACGGCGGCGTCCGCATATCCGAGCACAAGGCGCAGGTAATCGGCCATGACTTCGTCGCCCACGCTCATCGTCTTCCCGAAGATTTCCTGAGGCGGTTCGGTGATGCCGATGTAGTTGCCCAGGCTCTTGCTCATCTTCTTCACGCCATCGGTCCCCACCAGAATCGGCACGGTGAGGATCGCCTGGGGTTCCTGATTCATCTCGCGCTGAATCTCGCGCCCAAGCAGGAAATTGAACTTCTGGTCCGTCCCGCCGACTTCGACGTCGGCCCGCACGGCCCAGGAATCGTAGGCCTGGGCCAGGGGGTAGAGGAATTCGTGAATATAGATCGGGACGCCGCCCTTGAAGCGGTTCGAGAAATCGTCGCGTTCGAGCATTCGGGCGACGGTGTATTTGGCCGCGAGCTCGATCACGTCGCTCATGTGGAGCTTGCCGAGCCAATCCGAGTTGTAAACCACTTCGGTCCGGTCGGGATCGAGAATCAGATAGACCTGGTCGAAATAGGTCTTGGCGTTCTCTTGGACCTCCTCGCGGGTGAGACGGCGGCGGGTCTCGCTCTTGCCCGAGGGGTCGCCGATCATGGCCGTGAAGTCGCCGATCAGGAACACCACCTGGTGACCGAGATCCTGGAACTGCCGCAACTTGCGGATCGGCACCGTATGCCCCAGGTGGAGGTCGGGCGCCGACGGATCGGCGCCGTACTTGATCCGGAGAGGACTATTCGCGTCGAGCGATCTCTGAATCTTGGCCGGCAGATCGCCCTCGGGCAGAATATCGACCGTCCCTTGCTCCAGGATCTCCATCTGCCGCAGAGCTTCTTTGCTCGGCGGACGGGCGGGGGGAGTGTCGTATTGTTCCGGGGTCATAGCCAGTCCCAGATCGCTCAAAATAAACGCCTTAGCCCGCTCCACGGCCGCGAAGCCCCACTCGGAACGCGGGCTGCGGCCCAGTTCAGGTCCGGGGCAGAAATCCCCGCCTCTGCCCGCTCCGGATGCGCACTAGCGGACATGGGGGCAAGAAAATAGCCCAACTCTGTACGATATTCCACCGAAATCTTGACCTGGAACCGGGACTGTTCGACCGGCGTGGGAAGAGGCGCGACGGGTCTCCCAACCTCTCATCCCTCTCCCATCCAGGGGCATTCCACCTTCTGCGGACACTCGGCGCACGCGTGCCGCCTCGACGCCAAGGGCAGAATGACGTAGGAAACGATCACAAACGTCCCTATGAGCCCGACTAGCGACCACGAGAACGACCGCCACAACACAATCGCTCCACACGCGACCGGGATCAGCCATAGCGGAACGATCACCGGGATGTGACGTCGGAATTTCTGCGCGAACCGGTTTCCGTCGCCCCTGCGCACGATGCGCGACGCGATCATGCCGTAGCCGCAGGGACAGCTGCGGGTCGCGTAATAGGCGCAGTAGGGGCACACGAAGACCATGATCCAGAGCGTCCCCACGATTCCGTAAACCAGATACGCGGCAGCGCCCGCAAGCGACGCGGCCGAGAACCCGTAGGCATACAACAGGACGGCGACGCCGATCACCAGCATCCCCGCATAAGGAAGGTTCGCGACAAGAGTCTCGCCCTTCGAATACTCGCGCATCGACATCGTTGGATCCTCCACCGCGTTCGGGTCTCGTTCTATCCTTGTGCCGCTCGGTTTCGACCGGCTCGTCTCTTCGGCGGCCTCTTCTTCAAGTCGAAGTCAACGTCTTGGTCTGTACCATGTTCGCTCGGTCTCTGCAACTCCGATGCTTCCTTGTTTCGACGTCGTCCCACTCCAAACAGAACGCTCCCCTCGACCATGGCAAGAAGATCGAGGGGAGCGAGATCGCGATGGATTGAGTTTTCGGAGCTATCGGTCGCGTCTATTCGTACAAGCGCCAGTACTCCTCCTCAACCGCCAAGGGCGGGCCGGGCGACTCGTAACGGGTGTCCGACCACGCGGTGGCGTTCTGCGCGGGCGACTTGTCGCGCGCGCGGACCCGATAGGCGTAAATCACTCCTTCGGTCAGGCCCGTGTCCTCGTAGTACGGATCGTCCTGCCATCCGCTGTCGTGTCCGCCGCCGCTCACGCACTCGAAGTAGTACTCGACGTCGCTCGGATCGGTGGCCGTCGTCGCCGTCATCGCGATCGTACTGGTCGAGACGAGCGAGGGCGCCCCCCTCCACGTCATCGGGTCGGGCGTCGGCGCGGTGCCGTCGGGCGTCATCGCCGAATCGCTCGAAGACCACGCCGTCGCGTTCTGCGCGGGCGACTTGTCTCGCGCCCGCACGCGATAGGTGTAGGTGACGAGCTCGTCCAGCCCCGTGTCGACATAGATCGGGCTGTCCTGCCATCCGCTGTCGTGTCCTCCGCCCGCCGTGCACTCGAAGAAGTACTCGACCCCGCTCGGATCG
>JAFGFN010000157.1 GCA_016931035.1 Candidatus Sumerlaeota bacterium
AGAAGGAGCGGCGGCGAAGAAGGAGCGGCGGCGAAGAAGGAGCGGCGGCGAAGAAGGAGCGGCGGCGAAGAAGGAGCGGCGGCGAAGAAGGAGCGGTAACGAAGAGCGACATCGAACGGGTTCTTCCGGAAATGATGGGTTGCACCTCGCGCGTCCGCGCGTCCGAACGCCCGAGTTCGTTCTTGACGCTCCCTGGGGGTTCGGGTAACGTTTCCGGATAAGGTGTTTCCGGACGAGGACCGGACAGGAAGGAGACACGAGATACCATGAGCAAAATCCGAGTGGGAGTCCTAGGCGCGACCGGCATGGTCGGCCAGCAGTTCGTGCGGCTGCTCCGCGATCATCCGTGGTTCGAGGTGGCCTACGTGGCCGCGTCGCCGCGTTCGGCGGGTCGGAAGTACGCCGACGCCGTCGCGGGTCGCTGGCACATGGAAGAAGACATGCCCGAGGCCGTGGCCGACCTCGTCGTGGGCGACGCGAGCGATATCGCCCGCGCGAAGAAGGAATGCCGGTTCGTCTTTTCGGCGGTCGAGATGGACAAGAAAGCGATCGCCGAGCTCGAAGCCGAATACGCCGCGAACGACGTCCCCGTCGTGTCGAACAACTCGCCGCATCGCTGGACGCCCGACGTCCCGATGATGATCCCCGAGGTCAACCCGGACCACCTCGACATCGTCCCGGCACAGCGCAAGAATCGGGGATGGAAGAAGGGCTTCCTCGTCGTCAAGCCCAATTGCAGCCTCCAAAGCTATCTCACGGCGGTCCACGCGCTCCGAGCGGCGGGATACCCCGTGGGCAAAATGATCCTCACGACGCTGCAGGCGGTCTCCGGCGCGGGCTATCCGGGCAACGCGTCCCTGGACTTGATCGACAACATCCTGCCCTTCATCGGAGGCGAAGAAGAGAAGTCCGAGCGCGAACCGCTCAAGATTCTGGGTCGGATCGAAGGCGGCCAGTTCGTCAACGACGAGTCGATTCGGATTTCGGCCCACTGCAATCGCGTGGCGGTGGTCGACGGCCACACGGCGTGCGTGAGCCTCGCTTTCGCCGACAAGAAACCGAGCCTGGACGAGGTCAAGAAGATCTGGACCGAGTTCCGCGGCGTCCCGCAGGCACTCGATCTCCCCTCGGCGCCCGCGCGGCCGATCGTCTATCGCGAGGAGCCGAACCGGCCTCAGCCGCGCAAGGATCGCGACGCCGACAAGGCGATGGCTTTGTCCGTCGGTCGTTTGCGCGAGTGTCTGGTGTTCGACATCCGGTTCGTCGCGCTTTCGCACAACACGGTGCGCGGCGCGGCGGGCGGCGGCATTCTGAGCGCCGAACTCCTCAGGGCTAAGGGGTACCTCGACTAGTCGCGCGGTCTTTGAGATATCGTTCCCACGAAAACAGCGCCCCGGTCCACCGGGGCGCTTCTTTTTGCCCAACATGAAGAAGAGAGAGAGCCCTCGCGCCACGGCGCACAAGTCCGAAATCCCGCGCTAGTACCACTTGAGCAACCGCACCTCGATGCCGCTGTCCGGACCGACGAGTTCGACGAACCGTCCGATGTCGCTCATCCCGTCTCGACTTCGATAGTGATAGGGATAGACGATCTTGGGCCGGAACGCCTTCGCCGCCTCGGCGGCCTGTTCGACGCTCATCGTGTAGGGCACGTTCATGCACAAGAACGCCGCGTCGATATTCTCGAGCGCGCGCATCTCGGCAACGTCCTCGGTGTCGCCCGAGAGGTAGATCCGTTTCCCGCCGAGCGCGACCAAGTATCCGTTGCCCTTGCCCTTCGGATGGTACTGGGTGCGCCCTTCCGAGTAGTTGTACATCGCCACCGCATCGATCGTCACGCCCGGACCCGACGTCGCCCCGTCGTTGGCCAGGACGGTCGCGCTCCCCCGCTCGACGGCGCCGAGCTCGTCGGCGACCGCCCGCGGCGCGACGATCCGCGTCGCGGCGGTCGAGACGGCATCGATCACCGCCTTGTCCAGATGGTCGCGATGACCGTGGGTCAGCAGAATCCAGTCCGCCGGGGCGAACGGCCGATAGCGGGCCGCGTCGCCTACCGGATCGACGTAGATCGTCCGCCCGTTCCATTCCATGACGAACGAGGCGTGTTCGATCGGGTGAATGACCACGTCCCCCGAGTCGGTCGGGATGCGGTCGGTTTCAAGAACGTTCATTTCCGCCTCCGCGTAAGTGGAAATCCGCATGAGAATCCCAAGCGTTGCTAGTATCGTCAGCACTCGTTTCACGGCACTCTCCTCCTTCCACAGGAATTCGCATACGTCAGAACCCTAACTCTCGGATCGCTGCCCCCTCGTCTGGAGAAAAATGAGACACGGTTTCGTCCGCAGTTTCAATCTTCGCGCCGCAGATCGGACAGAATGGCGAATACGCGGCGGGCACGAACGGAACCCACTGGTGAGTCGGGTCCGCCGGGCAGACGCCCGTATTTCTGGACGGTTCCGGCACCTCCAAGTCGGGAATTCTCCCATCGTCTCTGGCTTCGAGCGTCAGTTCCAGGACCCTGCGACGAATCGCAACGATGTAGTGGACGAACGATTTGTCAGGCTCGGAACATGTTCCGGTTCTGAGAAGCAGCAGGTCCCGCACTTCTCCAAAGAGGGAAACGGCGAGCGAAATTCCCCATCTTCTGGAGAGGAACAAGGACTGCAGCTTCGCCGGATGCCGCGACAGGATCTCGATGCATCGTTCGCTTTCCGTTCGTTCCCCGAGCGCCAGAAGAGCGAGAGCCGCCGACGAACGCAACTCGTCACTCGGGGCAGAGAGACACGCCCTCAGTGTTCCGGAGGATTCGGGGTCTCCCACGATCGCAACGAGAATCGCCCCCGTCGCTTTCTCATCGGGATCGACGGCCCGAACGCCCTCCCGGGCGAGTTCAACCAAAGAGGGCGAGGGTGACTCGACAGGAGGGTTGAATGGATAGAGGAGACACACGTTGAGCGCCTCCCGAAGCGCCGTGCGGCGTTTCCTGTCGCGTGTCTCGCGGACAGACTGAATCAGCTCCTCCGTGGGGCCCCGTCCGCTCGTCACGGACGAAACATAGCGAAAGAGAAGACCTGTCGAGGGCTCGTCGCTCAGGGCGGTACAAAGAATCGCGCGACAAGAGTCCACGTGGCGATCCGTCACCCCCTCCAAACGCCAACCGGTCTTGTCGACGGTGTGAGTCAGGTACGAATGCGCGCCGTCGAGCGCGGCGCACCGCATCGATTCGTCTTTGGAGCGCAACGCTCTCGGTAAGCGTTCAAACGCCGGAACGCTTCCCATCGAGAGGGCCGTCTCGAGAGCGAGTTGTCGAACGACGGCACTGGAGTCGTCCAGGTATTCCTCGACTGCATCCAATCCGTCCGGCCACACAGCTGTGCGAAACGTGACTCGGAACAGATCTTCAACATCGCCCGCCACTCCGTCCCGAATGGCATCGCTCAAGGCGAGGTACACGGCCTTCTTCGGGGGCATCAGCCCCAGGGCCAGTTCCGCATGAACCTGGGCGTTTCGCTTCTCCGTGTCTGTGATGGAAACGGGGGGCCCCGGCGGCATCGTGCCCGTCCGCATAACCTGAATCAGCTTGGGGATATCCTCTTCGCGGCCTCGCACTCCCCAGAAGAAGGAGGGGTGCATTTCTTCAAGATCGTTCTCCTTTTGAAACGCGACGAGAGCCTCGTCTCCCATGTTTGTGCGACGCGGCAGAACGCAAAACGCAGCTGTGTCACTCTCGAACGCCTCTTCACGAGGGGCGTCGGCATACGTGTAGCGAGCACGAACAGTATACTTCCCGGCTGCACGCACGTTTGCGTACCACTGCAGAACCAGAGTCCGGCTCCAGGTTTCTCCCGGATTCAATCGCTTCTCGCCGCCCAAGCCGCCCGAGACTCCTGCGCGTACCCTCAACCAGAGCGGATCGGAAGTCATGGCGCCGTCCTCGCCCCGAACAGCAACCGAGAACCGGACTGGGCGTCCGGACCGATAGTCGCCTCCGACGGCGAATCGGACCGGCACCGAGTCGATATTCGTCACGCTGAATCGGGCGGCGATCGGTTCGCCGAGATCATAGATCGGCTTGTTCAGAGTGAGGCGAACTCGGACCGAACTCGAGGAGACCGGATCGGCCAGCGTTTCTCCTCGTGGATCGGGGATAAGGCCGAGAACTCGTCGCGCGACGTATTCGATCCGCAGAGACTCGTCCATGCCGTCATCGCCGTCTGCATCGGCTCCGGCGTTGGCCCTGGAGGCGCAACCGATCGCAAAAAGGAGGAACCATGCTAGCGCCCTGACGACCCGAACCTGGGTCCCGCGCCACCTCTCGCCCCACAAGCGCTTCTCGGAGGGGAAAAAACGGTATCCCGCTTGGCTCGCTCTTGGCTTGGACATGGGGACGTTCCTTTGCGAATTGTCTGATCGAACGGACGAAAAGATCAGAAGATCCCGGCGAGGTCGGCGGCCATGGCCTTGGCGTCCTCCAGGGAGGACTCGAGAACGTCGGGCGTCGTGAGCGTCGGCTCGACGAGGATTTCCTGGACGTCCGCGATCCCGATGAATCCGAGGACGGTGCGGAGATAAGGCTTCTGGAAATCGAGCGCCTGGAGTTCGGGCGCGCTCGAATACTCCCCGCCTCGACTGCAAACGATGACCGCCCGCCGGTCGGTGAGGAGACCGGTATAGCCGCTCTCGGGCGAGAAGTTGAACGTTTGGCCGGGTTGGACGATCACGTCGAGGAAGTGCTTGAGTCTGTAAGGAATCCCGAAGTTCCACATGGGAACGCTAAACAGGTATTTGTGCGCCGATTTGAAGCGATGGACGATCGTCAACACGTCGTCCCACGCGCTCGCTTCGGCGGGTCCGAACGTCTGGCCGTGCAAGATGCGGTACTTGGCCTCGATGGTGGCGCCGTCGAACTCGGGAAGTTTGAACGACCAGAGGTCGAGGGTCTCGATGTCGTCCTCGGGGTGGGTGACGCGATAGGAATGGATGAAATGCTTGGCGACGGCGGTGGAGTAGGATCGATTCCGACGGGGAGAGGATTGAATGTGAAGCAGCTTGCTCATGACACGTCCTTTCGGAATTCCTGTGTGGAGCGGCGTTGAGGCGCACGCTTTCGCCCTTCGGCATCCATTAACCGAGTCCGATTCGACCCGGCGTTTCGCACCTTCGTTGCGTACGGCTCAATACCCATTATAGATAGCCCCACGCCCCTCGCTCAAGGTGATTTGCGGAAAATGTTGGCAACGCGGCCTTTCCCACTTAAGATGACCGCATGAAACGGCCCGTTTTCTATCTGGCGTGTTCGGTCCTCGCGGGCGCCGTCGTCGGCCGCATCGTCGAGCTGCCCGCTTGGATCGCTTGGGTGCTTCTGGCGGTGTGTCTGGTCTTGGCCGCGGCATTCGCCTGGCGCGGCCGCCGCGGCCCCTCTTCCGTCGCGCCGCGCGCCGCCGTTCGTTTTCTCTTTCTCTCTCTTTTCTTCGTCGCGTTCATTCAACAGAACGCGCGGCTGCGATGGGAACATCTCGCCACCCACCAAGTCGAGCGCCTCGTAGCCGACTCGGGCGAACGGAGTTCGGGCGAAATCCACATCGAGGGGATTGTGGCTCGGGAACCGTCCTGGCGAGACGGACGCGGGCGGCTCATCGTGGTTCTGCGCGACGCGACGATTCAATCGCAGTCGGCGGAACGCGCCGAGCCGTTCGTGGGACGAATCCAAGTCACGCTCCGGCGCGACGCCGCGGCGGCCCTGGCCAAAGATCTTCCGGTCCAAGGCGAAGGCCTGGCGGTGGACGGACGGCTCGGGCTCGCCTTCCAGGCCGCGCACCTCGATCTGTTCGACTATCGGGCCTATCTCTTGTCGCACGGCATCTCGGCGACGATGAGCGTGCGCGACTCGGACGCCGTGCGGCGCCGGCCCGAGGGAGACACCTTCGAGGCGGCGGCGATGCGTCCCTTAATGCAATGGCGACGCAGCACCCTCGATCAGTTCGAGAAACTGCCCAATAGCGAGCGCGCCGGAGCGATGCGGGCGATGCTTCTCGGCGAAACGGGTTGGCTGGATCGGCATCTGCGCGAGACGTTCCAGCAGATGGGAGGAGCGCACCTGTTCGCCGTGTCGGGACTGCACACGGCGATGCTCGCGCTCCTGATCTACGCCCTGTGTCGCGTTCTGATGGTTCCGCCGCGGCCTTCGGCCTGGATCGTCCTCGGCTTCCTGGCGCTCTATTGTCCATTGGTCGGGTTTCGCCCTCCGGTGGTCCGCGCCTCGGTCATGGCGGCGTGCATGACGATTCCCGTTTTGGCGCGCCGAAGGGTGGACACTCTCACTGCGCTGTGTCTGGCCGTGTTCGTCACGGTGCTCGTCAATCCGGCGGCGCCTTTCCATACCGACTTCCAGTTCTCGTACGCCTGCGCGTTCGGAATTATCGTGTTGAGTCCCACCTTGCGCGAGATGTTGTGGCTCCGCGAAGAGAGCGGTTCGTATCGGCGGCGGGTGGCCTGCGCCCGGTACAACAATTGGGTGACCTTGCCCCTTTCAGTGACGCTCGCCGCGCAGCTCGCCGTCGTCCCCTTGCTTTCGATCTACTTCCACCAGGTCTCGCTCATCGGTTTCCTCTCGAACCTGTTCATGATCCCGCTCGCCGCGATCGTGCTGGCCGCGGGATGGGCGCTGTCTCTTCTCGGGCCGCTCTCGCCCGCCTTCGAGTCGTTCTTCGCCGCCGTCTCGTCGGTGGCGTGCGGCGTGTTCCTTCGCGTGGCGGAATGGTTCGCCGACGTCCCCGGGGCCTCGATGCATCTCGATCGCTTTCCCTGGTGGATGGTCGGGATCTGGTACGCGATTCTCTTCTCGGGATCTCCCATGCGTCGGGCGCGGTCGCCCGGCGCAGTCGAGGTCCGTCGTTCGAGATTGCTGTTGCGACTGGCCGCTCTGGCCGCGCTCCTGGCGTGGTGGCCGGTTGTTGCGCGCGTTTCTTTCCCGACCGACGCATCGATCGGACGATTTCGCCTGACGATGCTCGACGTGGGACAAGGCGATTGTCTCGTCCTCCAACTGCCCGACGACAAGGTCCTGATGGTCGACACGGGGCCGCCCCGCGCCGCCCGGACGGTCCTGGAGCATTTGCGTACCCACGGGGTGGACGAGATCTTGGGGCTCGTTCTCACTCACGGCGACTCGGACCACATCGGCTCGGCGGCGGACGTGATCGAGGCGGTCGAAGTCGCCCAGGTGTTCGAGGGAAGCCGACGATCCAAGAGCGAGGTTCAAAAACGCGTCGATGAGGCGATCGAGAAATACGGCGTCGAGCGCACGCGCATCGGTCGCGGCGAACGGATTCGAGGCGCGGAGCCGGTCCGGATCGACGTGTTGAATCCGGACCTGGAGAACCCCGTCTCGCGGTCGTCCAACAACCAGTCGATCGTTCTTCTCGCCCAGTACGGCGCGGTGCGGTTCCTTTTGATGGGAGACGCCGAGATCGCCGTCGAACGCGATCTGATCTCGGAATACGGACCGGCCAAACTCCGCTCGTCCGTGTTGAAAGTAGGGCATCACGGCAGCGAAAGTTCCACGAGCGAGCCTTTCGCGGCGGCAGTGCGGCCGCGTTTCGCCCTAGTCAGCGTCGGCGCTGGGAATCGCTACGGACACCCCTCGCCGCGCGTGATCGAGAGGCTGAGCGATCTCGGGGCGCGCGTTCTGCGAACCGACGAGGCGGGCTCGGTCGAGCTGGCGAGCGATGGACGGCGTCTCTGGGTCCGGACCACCCGAAGCGAATAAGGCGCTTCCAGGGAGGTACCCCGCCAATTCGAGAACGCCACCGCTGACTTCATGTCACTCCCGTTCGGCGGTTTTGGAGACGTGAAGGTCTGAAAGCAAGACAATTGCCGCATCCTCAGGAATCGCGGCTGGCGAAAGGTGCCTCGGACATATCTCATGAGCACTCGGCTTCTCTCATCAGCGCCCGACTATTCTCATTAGCACCCGACTTCAGTCGGGTGGCCGAGCGAC
>JAFGFN010000158.1 GCA_016931035.1 Candidatus Sumerlaeota bacterium
CAAAACGGGAACGTCTTTTCCCTGGGTTTCACCCAGGGCTATTCAAATTGTTCCCCTCCGGGGAACCTGTTTTGGACACTACTGACAGGAAGAGAATGAAGAAAGAGGCCATCTCCACGGATTCAACGAACCCGCTCCGTCTCGCGGGAACGGGGCATCGCCCCCAAACCGCGTCACATTGCGCCAAAACGACGCGCGACATGAGTCCATTTCGATTCGGATTGACGCGATTCCCCGGGGAGAAACGACTGCCGACTTTGCGCAAATGCAGTGCGGTCAGTTCTTCAGGCTAATGGCACAAGCATTGCATTTCACGAAAAATCGACAACGTCTCCGCGACTCTTGCCAACGGCGCATGCAAGGATCGCGAAGAATGATGGGAAAACAACGAAAGGAGGTGCGCGAAAATGGCTCTCAAAGACACTCTCAAGACTCACGTCCCGATGACCTGGACGCTCGCTTCTCTCGCGGTGGCTCTGATTGCGGTCGGCGTCATTGCCGCGATCGACCTCCAAGAAGTCCGCGCCAAGGAGGAGGGCGCGGTCGTCGCCGACGTCGCGCAGGACAAAACGCTGCGGCAAATCGAGACGATTCTTCAAGACGAAGAAAAGGAAGCGGATGCGCGAATCGAGGAAGCGCTGAAGGCCCTGAAAGCGGCTCGACTCGCCGCCGCCGACAAGCCGACGCCTTCGACCCAAGATCCACTCGCCGACGTGTGGTCCCCCCTGGCGTGGTCCCTGACGCAGGAAGGTTGGGATCCGTTCCGGGAGATGAACCGGATGCGGCACGGGATGGATCGGGTGTTCAACGATGCGTTCGCGCGGATGAATGCTGGCGCGCCCGGTCTACAGCCGGATGCCGTGGCGACGTGGTCGCCCCAGGGCGAGTTCGAAAAGACGAAAGACGCCTACGTCTATCGTTTCGACTTGCCCGGAATCGAAAAAGGCGAAGTCAGCGTCACGGTCGAAGACGGTCGCCTGATCGTCGAGGGCAAGCGCGAATCGCGCGTCGAAGAATCGAACGAGGACAAAGGGATTGAACGCCGGGAGATTCGCTACGGAGCGTTCCGCCGCGCGACCGCTCTTCCCAACGACGTGGACGCCCAGGGCGCGATCGAATCGAAACTCGAGAACGGCGTCCTGACGGTCACCCTTCCCAAGACCAAGAACGCGCAGAAGCCCGAATCCAGGAAGATCGAGATCCGATGAGGAAAGGAATCGAGCGCCATGGGCGCCTCCATGGATCGTTTCAACGCGCGCTTTCGTTGCCGGAAACCGCGGGAAAGGGGGACTTATCGCGCGCTTTCAAGAACTGCATCGTGACCGTTGCGATTCCACGCTCGGACCCCGCCCAAACACAAGCCGAGCAGGTCGAAGTCCGGACCGGGTAATTCGGGCGTGGAATCGCAGGTCAACACCACTTCGCGCCGGGGCTCGCTCCCCGGCGCTTTCTTCATTGTTTTGCGGCCGCCCGCCGGCCGGATTCGCGCTCTTCTACCAGTGAATCGCCACCATCTGGTGTCCGTCGAGACGCGGGAGAACGAATTCGACCCGTCCGTCGCGCACCTCGAATTCGAGCGGCTCCTCCTCGGGCGCGCGGACGACCGATTGGACTCCTTCAGGCGCCTGGATCGACACACGCAGGTCGTGAAGCGGTATCACGTCCTCGACGATCGACAGATGGCGCGCGCGGGCCAGCGGGACGTAGTGAAGCAGATGGACGACCCAGCGTTTCTCCGTTTCCTGTCGGTTGACGGTCGTTTCGACGGTGCTCGGGCCGGCGTGCGTCAGGATGGGATCGGGCAGGAGCATTCCGAGCGCGTTCAGAACCATCCGCTTGACCCAGAGGGGCGCGAAACCTTCGTAGAGATCGAACACGGCGTGGCCGAAGTAGACGACTCCGCCTCGACGCACGACCGCCGGGTAGGCGGGCTTTCCCGACGAAGGAGCTTGGCGATGCGAACAGAAGTGTTCCCAGGTGCGGTGGAACAGCGGCTCGATCGTATCGATCAGCACTTCGGCGTCTTCTGTCGCCGCGACGTGAACCCCCTTGGTGTACATCACGTGTTCGGTCTCGGGCAAACCCTCGCCGATCGGTCCGCGCGGGACGACATAGTCGGCGTACTCGTTGCTCCCGAGTTCGCGCCCGCGCACGGGGAGGCCGTCGGAATAGATCGGCCCGTCGCTGGCGAGGCTGACGGGCAGGCTCTTGAGGACGAAACCGGCCTGGGCCGTATCCATGCCCGATTCGAACGAGGCGAGAAGCCGGCCTCCCGACTCGACGTAGCCGTCGATCCTCGCGGCCAGCGCTTTGTCCATCCGGGCGCGGTCGGGAAGGATCAGGACCTTGTAGGGGGAAAGGTCCGAATCGTTGTCGAGGATGTCGAACTGATGGCCGCCCTCGACGAGGATAGCGGCCGCTCCGCGCATCGACTTCATCTCCGTGTGCAAGAGACCGATATCGACGACCGCCTTGGCGCCGCGACACCAGGGCTCCTTGCGCTCGACCTCGGAGAAAACCTCTCCGATCCGGTCGTAGACTTCTTTCTCGATCCTGCCTGAGGGGAGGAGTTGATCGCCGACTAGGCACTTGACGTTCAGGCTGAGCGAGGAGAAGCATTCGTATTCGAGCGCGGCCGGGTTCTTGAAAGAGTGAAAATCGCCCCAGGTGGTGTGGAACTTCCCCGTGTGCGCAATGCAGTCGAGACCCAGGTTGCGCTCGAAACGCGCGCGCCGCGCTAGCCCGCGATACCCCGCCGGGCCCGATCCGGGCAGCGCGTCGAACTCGAGCTGCGTGAAACACGAGACATGGCGACGGCGGTTCGGACCCAGGCCGCCCCCGTTGTAGTAGATGCCGCAGTCCTTGCTGAACGTTCGGACGCAGCCCGTCATGTCGAAACAAAACTCCTCGATCGTCCGGCGCGCAAACGCCATGCGGTCGTCCTTGCGCGTCGGATCGAGACCGGCCTCGCGCATCCCCTCGACGCATCGGACGCACGCGCAGTCGATCGGGCTGACGATGTCGAAGAAAAGGCCGTCGACCGCGGGCATGAGGTCGAAGATTTCCCGGACGTGCGCCTTGATGAAATCGCGATACGGCGTGTTGACGCACAACCGACGCCGGAAATTCGGCTCGAACGGCCCGCCCCCGTACTGACCGCCCTCGGCGGTCGTCGCGACCCATTCAGGATGGTGCGTCACCGAGTAGTGGTCGAACTGAATGCTCGTATAGATCGGAACGCGGATGCCGCGCTTGTGGCACGCCTCGATCTGCTCGGGCAGGAGGTTGCGGTTCTCGAGATGAGGATGCACGAGCTCGGGGTTCCGCTTCGAGTCGTAGTAGATCCACCCATGATGGCATCGGGCGAAACAACACACCTGCCCCACGCGGGCGCGGGCGAGCGTGTCGGCGAACTCGTCGGGGTCGAAGAGTTTTCCGACCCCTTCGATCGCCTCGCTTGTGTGGAAATCCATATGGATCTGGCGAAACGGAAGGTCGAGTCTCGGCATGGCGGGCCTCTCGGGACAGAGTGGTTTCTCGGACAATCCTCATAGTCTTTCGACCCCGTGGGATTGTCCAGTCTTTTCTTCCGCGCGGTGGACCACAGCCGGGGAATGTGTGTATTCCTTGACATCCGGTCATAAGACCCGTTACGGTCCAATCGGTATTGGGACCACCCGTTTTTTCGAGGAGGGGACGACCATGAGAGACATTCTCGTGTTCGCCGTCTTGGTCTGGATCCTGGTGTCTGTGTTGCCGTCCGTCGGTTCCGCGAGAGCGCCCATCATCAAGGATCTTTCCGATATCGTCATCGGCGACACCGGCGACATCGACGGGTCGGGCACGACGGCCTTTCGCCTGTACCGCTATCTGAACATCGTGAACCTGCTCGACCCGAACGTGATCGAGTGGCTGAACGCCGCGCCGCTCAGCGAACACTATGTGTTCCTGTATCAGCCTACCGCCTCGGAGCCGACGATTCAGGCGAGCACGGACGCGGCGATTCTCGACCCGCTCACCGGTGCGGAGTACACGGCCCTCCTGGGCAGCGGTACCGCTCCGACAATAGGCGACAACCTCATCGACGCCGCGACGTCGTTCACCTACCTGTCGCTGATCAACACCGACATCATGACGGGTTCGCCGTCGAACGCGTACAGCGCCACCGCTGCGGCCAACGGTGTCGAGACCGGCCTGATCCCGAGTGGCGACCTCGGCGACACCGACCTGATTCTGGTTGCCGTAGAGACGGATCTTCCGGCCTCTCCCTCGCTGGTCTCCGAATCCCCCCAGCTGTTCACCGTGGTAACCGTCATGGACTACGACGACCTTACGACTTCCATGATACCTCCTCCTCCTCCAATCCCCCTCACATGTTGGTTCGCCTTCACGGACTTCGGCGAACCTGGACTCGGACCCGCGACCCCGGTAATCGATTATGGCATGGGTGCAATCGGCTGGGATGCGACCGGTTCCCCGAGCGGTTCCGACATTGCCAACTACGGTACCTGGTATCTCAGCGACGACGGAGTCCGCGCCGAATTCCTCGTCCCGAGCTACGGCATGGAAGACCGGATCTACCGTGTCCGCGCGCGCCTGATCAGCGACCAGGCGGCACGCGCCTCGACCTGCAGTTGGCGGCTCCTGGCCATCAGCTATATGTGCGTGGCTTGGCAGGGAGTCCAGGTGTTGACGCAGGGAGGAGACGAAGTCGATGCGCCGATCTCGACCGATTCCTCGTTCGAGGCCCAGATCCACTTCACGCCGCCTTATGGTCTGAGCGAGTGGGCGACGCCGAGGCGCTCGACTACACAGACTGGGTCGCGGCAGGAGACCCCTATGCTCCGACCGACGGCCGCGACTACTGCCTGACGTTCGACGGGATCGATGTCGGCGACAACGGCCACTTGTGGATGGACTACTGCATCGTCGAGTCGTATCCGCGCCCGGTCGACAAACCGACGCCCGACCTGGAATGGGGGACAGGTCATATCCCATTCAACGATCCGAATAATGGGTTCCACTTCCCGACGACGAGCGCTTACCCGGACTTGGCGCTTTTGCCGACTCCCAACGTGGGCACGAAGGGCGCCGACTACGTCACTTTGTCGATGGGGGACATGCCGACGAGTCCAGGGCTGGCCCGATGGTCTCAGGCGGCGCAGGATCCCACGAAAGTCACTCTGACGTACCCCGAGACGGCGGGCGATCTGCTTCGCTATACGATCCACTGCTATTCGCCCAACCCCGATATCGCCCCGGTTGTTCGCTTCCAAACAGTGCCGATCGACGGCGCGACGGGGCTGGCCGACTCGACGATCTGGTACGACGCCTTCGGGCCGTTCGATACCCGTAATTAGTCGATGCTGAAAAACGACGCATACGATTGATAATACTTGACTTGTGGGGCGGTTTCTGGTAGGGTATTTGCAGGATTTCACCCC
>JAFGFN010000015.1 GCA_016931035.1 Candidatus Sumerlaeota bacterium
AAGAGGATCGAGGGGTGTAAAGAAGATCTTTTTGAGGGTTTCTCCCTCTCCCTCTGGGAGAGGGTCGGGGTGAGGGTCCCCTCGGTCAGTCTGAAATCGTCGCGGCTTTCGACGATTCCGGGAGATAGTAGTACGAAACCGTTTCGATCCGAAAGGGATTCCCGCCGGAGGACCGGGCGTGCTATCATGAGTTCGGATTCGAAGGAACGCGGCGCATGAAAGAGACAAGGGGACAACACGCCGAAAACGAAGTCCACGCGAACGGGGACGAAGTCCACGCGAACGGGGACGAAGTCCACGCGAAATGGGACGCGCTGCTCGACAATCTGCGCGGCTACGGTCGTCTCGCCGTGGCCTATTCAGGCGGGGTCGACAGCGCGCTCTTGCTCCACGCCGCGACCGAGGCGCTCGGACGCGAGAACGCGGTGGGGGTCCTGGCGTCGAGCGAGACGATCACGCCCGCGGAGTTCGAGAAGGCGCGCGCCCTCGCTCGCGAACGCCAATGGCCGCTGGAAATCCTCGAGTATTCCGAACTCGACATCTCGGGCTATAGCGACAACCCCGTCGATCGCTGCTACCACTGCAAGAAGGAACTCTTCGGCCGAATCCGCCAGGCGGTCCGCGAACAGGGGTTCGAGGTTCTGGCCGACGGATCGTCGCACGAAGATCTGACCGACGATTATCGTCCCGGAATGAAGGCCTTGCGCGAGCTTGGGGTCGTGAGTCCTCTGATGGAGCTGGGGTTTCGCAAGGACGACATTCGGGCGATCTCGCGCGCCCAAGGTCTGCCCAATTGGAACAAGCCTTCCGCCGCGTGTCTCGCGTCGCGATTCCCCTACGGCACGACGATCACGCGCCAGGGACTCGACCAGGTGGCGCGAGCCGAAGCGTTTCTGCGCGAGAGAGGTTTCACCCAGGTTCGCGTGCGCTGGCACGAAAGCGTGGCGCGGATCGAGCTCCTGCCCGCCGAAATCCCCCGCCTTCTCGACTCCGCCATGCGTGAAGAAGTGACGCGGGCTCTCAAGGAAATCGGGTTCCGCTACGCGACTCTCGATCTTCAGGGCTATCGGACGGGAAGCCTCAACGAGGGTCTGGGGCTTCGCGCCGCCGACCGGGTAGACGCGAATCCGTAGGCTCCAATCCCCAATCCGAAATCCTCACTTCTCCGGCCAGGTTAGGTCCTTCCGGCAGAATACGCGAATCGTTCCCATGTCGTGCGTTTCGACCCGGCGCACCAGCCGGTAGGTGTCATAGAAGGTCTGGGCCAATTGGGGATCGTATTCCGGCTCTCCGGCGACGATCTCCGAACACCGAGGAGACACGTAGAGCTCGGGTTTGAACCGCAAGACGGTCTTGCTCATCCATTCGTTCATGAAGAACGGTCTGCACTGGGGCGAAACGAGAGCCGCAAGATCGAGACAGGGCAGATCGCACGCATACCCCATGAGACCGATCTCCTCCGCCGCGAACGTCCACCCGGTCTGCCCCGCGTTCTCCGACAGGTACCGCCCCATCCAAGAATACCCGCGTTCGGGCGCCGAAGGGAGCGAGGCGACCGGGTTGAATCGGGTGGAATACTCGGTCAGAACCAAGTCGGCGATTCGCTGACATGCCACATAGGCGAGGAAGGCGAAAACGAGACCCCGCGCGAGCGTTCGCCAGAACTTGCCGAAGCCCGCCCGCGACGTGGGCGCTAGGCATTGCGCGAACCTCCCGAGGCCCACCAGCGACGCC
Organism: Candidatus Sumerlaeota bacterium; assembly: GCA_016931035.1. Taxonomy (GTDB): domain Bacteria; phylum Sumerlaeota; class Sumerlaeia; order UBA8349; family UBA8349; genus JAFGFN01. The sequence goes on from JAFGFN010000015.1 coordinate 1,735, forward strand.
GCGTATAGCGGGATCAGCATGATGGAAATCGGGACGAGGTACCAGGCGTAGTACGGCGCTCCGAAGAACAGCAGGGTGTACAGCGCAACGTGCAGCGTGAGGAATCCGAAGGTTCGGTACTCGCTCTCCGCGAGCCCGCGGCCGCGGAGAAACCGGACGAGGAGAAGCGCGGCGCCGAGAACGAGAACCGCGCCCCACACCTGTGGGATGCCGATGTTCCATCCTCCGAACAGATAGTCGATGAGATACGTCCCGACCGTGCTGGGCCAGCCCTTCACCTGCTGATCGATCTTCGCCATGACCGAATTGGGCACCGGGTTGCCGTACCACGCGATCAACGCCAACAGAATAGGGAGCCCCACCAGGAGGGCCGCGCCGACCGAACGCGTGAGGCGATTCATTCGATAGCGCTGCGTACCGTAGATCTGACGTCCGACGAACCAGTAGACGAGATAGCTGATCGCGAGCAATCCTCCCTCCGTGCGAGTCGAGGCTGTCAACCCGATCGCGATTCCGAGCCACACGGGTCGCCCGCGCGCCTCGGCGGCGAACGCGCCGGCGATCAAGGCGCAGTAGAGAAACGTCTCCATTCCTTTCGCCAGACAGAGCGACGCCGGGTGGAGGAACAAGAGAAGCGGGGCGAGACACGCGCAGGTCCTCAAAGACGGAGACGAGCGGACGAGGAGAAAAAGCGCCAACGCCAAGGCCAAGACCAACGGGACCTCGAGAACCTCTTCGAACCGATCGACGGGCAAACCCGAAACGCGATGTCCGGCCGCAAGGACGAGAACATAGAGAGGCGTAGTCGAGCCCTGGACGCGTTCTTCGGGATTGAAGTACGGTCCTCGGCCCAGAGCCAGGTTGCGGGCCACGCGGAACGTAATGAACGCGTCGTCGCTGTACTGCCTGAGACGCAGGAGCAGGTAGGCACTCGCTAGGGCGCAAGCGACAATCGCGACAAAACAGGCAACCCGAGCCTTCGACATCCGTCTCGACATGGGGCGAACAGTAGGGTCCGAAGAAGTCATTCCGGTAATCCGCGGAGTCTCCGAGTTGTAGAGCGCGCTGGGGGACGGGAAAGAACGTGAACCCGAGGATTCCAGCGCCTTCAGAGCAGACTCTCCGCGAGATTTCTTGCACAGGAACGGGGGATTTGTAAATGCCAAATCCCTTGTCGGCGAAAGCAACCGTTCGGCGGGCGTTTCGGGAAGACCCGGACGCCGAGCGTGGACGAAGGCGCGTTCCGCAAACGGCGACACACGGCGCTTGACGCGATAAGTCCTTGTGGAGTAGCATTCCACAGAGGGTGGGGGAGCCTCCGAAAGGGCGGAAAAACACCGATGCTCACCAAGCCAATTTCGGTGCGCCACGTTCTCGAAAAACGCGGGGCGGAGTGGAAACTCGAGCTCCTGACCAGCGACGCCGGGCTCGACAACACCTTCTCCACCTCCGAGCTCAACCGGCCCGGGATGGCACTGACCGGTTACTACGAGGTCTTTTCCGCCGACCGGGTTCAGATCCTCGGCCTGACCGAGATCTCGTACCTGCGCGGCCTCAAGTCCAAGGACCGGCGGCGGCGCCTGACCCGCATTTTCGAGTTCTATATTCCGTGCGTCATCGTCACCACTTCGCTCGAAGCGCCGCCCGAGCTGATCGAGATCGCCGAAGAGAACCGTGTGCCCGTTCTGCGCACGCCGCTCCTGACCTCGAACTTCTCCGGGCACCTGTCGCACTTCCTCGAACGCGAGTTGGCGCCGTCGTGGGCCGTGCACGGCGTGATGATGGACGTGTTCGGCATGGGCGTTTTGATCCAGGGTCGCAGCGGCGTGGGCAAGAGCGAATGCGCCCTCGAACTCATCGAACGCGGGCATCGCCTCGTGGCCGACGACATCGTGATCTTGCGCCGCGTGGGCAACGAGCAACTCATCGGCAGCTGCACCGAACGGCTCGGGTACCACATGGAGATCCGAGGCATCGGCATCATCGACGTCGAGAGTCTCTACGGCGTGCGTTCGATCCGCGACGAAGAAATCGTCTCGCTCCTGATCCGTCTGGAGCGCTGGGATCCCAAGAAGGACTACGAACGGCTCGGCATCAAAGAGCACTACATGAAGATGTACGACTGCCTCGTGCCCGAGTACGTGATCCCGGTCGAGCCGGGCCGCAACATCAGCATTCTGGTCGAGGTCGCCGCCCTGATGCAGCGTCTGCACCGGGCCGGCATCAACCCGGCGGCGAAGCTCAACGAGCGCATTCTTTCCACCATGGCCAAGCAGCGCGCCGTGCGCGGCGTCGCCTCGCCCGCCGCCCCTTCCGTCGGCGAGACCCTCGGCGCCATCGAGGCGCTTCAATCCGCGGCGAGGGAATGAGCGGGATTCTCGAAGAACGAGGTGTGGACGACACTGAATCCGGAAGGGAAGATCGACTTCGTCCGATGCGGGCGGGACGATGTTCCCTTCAATCCGTGCTCGACAGTTCGGTTCTCCCTGGGTCAAGAGCACCTCTCCGAGGGCGGGTCCCGTCGGGAGTTCGGACTCGCCTTCTTCCGCGCGTTCGCGCGTTCTCTTTCCCAAAAACTGCTTTACAATCTTGAAGAGCTTGTGCGAGAATCCTCCCCCTGTGTGCGCGGGGGAGCGTTCCAAGGGCAGGCTTCGCGGCTTGGCTCTCTGTCGAATTCTCCTCGTCGGAACGTGGAGGGATGCCCGAGTGGCTAAAGGGGACGGGCTGTAAACCCGTTGGCGTTCGCCTACGTTGGTTCGAATCCAGCTCCCTCCACCAT
>JAFGFN010000159.1 GCA_016931035.1 Candidatus Sumerlaeota bacterium
GTCACCCCGCACCGCGTCTCCTATGCAGTAGCCCGCGCGTCAGCAAGGGCTTTTCGCACCTTCTGGCCCTCACCTGAAGGATCAAGGGATTCCTGAGACTGCGCGGCTCGGAACGGTTCCTCGGGCGCCCTTCCTCGAACCCAGAACACCCGAAGGGCCTCACCGCCCTCCCAGAGACATTTCAAAGTCGTTCGACGCGAGGATGAAGAGGATTTCGAGGCAGGCTGAAGCCGGTACTCAAAACTTGTTCGGAGTACGGGCTCCAGCCTGCCTCCGGTATCGAGATGCGACTTCGAGATTCTCCCCTCACCGCCCCCCACCGCCGCCCTTCGGATCCATCAGAAGCGCGGAGAAACGATACGAGTCCTTGGACGTGTAGCCGGCCAGCACCCACTGGTCGAAGTACTCGGCCAGCGCCTCCGGCGCGGGCATCGCATCGACGCGCACCCACTCGCTGAAGGCGAATCGGAATCGGGGCGACCGCACGACCTCGGCGAGGCCTTCGACCGTGCGCCGCAGATCGCGCCACTCCAGAGAACAATACCCCGGTCGAAGGCCGGCCGTCGCCTTCTCGAACTTCTCGTTCTGCGCCACACTGTTGACGGACGAACCGGAAACCAGTCGCAGCACCTCTTTCGCGGCCTCGGCACTGGGACTGGCCACAAGAAACGAATTGGCAACGGCGAACGAAAAGGAAGGCACACTTCCCGGCGGCAACCCGGACGCGCTCGTCTGGGCCGGATCCGGCCCGAGCGTATAGAGATCGAAACCCTCGAAAGCCGCCGGGATCGCCTTCAGCGGCGCGGCCCCCCCCTGCATCGTCGACTCGACGACGCGGGCCAACGCGGGAGCGAAACCCTCGGGTCGGTCGAGCTCCAACAGAAACGCCCCCGTCTCCTTTCCCCCGTCGCCGCCCAGAAGCGATCCGCCCGCCGGTCGAGAGAACGTGGCCATTTCGCCCCGAAGGCGCCCGATCAGATCGACAACGTCCACTTGCGTCCGTTGCGCGATCATCGCCGTGACCGCGTCGAGCTGAACGCCGTACTGAGCGTTCGACTCGGTCAGCGCCGTCCGAAGGAGCGAATAGAGGCCGGCGAAATCGACCAGCGAACACGAATAGGCGATGGCGTCGGAGGGGACCATGTTGCGCGTCCGGAACGAATTCACCCGGTCGTTGACGAGAAAACGCGCCACCCCCTGCGGCGAAGGGGCGCTGCAAAGCGCCAGATCGAACGCGATCCCTTCGTCGGGAAGCCGCAACCCGACGGCCCCCGACTTGAGTTCTTCGAGTCGCAGCGACGGCATCCGCGACAGTGTCGAGTAGACCGGATGCGTTTGGACTTGCTCCAGAAGGCGCTCGATGTTGACGTAGCACATCGCGTCGGGCTCGTCGCCCAGGGTGCCCAACGCCCGACGATAGTTCTCCGTCGCAGCCAGCGACGCGCCGCTCCGGCCCGACTCGCGCGCGTCGAAGAGGTTCGTCAGAACCGTCTTCATATAGGCGCGCTGCCCCTCCAGCACGATGCACAGATCGTCGAGGATGGCGTACTCGTAGTGGTATTCCGGTCCCTCCAACACCGAGGCGTCGGGCAACGCCAGCCCTTCGTCCGCATCGCCCGGTGCGCCCGGCTCGGGGATCGGACGCTCGATCTTCTGCACAAACACGGTGGTGTAGATCGGGACGCCTCGGAACGGTTCGACGGAACGTCGCGCGTCACTCGGAACGTCTTTGAGAACGTGATTCTCGACGAGATCCTTGACCTTGTCCGCGTCGCCCGAGAACCGCCCCATGAATCCCCAGTTCGTCTCGATGTACAAGATTTCGGACTGCCTGACCGTGTAGATCAAGTCGGAAAGAAAAAACGCCACTTCGCCCGGGAAAAGCTCTTCGAGACCGGCGACGGAAAGCCCGCTCCCCTCCTCCGCGTTGGTCTCGAATCCTCTCAACCGATCCTTCGCGGGTCGAAAAAACGCCTCGAACTTCGGCTCCGTCCACATGGTGTAGAGTGGCGTCTCGCGCCAGGACTCGCGCAGATCCGAGAGGTTTTTGGCGTGAACGAACACGAGCGTCTGCCCGGGGACACAGTCGGCGACGGTCACCTCCGACTCTCCCCAGGTCCTCGCCCCCGACCCCGACAATGTCAGGATTGCAGCGACTGACAACGCTCGCAGTAGCAATGAGATCATATTCTCTGGGCCTTTCAGGGGTTTTGCGGAAACGACGGAACCGTTGGCCAACTGAAGTTGGAACAACGAACAGACGGCCTCGACCGATTCTTCGCTGGTTGTCCCAACTTCAGTTGGCCAAAGTCAACGACAAACCAAGAGACTCGCGCGGGCAAGGGGTATTCTCCGTTCCAGAAATGCCCCTGGACCCGATCGATGGGAATTCCGGAAGAGCGATTCTTGCTCCTTGCTCGTAAGCGGGTCTCGCCACTCCCGCCTTCTCGTGATCCTCTTCCTCGTACTCGTTCTCTCCCCTCCCCGCAAATCTCACTCCGGACTCATCGGGTCGTGATAACGATAGCCCGTGTTCTTCGTGTCTTGGGTGGGAGCGTAGGCCTTGACGTTATCCAGAAAAAGCCGCAGGTACCAGACCGGAAGCGCAAACCCCAGCCCCTCCTGGAAAAACGCGCGGAAAGTCACCAGCCCCACGACCTCGCCCGCGTCGTTGAGGAGCGGGCCTCCGCTGTTGCCGGGATTCACGGCCGCCGTAGTTTGAAGATAGAGAATATCGTTGAAGTTGCGATTCGTCGAACTCAGAATCCCCTGCGAAATCGTATGATCCAGAATCGTCGCCCCCACCGCCGGGTTCCCCACCGCCGTCACCCGCATACTCGGGCGGAGCGAGTCCGAAGCGGCCAACCCAAGATAGGGCAGATCGATCCCCTCCAAATCCTCGGCCGGTATCTTGAGAAGCGCGCAGTCCAACAGCGTGCTGTACGCCTGGACCTCGACGCGCCGGAATACCTTCTTCTCCACCTTGCCCGATTCCACCTTGCGATAGTAGGTGATGTCGTTGTACCTCTCGCCCCGCACCACATGGTGGTTGGTCACCACGAGCCCGCTCGGATCGACCACGAACCCCGCCCCCATGCCACCCGGATTCGACACAATCACGATCGCCTCTTCCAGACGCTCCACTAGGTCGCCCCGCTTGGCGCGACCCAGCCTCGTCTCGCCCCCGCCCGAGGCAGCCGCCGCCGCGGCGAGAGCGAGAGCCGTCGATGTGGTCGCCTCGTCCGCCGACGCGGCCGGCGTAGACAGGAGCCCCGAACCGGCCGCGTCCCCCGATGAGACGGTCGCCGCCTGGTTCGCCGGAATCGTCAGAACCATGAATCCCAAGTCCAGAACTAGCCGCTCGTCGGTCCGTTGAAGCAGCTCGGCCCGCACCTCGGCCCCGTTCGACAAGACCACCTCGACCGGCTCGGCCCGGAGGCGCGCCCCGACCCCGAGGGCCGACGCCGCGCTCAGAACAAGCAGAGCCGCCACGTACCTGTGCCCGAGGCCTTTCCCGCGCCTGGCCGAGGCCGTCCCTCGACCCAGAAGTCCTCTCTCACCCCACATCCGACTCATCCTCTTTCCCCTTGTTCCCTACTCGATCCCGCCGAGCGGTCATATTCCCACGTTCACACTTTCGCACATTCTCACATTTCATCCTTCATCCTTCATACTTCATCCTTTCGTTCAACCTGCCACAAACCCCACCCAACCGCAACTATGGAAGCAAGATCGTTCTCACCCACGCCTGCTGACGACAGGGATACTGTCCCGCCTCCCGCGCGCCGCGCCGCCGCGTTCGCTTGGGCGCCGAGGAAATGGCGAAGGCGGCTTGAAGGCTTGTGCTTCTTTGGCGCCGAGAAGACGCCCGACGCAGCCTGAAAGATCGGGACTCGGGATGAAAACGGACGCTTGGAGGAGAGATCCCGCGATTATGGTCTCTCTCTCAACCCACAACCCGATGCCTAGCGCCTGAAGCCCAACGCCCAGAACCGGATGCCTCTCCTACTCCCCCCTTGACACCCGAAACGGGCGAGCATACCCTGATCCTGGAGCCCAACAGGGCCGAGGTTTGCGCGCGTGGCGTCCAGGGGCATCGATCGGGGAAAGCACAGCCCTGGACGAAGACCTTTGCGGCGTTGGGCCCGTGTCGCTCACGAAACAGGGACGGATCCCCTACCCAGACGCCGAATAGCAGGAGACGATCATGCAGTTCCAGGTTACGACTTCAACCCCGGACGAGATTCTCATCCTCACGCTCACGGGAGAGATTGCCGACGGGGAAGGCCCCATGGCGATGCAGATTATCTACGACACGATCAAGAAATCCGGCCTCAAGCGCATCCTGATCGACAATCGTCAGGTGAGCGGCCGCGGCTCCGTCGCCAGCACGTTCTTCGACGTTCGCAACCTTCCCGGCCCGTTGACCGGCATCCGAATCGCCATGTTGAACAAGGGGGACGACACGGGGTTCGCGGCATTCAGTGAAGCGACCGGCTATAATGTCGGACTTCGATTCAGGCTTTTCTCCGATGAAGATACCGCCCTCTCGTGGCTTCGCTCGGGATGATTGAAGCGATTCGCGCAACGCGTCCGAAAGCGAACGCCCCCAACCGCCGCTCGGCCGTCGCACTCTCGCGACGGATGAGCGCTTCTCCCCCGATCGTTCACTCAAAAAGCGTCCACGACTCGGCCCGCAACGGTTCCGGAGTGGGCGTGGGCGTCGGAACCGGAGGCGGCGCGTAGATTCGACCTCGCAAAACCAGGTCGAACGGGTAGCCGCCGACGCTGGCGTCAGTCCACGCGTACGTCTCCTCTTTGCGGTAGTAGCACTTTGCGGTCTGATTTGTCGGCGTCCACGATTTGGGAACGACGTACATGTTGGACCCGATGTAGGGAAACGAAATATCCAGGAACAGCACCCGGGTCTCGCCCTCGGTGACGACCATGGGCGAGTCGAGATAGATCGAGTAGATGCCGGCGTCGCTCAGAGTCCCGGACTTCGACGCCAGCTCGCCCGACAGCGTGGGGGGGCTGAAACTCGAATACACTTTCACGGTGTACGTTGCGTTCGGGTAAGCCTTTAGCCACCAGACGCAATACTGCGTCCGTCTCGCTCGCGCGTCAAGAGGATATCGAGTGTGGCAGAGCCTGGATCA
>JAFGFN010000160.1 GCA_016931035.1 Candidatus Sumerlaeota bacterium
GAAGCCGCGTCGCCCGAAGCGGCTCGCGCCTCTGAACGGCTCCCGTTCAAACCCGAACCGCGCAGGGCGTGAAGGATTCGGGTGTCCCGGAACACGGGGAGTTTCCACTTGACAAATCGAGGCCGGAGGACGATAACCGCGTTTCGGTTGACCGCGAGGGAGTCTCGGGACCCCGGCGGCGTGTGCGCCCGTAGCTCAATTGGATAGAGCGTCTGGCTACGGACCAGAAGGCTAGGGGTTCAAATCCTCTCGGGCGTACCACTCGAAACAAACGACTTAGCCGCCTCCTCGCGAGGCGGTTTTTCTCGTTTTTGGGGTGGGGCGGACCGCCGCCGCACGCCCCGCATCCTCTCGTGAACGGAACAGCCCCCGTTCCAAGGTTTGGCCGTCCCGGAATTCGTGGGAAACGAGGGGTTCGTCGGCCAACTGAAGTTGGAACAACAAACAGGCGGCCATGACCGATTCCCCCTCTTCGCTTGTTGTCCCAACTTCAGTTGGCCAACCTCAACGACAGATCAAGGGACTCGGGGCCGGGGGGCGGAAGGGCTGGGCTGCTGGCGTCACAAGCCGCGTGTGCGGAGGTGGTCGAGAAGGAAGACGCTTCGAGGGCTTTTGTCGTCGGCGCCGGGGAGGCCGGGGTCGGTCTTGCCGATCACCTGTTTCTCGGTCTTGATCTCGCCTTCGATCCGGTTGCGGCTCGGGCCGGTGCGCAGGACGACGCGTTCGACGGTGTCCGTCTTCTCCGCCGTCGGGATGTCTTCGCGCGGCGCGTTGTCGCCAACGACCAGGGAGTAGGTTGCGGCGACGCAATCGATCTCCACTCGCACGTCGATCCAGGAACCCGCCGCGATCGGAAACGACTCGCCGGTCGACTGGACGGACAGAGAATCGGAGTTCAGCCGCAGCCGCACAGGACGCGCGCCGGTCTTGTCCTGGATCTCGACGTCGAGAGGATCGCCCGCGACCTCTTGCGCCATCAGGCGCATTTCGATCGCGACCCGCGCGCTCTCGGGGAAGGCCCGCTGGGCGCAAGCGCGGTCGTAGGGGTCTTCGTCGCGCAGTTCGAGGCATCGTCCCGCGCCGTCGGGAGACGAAACGACCCGGATCGGCGCCCACTTCGGGATGTACAGGTTCCAGAGTTCGAGGTCCGCCTCGGACCGCGCCTCGGCGAAGTCTTCGTCCAGGTGGGCGCGGACGGTTCCCTCGATCGGCACGCGCAGGCGCGACACCCACATGTCTTCCTTGTTCATGCTGTAGGTGAGCCACATGTGCGGACCGGGCGGCAGGCCGTTTTCGTCTTCGATTCCGCGTTTGTATTGCGCGCCGAAGTTCTTGTGAATGCCTCGGAACCGCGTCGGCGGAATATCGCCCTGGATGCAGAGCATCTCGTCGAACCGGCGTCCATCGTCGCTCGTGACGACGGCGAGAGGGAGACGGCGCGCCGAGTCGCTCGACGGATTGTAGACGAGAGCATAGCGTCCGTCCGACGTGCGTTGTCCCCAGACCTTGGCGCCGCATTGCTCGAACGTCGGGCAGACGGCGGGCTCGGACCAGGTTCGCCCGCCGTCGGGACTCAGCGCCGCGAGGGATTTTTTCCAGAGTCCGACCGTGACGCCGTCGGGGCGGGTGTACCAATTGAACGCCTGGATGCTCTTGCGCGCGCCTTCGGGACCTTCGAGCGCGAAGAAGCCGTCGCGCGCCTGATCTTCCTCCCACCATTGCTGGACCATCAGTCTGTCGGCCAGGAGCGCCTCGCAGGCCTCGACGAAACCGCGATCGTCGCTGTCGGTGTAGAATGGATAGGACGTATTGGACTCGTCCCAGCCCGCGCGGCGGTTATAGCGAATGAAGTAGATCGGTCCGAACGAGCCGTCTTCATAGACCTCGCGCACGACGCGTCCGACCCCGGTGCCGTCGTTGGGGGAGTGGTTTGGGTGGGGGCAGATGCCGTAGAAACCGAGGGTGAGGAGGCGTCCGTTGGGGGCGACATAGAATCCCATCCGTTGATGCATGACCGAAAGCGTCCCGGTGGGAAGACGACAATCCTCGCGAACGATTTCGGGAAGGGCGTACTCGGGGAAGACGACTTGCGGCTCGGACCATTCGCGCCCGTCGGGCGAAACCATGAGGAGCGTGCGGCCCGGAGGGGAGTGCTCTTCGACCTCGTCGCTCAAATACTGGAGCCAGAAGCGGTCTTTCCAGTAGGCGAGGTAGGGTTGATGATTATAGGTCCATCCCACCGCCCCGGGGGGACTCGGGTGCGAGCGGTTCGCCCGCATTGCCTGATACGAATGGACGCCGACGGCGTGACGCAGGCGGCCGTCGAGATACCCGGGGTCCGGGTTCGCGCTTCCGGTATAGATCACCGGCTCGGCGGCCTGTTCGAGAAGTGTTTTGGGATCGAGTGGAGAAGTTGGCATGTAGGTTAACCCGTGTGGGATCAGGGGCGCGGCTTTTCCTTGCCCCGCGCGACCGAGAGAGGATCATAGAACACGTTCTCGACTTCATCAAACGAAACCGTGTCGCTTTCGGCTTTACTCTCCCGAAGGGGCGACCTATAGTCCGGTTCTGCCCGGACCTCTTCCTCGTCGCGAGGACGGTGTGTCCGGGATTCGTTTGGCGAGGGCGCGTGAGCGGCGGTCTCGGGCGCCCATCTCTTGCTGCCAGCTGAGTCGAGATTCATGGAGAGCTTCGTTCCCCAATCCGTCGTCGAGTGGTTTGCCGGTTTGCCGACGTTGGCCCTGATCGGTCTTCTGTCCGTGGGGATTCTCGTGTTGGGTAAGGGAGCGGACCTCCTGGTCGACGGCGCGGTCGGCATTTCGCGCCGATTGGGTGTGCCCAAGGTCATTGTCGGCGCGACGGTGGTGAGCGTCGGGACGACGATGCCCGAAGCGGCGGTCTCGGTCCTCGCGGCGTTTCAGGGCCGGCCCGATCTCGCCCTGGGCAACGCGGTCGGGAGCATTGTCTGCGATACGTGCCTCATTTTCGGACTGGCTTCCCTCATCACCCGATTGCCCAAGGATCGGCACCTCCTCAACCGTCAGGGTTGGATCGTGGTAGGCGCGACGGTTTTGCTGGTGCTCCTGTCGATACTGTATCGCGACGAATCGGGACGGGCGATCTTGCCGCGATTCGTCGGTTTCGGATTCGTGACTCTTCTGGCGGGTTACATGGCGCTTTCGGTCTATTGGGCGCGTCGGCCCCACGAGCCGGTCGAGGAAGCCATTCGCGAGGAGGGACACGAGACGGCCCGGTCGGTCCTCGGCGCCCTTGCGATGTTTGTGCCGGGGATTGTCCTGATCCTGATCGGCGGACAGGTCATGCTGCACTGCGTCGAGGAGATTTGCCTTCGGTGGGGGGTGCCGCACGCCGTGGTGGGAGCGACGATCATGGCGCTCGGCACGTCGTTTCCCGAGCTCGTGACGGCGATTGCCAGCATTGTCAAGGGGCACAAGGAAATCGTGGTGGGGAATCTGATCGGCGCGGACGTCCTCAACGTCCTGTTCGTCTCGGGCGCGGCGTTGTGCGCGTCGCCCCTGGTGGTCGAGCCTCTGTTCTTCCGCCTTCACTACGTCGTGATGATTGCGGCGGTGCTACTCTTCCGCGTGAACATCTTCTGGGGCGGCAAGACGTTCGCGCGCTGGCCCGGATTCGTGTTTCTCGGTCTCTACGTTGGCTACACCTTCGCGAACTACCTCTTTGGCAGGGTGTGAGTCGGTCCGGGCACGGTGTCCGGTTCTCTTCGCCTCTCTTGGCACGATCTCCACTTGGGGGTCCCCAAGGCCATTCCGGAAGAGTCTCCCGTAACACGAGGCTCTTTCTGTACGGCATTGGCGGGACACTTCGAGATTTCATGGACTTTCTCGGCGGCCGCGCTGCCTTGTCTCGTGAATGGGGCTCAAACAAGCAAAGGCTCAACGCACCGTCCATCCTTGATCCTTCAGGTGAGGGCCAGAAGGTGCGAAAAGCCCTTGCTGACGCGCGGGCTACTGCATAGGAGACGCGGTGCGGGGTGAC
>JAFGFN010000161.1 GCA_016931035.1 Candidatus Sumerlaeota bacterium
AAAACGGGAACGTCTTTTCCCTGGGTTTCACCCAGGGCTATTCAAATTGTTCCCCTCCGGGGAACCTGTTTTGGACACTACTGGTTTCCGGCGCGGTTTTGCCCGGATCCGATCCTTCGGGGAACGCGGGATTGCCCTGGCCGGAACCGGCCGGACGGCCGCGCACACAAAGGGGCCCCGGATGGGGCCCCTTTGACACGGGGTGTTTCCCGCCCCGACTACTGCGGAGTGCCGACGATCTCGGCGTCGTCGATGTATACGTCCTCCGAGTAACCCTTGAGCGAGAAACGCACGGCGAAGTCCGCCTCGTCGTCGGCGTCGGAACCAAGACTCAGATCCAACGGCGTCCAGGACTGGACATCCGCGCACGCACAGATCGCCGTCCTCGTCGAAGTACGTCTTGTCCACAAAGAGGGTCCGATGGATGTCCTCCTTGTCCATGTCCGTGCTCGTTGCGACGTCGGCGGCGTGATATATCATGTAACGGGTCTGGAGATCTGGACCGAGGATCACGCATTGGCTTCCCGTTCCGCAGTATCCCTTGGTCGTGTCCAAGTTGTAGAGAATCGGATTGTTGTCCTAAGGAGCTAGATCCTCAAAACCAAGACCCTGTTGAGGATCGTAGGTTGCCCGCCCCGCGTGGACCTGGTACCGGAAGTCAGCGAAGTTAGGTCCGACATAGGTGACATAGTATTCGTTGCCGACCATGAAGGCAAACGCTCCCTCGGTCCACTGGGCCTCTGGATATGAGCCCAGGTCTACCTTCAAATCATGGTAGGTTCTTGGATAGGGCGGGCCGCTCGTTGCCACCTCAGTCGGCGAATCGAGCGGCTGACATCTGATGCCGTCGTTTATGTTTTCATGGAAGAACCGCATTTGCATGCTCGAGTCCTTGTCCATGAAGACACTTCCACCTATTCCCGTGAAGAACTCATCGTCAACCAATTCGAACGTCCCCAGCGGCATATCGGCCGAGTGCAACGAATGGTGAAAAGGCCAGGACACCTGGGTGACGTACATATAGAACGTCCCGTCGTAGTAGAACAGCTGAGGCCCCATGCCCCAAGTCTCCGGTTCCTCAGGGACTATAGAATACTTGCCGCCCGAGTTGCTGGAACCAACGATATCCTGGGAGCGCCAGCAAAAAAGATGGGGCCCAGAGGAAGTAGGGTAGAGGTAGTATTCTCCCATCCACTTGATCACGCAGGTATCCGCTATGTCGTCTCCGTATCCCTCTTCTGGATGTATCTCGCTAAGAGGATTCGTGTATGTATCAGAAAACACCTGGCGGGCGAACAACAGAATGCAGAAAACCGCTGCGCCCACCAGAATCTGGCGACTTCTATTCGCAAGCATGAGAGATCCTCCTTCATACGGGTTCTTTGTTACCGACAAGAACTCGAAACTTCTGCGTTCCCGACAACAACAACCCCCGAAGAAAAGGAAAGACGCTCGGAAGCGCGAACAGTCTCCAAAGCCCGGAAGCCAGGACACCGCGCGCTGCGGTTCCGGTTATCCCTCGGGAGTTGCGCCTGTTCTCCAAGATCTCGGGAACATGCCCGTCCCGACCGACTTGCTGGTTTGGAGCAATCATTCCCGGTTGGACGCTGTCCCAACGTGGATTCATGACCCGCAGCGAGAGCCCAGCGGCACGGAACCACCGTTTGTATTCGCGCATATGGAAGACCTGTTCGTTGATACCTTGGGCGATGAACTCTTGAGCCAGATCGCAACGCGAAATCGCACGCCGGCGAGTCATCCAGAACGGGCAGAACGCCTCGAGGGTCGCGAAATAGACGCCGCCCGGTTTCAGGACGCGCGATACGTGTCGAACGGCGGCGCTGGGATTGGGAAGATGGTGCAGAAACGCGGAGCTGAAAGCGAAGTCGAATTGGTTCTCGACGAGGGGCAAAACCTCGGCATCGGCGCAGATCCTCTTGAAGTAGACGCCTTCGCGCAGGTACACCTCTCCCGCACGCAGACCCGCCTGAGGGCAATCGTTGTAATCGACACATACCATTTCGGCGCCAAGTTGAGAGAAGCGGTACGAAGCCCAGCCCGCTTGCCCGCCGAGATCGAGACCTCTCTTCCCCGTCAGCGGCGAAAGGTAATCGCGCACGAACTCGAATTCGAGGGCCGCTTGACGGTAATGCGCCGATTCCAGTTCGGTCCCCTCGGCAAACGGCAGGTTCAGAAGAAGACGTCTTCTGTCCTCGTTCCAATCGCCGTGGATTGTCTGCCAGCCTCGCCTCTCCTTGTTCTTCAGACGTGCGTTCTCGACCGACGTGGGGAGGGCGTAAAGAACGCCGTTGCGCTCTTCGATCGAGCGACCGCAGTTCGGACATGCCCGCTTCCTCTCATCGCCCTCGCTCATGCGACTCGCGCAATCGGGGCACTGAAGATTGAGCCATGGGTAGGTCATGGGAAGACCGTCCTTCGTCTCTGTACTGCAACACGCCTGCACGCTCGCCCAAGACGGGTTGCCTTGAAGGTGCCCGTCTATTCTCCCTCGACGCTTGCCCCGTTGAGAATCGCGTCCTGGAGCGTGCGAGCGCGATAGAGTTTACCGGTGTTTTCGTCGAAACGCACGCCCTCTTTCAGTCGTCGAGATTTGTTGCCCGTAGGGGTCTCGACGTCGACCGTCCGGGTGACTTCGAAGGCGATGAAGTCGGTCGCGACTTGGTTCTGCGCCTGCAAAGCGGCGATTTCCCGATCCTGCCGTTCCGACGCGCTCGACCAGCGTTCGTGGAGTTCCTGGAGGGCGGCGGTGTTCATTCCGATGTATGCCCCGATGTTGCGTTCCTCCAACACTTGCGCGTCGGTCAGGTCTTTGGTCTGGAGCTCGGGATGGTCTTGGAGGAGCTTGGCCTCGCGTTGGTCCTTCGCGAGCGCCGGGTCCGCTTCATAAGTCCGAATCCGGGGCAAACGCTTCACTTGACCGGACGGACCGGGAACATCGACGGTGTCGGCGATTTCGTACACTGTCGAGCGCAGACTCATGGGCAGGGTGGAGTGATCGAGATCGCCGTTCGCGGTTCCTCGGACCTTGAGGGCGGCTTCGAGGGCCGAGCCCTCTGCGTTCGAGTTCCAGTAGGGGGAGAGATCGTTCAACGCGCCCTTGTAGTGGATCGTGCCGTAAACATAGAGGTGCGCGTCGGTTGGGCGATCCGAGTACCCGATGTAGACGATACCGTTGCCGCCGTTAGAGCCTCCGTTGGCGCCCATCCCTCCATACGCCATGTACACCGTCCCGCCGTCGCCTCCGTCGCCGCCTTCCGAGATGCAAACCAGCGAACCCGTTGCACCTGCTCCCGCGGAATCGGGCGCGCACCCGATGCAGGCGTGTCCGATCGTATCGACACTCATGTCGACCCCGTACTTGGTCCGTGGCGTCGTTCCCGCTCCCAGCTTGTCCTGAACTTCGACACTTCCACCCGCGAAGGCGGGGGCGCCTTTCATGTTCCGAGGGTGACCGTTCCGTTCGAGAAACAAACAGATGCGACCGTCCTCAATGGGAAAAGCCACAACTCAACGGACAAACACCCTGAAGGACTGTACTGCTTAATGCTTTGCACCGCACCGATAACACCCTGCTCGATTCGCTGTCAAGGAGGATGAGGCCTTCCCGAACAAGGTTTTCCCTGAAGAGCGCAACCGCGCCGGCGTTTCCCGCCGAATTGCGCGATGAGAACCCGGCGGGCGGGGCCGAATCTCGAAGTCCGGGTTGGGGGAGAAGGGGGAGATCCCCGAAGAATGCGGCGACGGGGCGCGGTGCGGGCATTCAAGCGCGGGGGCGCTCGTCCCATTCCCGCAGAATGTCGCTTGCGGCTTGGATGAACGCGGGCAGCGCCGGGGCGACTTCTTCGGACAACGACTCGCCGAAGACAAAAGGCCGGGCGACTTCCAGGGCGAGAATGCGGATCTCTTGGGGGAGTTGGAGTTTCAGTCGCCGGCCCAACGCCCACATCTCGGGCATGCCCGTGAAGTGCGGCGACGGCGCGACGGGAGAGCCGAGATCGTCCATCCCGAACTCCAGCACCGTCCCGACCTCGACCTGGCCGCTGACCACGGCGTCGAGGATGAGCACCCGGTCGTAGCCCTCGACGTGGTCGAGGAGGCTCAGGCCGCTCTCCCCGGCTTCCACAACGTCCACGGTGCCGCCGAAACGTTCGCGAAGGGCGCGCGCGGCCAAGAGGCCGACGGCGTCGTCGGTGAGTATGTCGTTGCCCAATCCGAGCAACAAACGTCTGGATCGCTCCGCCATTTCGTATTCACCGCTTTCCTACGATCCCCGAATCGCGACGCAGAGTCTCGACGATCTTGCCCTGCTTGTTCCGGATGCGGGCGACGAGCGGCATTTGGCCGGGAAGCGAATGGGTGGCGCAGGCGTGGCACGGATCGTAGGCGCGGAACGCCATCTCGACCTTGTTGAGAAGGCCTTCGTCGACGTGGCCGCCGTGAATGAGTCCCTTGGCGGCGTTCTCGACGCTCATCGCCATGCGCGCGGCGTTGTTCTGCGTCGCCACGATCAGGTTGACCATGGTCAGGATACCGTTCGCGTCGGTTTCATAGTGATGGAACAGTGTCCCGCGAGGCGCCTCGACGATTCCCATGCCGACTTTCGGCGTCGCGGTGGGAATCGTGCGAATATCGCGGCTGGCGATCTCGGGATCGTCGATCAACTCTTGAATTCGCTCGGCGGCGTAGAGCATCTCGATCGCGCGCGCCCAGTGATTGGCCAGCGTGTGGTGCACGGGGCGTCCCAGCAAGCCGAAGTATTGCTCCAGCGCGGCCTGCGCCTGCGGAGTGGCCATGCCGTCCGCCACGTTCAAGCGCGCCAGCGGCGCCACGCAATAGACTCCGCTGTCCGCTCCGTCGGTGAATCCTTTCCAGCCCACGCTCTTGAGGAAGGCGAATTTCACGTAGCTCCAGGGTTCGACGTGCTCGGACACAACCTCGCCGTATTGTTCGGCGGTGAACTTGAGGATCTCTTTGCCGCTCGGATCGACCACCCGGACCTTGCCGTCGTAGAAGTTCACGCGATTGTCGTCGTCGACCAATCCCATGTAGTGCGTCTTGTGGGTGAAGGCGTCGGACGTGATCAGTTTCACGTATTCCGCGTTTTTCAGGACGATGTCGTTGAAGACCTGCAGGGTGAACTGGGCGAACTCGACCCCATCGTCGGCCAGCTGGCGGAACCCGTCGAGATCGGCCGGATCGATTCCCTTGGCGACGCCTCCGGGCAAACCGAACACGGGATGAATCGCCTTGCCGCCGAGATAGGCGATGAACTCGCGCAGCCGACGGCGCATGCCGATCACCTTGAGGCCGACTTCCTCGCCCACCTTCTCGACCACGCCCAACACGTTGCGCATCGCGGCGGGCGCGTCGGGCCCGACAATGAAGTCCGGACCGCCGAGAATGTAGACGTGCAGCGCGTGATCTTCGAGCATGAAGACGTTGTAGATCAGCTCGCGTAGCTTCTTCGCGGCCGACGTCGGCTCGACCGAGTAGAGCATGTCGAGCGCCTTGGTCGAGGCCATGTGGTGCGCCGTGGGGCACACGCCACAGATGCGGCTGGTGATCTGGGGCATGTCCTCGGCCGGACGGCCGAGGCTGAAGACCTCGAAGCCGCGCAGTTCGGGAATCTGGAAGTACGCCTTCTCGACGTCTCCCTTGTCGTCCATGAAAATGTCGATCTTGCCGTGGCCTTCCAATCGCGTGATCGGATCGATCGTGACGCGTCGGCGTTTCGCCGTATACTCGGCGTTGGCGCGCCGTTGTCCTTCGTTCCACGACTCCTTGACGGGGTCCTTCATCGTGTGCCCTCCTGAGATGACCTGGCCGCGTCGACCGCGTCCACCCGCCCGCGCAACAGGCATTTGCTCAATCCGTAGCGATAGAACGTGCCGACCGGATCGGGAATTCCCGACAGAGTGCTTTCGATCCCGTCGCTGTCCTCGGCGGCGATCGACGAACAGATGGACGAAACGATCTTCGCGCCTTGGTCGTGCACGCGCGAAGTCGGTCCGAAACAGCCGGTGCACGGCATGTTTCCCCTGATGCATTGCGCGTCGCACCCGCTTCGCGTCGCGGGTCCCATGCAGACGACGCCCTGGGCGAGAAAGCACTTCTCGGGATCGAGTATCGTCCAATGCGGCCGCTTGAATTCCGTGTAGCCGACGTCCTCGGGTTTGCTGTCCTTGCGCGGACAGGCGTCGCACAGAGCCGTGTCCGGCGCCAACACGGTTCCCTTCGGCGGCAGATTGCCGTCCAGAATCGCGTGCAGCGCTTCCGCCAGGAGCTTGGGAGTCGGAGGACATCCGGGCAGGGTGTAGTCGACGTCGACCACCTGGTCCAGCGATCGCACCCTTTGGCGAAACTCCGGCAAATGGACGCAGATCTGAGCGTCATCCACGTAGTCCGGCTGCGGACGCACTTTGTTGGGATTGTCGACCGTCGGGACTTCTTCGTAGACCGTCCGCAGAATCCGCTCGCGCGAGTACTGATTGGCCAGCGCGGGAATGCCGCCCATTTGCGCGCACGAGCCGTACGCGACGACCAGTTGGCTTTTGCGCCGCAGCAGTTGCGCCATCTCTTCCTGTTCGCTGGTGCGCACCGCGCCGTTGATCAAGGAGACGGCGATCGACCCGTCGGCCATGCGTTCGACATCCGCCTTCTTCGTGTCGATCGCCACCGGCCAGAAAACGATGTCGACGAGTTGGACGACTTCCAGTATGGCTTCGGCCAGATCCACCACCGATTCTTCGCACCCTCCGCACGAGGCGCACCAATAGAAAGCGACTTTCGGTTTGTCCGTCATGCTTGCGACTCCTTGACCGCATGGGCCTCGCACGGCCCGGCGTCATGTTCCTGCTGGATTCTGGCGTCCAGCTCGCGCACTTCCTTGTCCCATTCGCCGAACCGTCCGGGCAGATCCAACGGACCGAGGGCGCGCACCTGCTGCACCATTTCGTTGACCACGCGTTTGACCTTGTCGCCCTCGGCGGCGGAAATCCACTCGAGCCTCAGGCGGTTCTCTTCGATCCCCAGATCGCTCAACATGCGCTTGAGCAAATGGAACCGGCGCAGGCACTTGTAGTTTCCCGAGATGTAGTGGCAGTCGCCCGGATGGCATCCGCCGATCAACACACCGTCCGCTCCGCGGGCGAACGCGTCCATGATGAACTGTGGATCGACCCGCCCGGAACACATCAAACGAATGATGCGGATATTGGACGCGTACTTCATCCGCGACACGCCGGCCAAGTCCGCCGCCGTATACGTGCACCAGCTGCAAAAGAAGGCCACGATGCGCGGCTCGAATTCCCGATCAGACATCTGAAAGCACCTCCGCGATTTCGCTGAATATCTCGTCATCCTCGAACAGGTTCTGAATGATGGAGCCCGAAGGACACGCCGCCACGCACGTGCCGCATCCCTTGCACAGCGCCTCGTTGATCTCCGCCTTCTTCTTCTCTTCGATGAAGGAAATGGCGTTGTAGGGGCAAAGCGACAAACAGGACTTGCAGCCCGAGCATTCGTCCGCATCGATGTACGCCGTGTTGGGCTCGAGCTCCACCTCGCCGCGATCGATCAAAGCGAGCGCCTCGGCCGCGGCCGCGCCGGCCTGCGCCACGGTGTCGGGGATGTCTTTGGGCGCCTGGCAGCAGCCCGCCAAGTAGATCCCGTCGCTCGCCGTCTCGACCGGCGCCAGCTTGGGATGCCGCTCCAGGAAGAAGCCTTCCGTCGAGCACGAGATGTTGAACGTTCGCCGCACGTCGTCGGCGTCCGCGCGCGGCTCGAGCCCCGTGGACAACACCACCATGTCCACCGGCACGCGCCGGACGAAACCGCCCAGGGTGTCCTCGACGCGAATCACCAGGCGGCCCTCCTCTTCCGGCACCATCGCCCAGTCGGTGACGCCGCCCACTTTGCCGCGAATGAAATGCACGCCTTCCTCCAACAGGCGGTTGTAGAACTCCTCGTACCCTTTGCCCGGCGCGCGCATGTCGATGTAGAAGTTGTAGACC
Organism: Candidatus Sumerlaeota bacterium; assembly: GCA_016931035.1. GTDB lineage: Bacteria > Sumerlaeota > Sumerlaeia > UBA8349 > UBA8349 > JAFGFN01. The sequence goes on from JAFGFN010000161.1 coordinate 8,034, forward strand.
TCGGCTTTCGTGCGCTCGTGAACCAGGTGGGCCAGCTTGAGCGAGTACATGCAGCAGACCCGCGAGCACCAGATGTTGGTCTTGGTGTCGCGCGAACCGATGCAATGGAGGATTCCCACCGCTCGCGGCCGGCTGCCGTCGCGCAGAACGACCTCGCCTCCCGTCGGTCCCGAAGAATTGACCAGTCGCTCCACTTCGAGTGCGGTGTAGACGTTGTCGAGAATCTTGTAGCCGTACTGAGGAAGCCGATCGGTGGGATTGAACGTCTGGAATCCCGTGCCGATGACGATGGCGCCCACCTCGATCTCTTCGATCCGCTCCTTCTGGTCGAAATCGATCGCCTTGCGATCGCATACCGATACGCAAGGCTGTTTGCACTTGCCCGTCTTGAAGTGCAGGCAGGTCTCGGGATCGATCGCCGTCACCTGCGGCACCGCTTGCGGGAACGGAATGTACATCGGTTTGCGTTTGCTCAGGCCCTCGTTGTATTCGTCCGGGAACTTGCCCTCTTTGAAAATGCACGCCTCGATGCATTCGAGGCAGCCCACGCACGTTTCTTCGTCGATGTACCTCGGTTTGCGTCGGATCTTGGCCTTGAAATTCCCCACGAAGCCCTCGACGCCGGCGACTTCCGAGTAAGTCCAAAGCGTGATATTGGGATGGTCCTTCACCTGGGACATCTTGGGGGTCAGAATGCACGCCGCGCAGTCCAGGGTGGGGAACGTCTTGTCGAACTTCGCCATGTGTCCGCCGATGGAGAGCTCGCGTTCGACCAAGTACACGCGCCGTCCCGCGTCGGCGATCTTCAGGGCCGCATGGATGCCGGCGATGCCGCCGCCTACGACCAGCACGTTCGGATTGATCGAAACCGTTCGGCGCTCGAGTGCCTTGTGATGACCCACGCGCCTGACTGCCGCGCGTATCAGGTCGATCGCCTTGGTCGTGGCTTCGTCCCGGTTTTCATGCACCCAGGCGTCGTGCTCGCGGATATTCGCCATGTGAAAGAAGAAGGGGTTCAAGCCCGCACGCTCGACGGCGCCGCGGAACGTCTTCTCGTGCAACAACGGCGAGCAGGCCGCCACCACGATCCGATTGAGCCGGTGGTTCCGCACGTCCTGCGCGATCATCTGTTGACCCGGATCGGAACACATGTATTTGTAGTCGCGCGCCACGACCACATGGGGCATGGCCGCGGCTCGTTCGGCGACCTTCTCGACATCGACCATGGACGCGATGTTGATTCCGCAGTGGCACACATACACGCCGATGCGTAAATCGCCGTCGCCGTTTCCGCCATTCATTCTCGTTTCTCCCTGGGCAAGGTTCATTTTGCGGTCGCCGCCGCGCCAGCGGCGCCGGTGGAACAGAACTTCTTCAGCGATCCCATTGCGGATACGATGTTCCGCTGGAGACCGACTTGTTTCGCCGACAGACCGAACGCCAAACCCATCAATTGAGTGAAATAGACCACCGGCATGTTCACCGGGCCGTAGGCGTGCGCGGCGTCCCTGGCGTAGGCGTCCAGATTGAACTGGCACAAAGGACAAACCGTCGCCATCAGATCGGCTTCCCGCTTCTTCGCCTCGTTCAGCAGAATATACGACAGGCGCTTCCCGACTTCCGGAACCGTCCCCGTCATCGAGCCGCCGCAGCATTTCGTCTTCAGTGGATAGTGCATGACCGTGGCACCAAGCGCCTCGAGCAAATGATCCATCGAAGTGGGATAAATCTGATGATCGAACGTCGAGTACGGGCGCACAATCTGACACCCGTAGTAGGGCGCCACCTTGAGGCCCTTGAGCGGGCGGACGACGGCCTGCCGGATCGTATCCAAACCCAGGTCCTGAACGAGGATGTCCAAGGGATGGCGCACCTCGACCCGGTTCTTCCACTCGAGTCCAGCGCGATCCAGCGCCGTCTTCACTTCTTGAGCGATCTCCGGGTAGTCCTTTACGATGTGACACGTCTTGTTGAGCGTCAGATAGCACCCGCTGCACGGGACGACCATGGCGGTGTCGGGCGCCTGGCGTTCGGCCAGAGCCAGATTGCGCGCGGCGAGGGCGAACGAACGGTGCTCGTCGACCGACATGTAGGCCGTGGCCCCGCAACAGTTCCAATCTTCGAGTTCGGCCAGTTGGATGCCCAGCTTGTCAAACACGGCCAGCACGGACTCCTCGTACGCGCGGCCGGTCCCTTTCAGAGAGCATCCCGGGTAATAGACGTATTGCATCGTTTCACCTCGTGCTACTCGGGTTTGCCGTCGTCCGAGAGAATGGCGTTCAGTTCGGCCCGGCCCTCGATCCGTTCCCACTTGAACATGGAAAAACGACCCGTTCGGATCAGATCGAGTCCCAGCCGGGCGTTGTTCAACAATTGCAGCCAATTCGTCTTCAGAAACAGAATGGCCGCCAGCTGCGATTCGTTGGTGCGGCCGTTGCGGCGCACCATGGCGAAGAACGTGCGGGCCAGCACCGGGATCGGGAAGCGGCGCGGATACGTGCCGCGTTCGATCGCCATGCGCTTCAGGGCGTACATCGCGTCGGTGATCTTGATGCCGCGGGGGCATTCCACGGAGCAGGCGTAGCAGGACGTGCACATCCAGATCGTTCGGCTGTGCAGCACCTCGTCGCCGAATCCTTCGCGCGCCAGATAGATAATCTGTCGCGGAGTGCGATCCATGTAGTTGCTCAGGGGACAGACGCCCGAGCACGTCCCGCATTGGATGCAGGCCTGGATCATCTCGCCTCCGGGCCGCGACACCACCTCTTTTGTGAACTGACTGGAGCGTTCGGAGTCGTAGCGAATGGATTGTTTGATTTTCATTGTAGTACCCTTCTTACGGATACGGATAGGCCACCGACTAGAGTTACTCCCGCTTTGTGTTTCTGTCAAGCGGATACAAGAATGCAAAAAGGGAATCTCTCTAGCGCATCGTCTCATCGGAAACAACGCACGGCGGCAGCGCGTGATCGCCGAGGCCGCCCGGGTGCAACCCATCGTTTCAGGAAGAACCCGTTCGATGTCGCTCTTCGCTGCCGCTCCTTCTTCGCCACCGCCGACTTCACGTCGGTGGGGCGATGGTTTTGCTCCAGTTGCGGCATTTCCTTCATCTCCCTCCCCTTCCCGGCGATTGACGGCCTGGGGCCGTCAACCGCCGGGATGGGGAGCAAAGGGGTTAACAACCACGACACTGGAGCATAATCGCCGTTCCAACGGCATAAAGCCGGCGGAGACGTTTCTCTTGCGAAACGAGGACTTCGGTCTGAAATGCCGGGTTGCACCCGGTCGCCCAACCCGACAAAAAAGCGCTTGAAGCCCCTCGGGGCTTGGGATAAACTCCGTTTTCCGAATTCTCGAGGAGACAACGGAGACCATGAAAGCCACTGGCGCGCAAATCCTAATGGACGCCCTGAAGAAGGAAGGGGTCGAAGTGGTCTTCGGCTTCCCCGGCGGGGCGATCATCGACGTTTTCAATGTCCTGAACGCTCCCGGCAGCCCTCGGTTCGTACTGGTTCGTCACGAACAGGCCGCGGGCCACGCCGCCGACGGTTACGCGCGGGCGACGGGCAAGACGGGAGTGTGCATCGTCACTTCCGGCCCCGGAGCGACGAACTTGGCCACCGCCCTGGCCACCGCCTACATGGACTCGATTCCCATGGTGGCCATCACGGGTCAGGTCGTGAGCGCCGCCATCGGAAACGACGCCTTCCAGGAAGTCGACGTCGTGGGCTACACCCGCCCGATCACCAAGCACAACTACCTCGTAAAATCGGTCGAGGATCTACCGCGCGTTCTCAAGGAAGCGTTCTACATCGCCAACTCGGGGCGACCCGGGCCAGTGGTCATCGACTTCCCCAAGGATGTTCAGCAAGCCGTTCTCGAAGACTACGAATACCCCGAGACCGTCGATATTCGTTCCTACAAACCCTCGGTCGAAGGCAACATGATGGCGATCCGCAAAGCGGCCGAAGCGATCGACCGCGCCAAGAAGCCGCTCCTCTACGTCGGCGGCGGCGCCAACAACGCCGTCTGTCAGGAACTCCTCGTCCGGCTGGCCGAGAAATGTCAGATCCCGTGCACCACGACGCTCCTGGGCCTGGGCGCGTTCCCCGAAACGCATCCCTACGCCATGGAAATGCTCGGGATGCACGGAACGCAGTACGCCAACTACGCGATGTATAACTGCGACTGCATCGTCGCCGTCGGCGCGCGGTTCGACGACCGCGTGACGGGCAAGCTCTCCGAGTTCGCCCCGAATCGCCAAGACATCGTTCATATCGACATCGACCCGTCTTCGATCTCCAAGTCGATCAAGGTCTCGGTGCCCGTCGTGGGGGATTGCGCGCGGATTCTGCCCAAGCTGCTCGAGCTGCTCGAGCCCGTCGAACGCGCCGAATGGATCCGGCAGTGCCAGGACTGGAAGGCGAGCCATCCCCTTGCCTACAAGCAAGACGACAAAGTCATCCGCCCGCAGTTCGTGATCGAGCAGCTCTACGAGATCGCGAAGGGCGACGCGATCGTGGTGACCGAGGTCGGACAGCACCAGATGTGGACCGCCCAGCACTGGAAGTTCACGAAGCCGCGCACGTTCTTGTCGAGCGGCGGACTCGGGACGATGGGTTACGGTTTCCCCGCGGCGCTCGGGGCCAAGATCGCGTTTCCCGACAAGCTGGTCGTCGATATCGCGGGCGACGGCTCGTTCCAGATGAACATGCAGGAGCTCACGACCGCGGTGAACGAGAACCTGCAGGTCAAGATCGTCGTTCTCAACAACGGCTGCCTCGGCATGGTGCGTCAGTGGCAGGAAATGTTCTACCAGCGCAACTACTCGGGGACGAACCTCAAACCCGTCGGGCACGAGATTCCTCCCGATTCGCCCCCGCTCGAAATCGACTATCGACCCGATTTCGCCAAGCTGGCCGAGGCGTTCGGCGCGACCGGGCTGCGAGCGACCCGGCCAGACGAGGTCCGACCCACGCTCGAGAAGATGATTGCGACGCGCAACGTCGTGATCGCCGAGTTCCTGGTCGAGGAAGAGGAAAACGTCTTCCCGATGATCCCCGCCGGAGCGGGCGTGCGCCAGATGATGGGAGGAATGGCCTAAGATGCGTCACGTTATCAGCGTTCTCGTGGAAAACCAGTTCGGCGTCCTCACGCGCATCGCGGGCATGTTTTCGAGCCGCGGCTTCAACATCGACTCGCTCGCCGTGGGCGAAACCACCGACCCGACCATCTCGCGCATCACGGTGGTCTCGCACGGCGACGACCAGGTGATCGAACAGATCATCAAGCAGCTGCGCAAGCTCGTCGACGTGATCCGCGTCCAGGACCTGACCGGCGAATCGCACATCGAGCGCGAGCTCGTTCTCATCAAGGTCGCGTGCAACAAGGGGAACCGCGCCGAGATCATGGAAATCGCCTCGATTTTCCGCGCCAACATCGTCGATGTGAGCGCGGGGTCCCTCGTCATCGAAGCCGTGGGCGCCGAGCGCAAGATCGACGCCATGCTCGATCTCCTCAAGCCTTTCGGCGTCCTCGAAACCGCCCGCACCGGCTCGGTCGGCCTCTCGCGCGGCCCCAACGCCCTCAAGGTCTGATCGGCGGACGACTCGCAACTTCGACTAATCGCGCGGAAGCGCGGCGGTAGGATTCTGGGGAAGGTTCGGGATAGGGCTTTCCGTTCCCAATGTTCTTAAAATCGGTATGAAAATCGGGTGAAAATCGGGGACAGGATAGAATGGCGCTAACTTAAGCGCTTCCCACGAGTCCTAAGTCTGAGAATGTAAGCCTTCTATGCAGAACA
>JAFGFN010000162.1 GCA_016931035.1 Candidatus Sumerlaeota bacterium
GCGGGGATGGCGCTGGGCCGGAGCATGTACAACGCGATCGTGGTCCCGAACCGAACCGCGGCGCGGAATTGGAGTCTGTTCGAGTGAGGACCGGCCGCGAGGCGGGCGATCCGGCTGTACGTCACAAACAGAACGGAAAGGAGAGACAAACATGATTCGGATCTCTCTTCAACGCGGCGGGAAGGGCGCGAAGGCGTTTCTCGTCTTCATGGTCCTGCTTCTCTGCGCCGCGGCGCAGGCGGATGCTCCGATCGGTTGGGCCTCGGTGAACGCCATGGGGCAGAACGGAACCACCGGCGGCGCGGGCGGAACCACCGTGACCGTGACGACGGCCGTGGATCTCGCCGACTACGCCACGCGAACGGGACCCTATGTGATCCAGGTTTCCGGAACGATCACTCTGCCGGATCGGGTGGACGTCGCCTCGGACAAGACCTTTTGGGGGATCGGCAGCAATCCGACCATCGCGACCACCATGCCGGATGACAACGATGCCGTTCTCCGCGCCAAGGGAACCCACAATCTCATTTTCCGGAACCTCATCTTTCGGCAGGACAGCGCCGTGTCGGAGGAACTGGACGGAATCGCCCTGACAAGGGATTCCGAAGGCAACTTCGCCAATCACGTGTGGATCGACCACTGCGAGTTCTCGAACTGGGTGGACGGGTGCATCGACATTACCCACGCTTCCGACTACGTTACCGTTTCGTGGTGCATCTTTCACGATACCGCCCTGAGAGGCACTCTTCTCGGACACTCCGACACCTCGACCGCCATCGCGGAAGACACGGGCCACCTGACCGTTACGTACCATCACAACTGGTTCAGGACCCCCCAACGCAACCCGCGAGTGCGCTTGTCGCTCCTGTGCCACGTCTTCAACAACTACTACGACGGCTGCTCGCTGTACGGCGTCGTCTCGGCGACCGACGCCGAAGTCCTGGTCGAGGGATGCTACTTCGAGGACGTCCCCCACCCGACCTATACCGGCTACGAGTCCTCGCCCCCCGGAGACTTGGTCGAGCGTTTCAACGTCTATTATTACAGCCCCGGATATCCTCCCGAACCGATCTGGCCGCCCGAGACGCGAGGCACGGTGCCCGAGCCGAGTGCGTACTATCCCTATTCGTTGCGTTCCGCCTCCGACGTTCCGGCCAAGGTCACGGCCTACGCGGGCGTGGGGAAGCTCGATCTCAACACCGACCATACGCCGCCCGGTCCCGACCCGATGACGTGGGCGACTCCGCCGCACGCGACGGGCGTCTCCTCGATCGCGATGACCGCCTCGACGGCCACCGACGCCGAGGGGGGCGTAGAGTATTACTTCTCGAATCTGACCGATCCGAGCCATGACAGCGGGTGGCAATCCGATCCGTCCTATTCGGACGAAGGACTGAGTCTCGCGACGCTCTATGCCTACACGGTCAAGGCGCGGGATGTGTCGTTCGACCTGAACGAGACGGCCCCCTCGGATTCGCAGTCGGCCAGGACCTACAGCGCCCCGGCGGGAGTCTCCGACGGGAAGTGGACGATCTACTAGACGCTCGGGACCGATGAGCCCGACGATCGACACACTGTGAACCAGGAAGAGAGAGGAAGAAAATGATTCGGATTTCAAGACGATTCAATGGTCTAAGCGCAATGTTGTTTCTCGGTAGTCTGGTTCTGAGTCTTGCGGCCTCGTCGGTCGCCGCGGCCGCCGACGGCTATGCCGGCGCCAACGGCGGCACGACCGGCGGCGCCGGCGGCCCGACGGTCACCGTCGACAACGCCGCGGACTTCATATACTACGTAGAGGACACGGACCAAGACCCCTACATTATCCAGGTGAGCGGCAACATCGTCTTGCCGAGTACGAACGTTCGCGTTCGGGGGAACAAGACGGTGATCGGCCTGGCGGGGTCGCACATCGCCGGCAATCTCAAGTGCTACGGCGCGGAAGAGAGCAACAACATCTTCCAGAACCTGGACATGGACAACTACAGCAAGGTTGGGGACGGCGACTGCATCACCATAGACGGCGTCGAGCACGTCTGGATCGATCACTGCACGTTCACCGACGGCGGGGACGGCAACGTCGATATCAAGAACGGCGCCGAATGGGTCACCGTCTCCTGGTGCATATTCCAATATACCTACAACAGCGGCCACAACTTCAGCAATCTCATCGGCCACAGCGACTCGAACGGCGACACGGACCGGGGAAAACTCCACGTGACCTTCCACCACTGCTTGTGGGGGAATTTGGCCCACGAACGGATGCCGCGCGTCCGGTTCGGCACGATCCACAGCTACAACAACTACTTTCACTGCCCGGGCAACAACTACTGCATTCGCGTGGCGCTCGAATCGCAGGTGCTTCTCGAAAACAGCTATTTCGAAGACATAGACCAGCCGTGGGAGTACTACACCAAGAGCGGACAAATCCCCGGCAAGATCCGGGCGGTCAACTGCATCTTCGACAACGTGACGGGTCTCATCGCGGGCGAAGACACGGTTTCCACACCTTCGTACTCCTACACGCTGGACGAAACGGCGGACGTTCCCGCCATCGTCATGGCCGGCGCCGGCGCGGGCAACACCGGCGATCCGGGCGACACGACGCCTCCGTCGCCCGACCCGATGACGTGGGACACGCCGCCCTATGCCTTGGGCGATTCCTCGATTTCCATGACGGCCTCCACGGCCGCCGACTCCTGGACCGTCCAGTACTACTTCACCAATCGGACCGTCTCGGGCCACGACAGCGGATGGCAGTTTGGCGCCAGCTACGTCGATACGGGCCTGGACCCGTTGACCACCTACACCTACACCGTGAAGGCGCGCGACACGAGTCCGAATCAGAACGAGACCGGGGAATCGACGGCTCAATCGGCCCGCACCGATACGGCCGACGCGACGCCGCCCTCGCCCAACCCGATGACGTGGGCCACGCTTCCTCATACGCTCGGGCCGACGTCGATCGCCATGACGGCAACGACGGCCTCCGATCCCTCGGGCGTCGAATACTACTTCACGAACCAGACCGTCCTCGGTCACGACAGCGGATGGCGGGACGAGGCGACCTATGAGGACGCGGGACTGGACCCGCAGACCCAATACACCTACACGGTCAAGGCGCGCGACAAGAGCGCAAATCGGAACGAGACGACGGCGTCCGCGGCCCAGTCCGCCACGACGATGTCGGACCTTCCCGGCGCTCACTGGAAGCTGGACGAGAGTTCGGGCGCGACGGCGCACGACGCGTCGGGCCACGGCAACGACGGGACGCTCGAGAACATGAGCGAC
>JAFGFN010000163.1 GCA_016931035.1 Candidatus Sumerlaeota bacterium
GCCGGATTGCGAACATTCAGCTGACGTCGAACGCGTGGCATAGGGCTGATATTTGCCGACAACAGTGCTGAGTCAAGATGCGCCCACCGCGAGCCCGAGGCGAAAAAAGAACTTGCATTCGGGACGACGTGAGTAGAAAGCTCGGTGAGGAAGCAGAAAATCCTCGAACACAAGCGCGGCCCGATGCCCGGCGCCGCGAAGCGCGAAAGGGGAAAACGGAATGCCACGCGGATTCATCACCCTTCTATCGATTCTGGTTATCGCGGTTGTCGGTCTTGCGAATCCTGATGCCGCCTTGGGTCAGGGAGGATTCGTGACCGGGATCGGCGACTACCAGGTCTTTCCCTACAATCCCCGCGATCCGGAGCTGCGCGGAATGGTCCCGTTCTCGGTCCGGGGCGAAGGCGTCTTCTCCGTGGACGTAATCAGGAAACGAGACCAACAGGCCGTGGCCAGTCAGACGTGGCAGGTCGGTCGTCAAGTCGCCACGCTCGCGCCCACCCGGTTCGATCAGGAGGGAGGACTGATCCGGACTTCCTCGTCCACGCTCACCGTCGACAACGTCAAGATCGGCGGCCCCTATATCTTGCGGTTCACCCACGAGGGCCAGGTCGAGAGTTACGACAATGTTTTGGTCGGGGAGATTTGGGTTGTCGGAGGCGGCTCCAACGCGATCGGCGCTCCGGGAACCCCGCGCTCCGTGGATCCGAACGTCCACATGTTCCGGGACGAGAAGTGGCAGCCCGCGGCCGAACCTCTGTTCACGTGGCACGATCCGGGCACGCTCGAGCCGCTTCCGTCCGGAAGCGGTCCGATCAGTCCCTGGCTGGCCGCTGCGCAGACCTACTATCTCAACTCCGGCATCCCCGTGGGCGTTCTGGGGGTGGCCTACCAGGACCGGCCTATCGCCCAATTCTGGTACGAGAGCAGCGACACGCGTTCGACCGGCAAAGTCTACGACCTGACGGGATTCGACACTCTGGTTCCGTCGCAGGCCCGAGGCGCCTCGGTCTTCTGTTGGTATCAGGGCGAGGCCGACGCCACGGCGGCGGGGTGCGTGTATTACGGCGAGCATCTCAAAGCCGTGGTCGCCGCCATGCGCCGCTACACCCAGAATCCCGACATGCTTGCCCTGATCGTTCAGCTCTCCTACAAGGAACCGCCCAGCCTGCCTCCCTATTTCGGGCGCATACGCGACTTGCAGCGCCGATTCTGTATGGAGGACCCTCGGTCCATTCTTGTTCCCGCCCTGCCCTTTGCGCATCGCGACGGGACCCACCTGGACGAAAACGGCATCCTGAGGCTGGGAGACAGCATCGGTCAGGCGCTCAAGGAAGTCTACGACCGCAAGCGAATCGTCTGGCCGGGCCCGCGTCCGATATCCGCGCATTTCACCGACTTTCAGCGACGCGGCATTCGCATGGTGTTCGACTCGCTCGAGCCGATCAATGTCCTGCGAGGAGCGGAGGGGCACTGGTCGATCGAAGACGGCGAACACTTGGGCTATCCCGCGGCGTCGCCGCCGTTCTACAAGAGCGGCGAGCTGGTTACGAAGGTAACGGGGGCGAAAGTGCTCTCCACGCAGGTGGACGAGGCAACTCAAGAGGTGAAGATCCGGGTCCAGAAGGAAGGGTACGTTTCCGTCATGCGAGTCACGCGCCTGGGCCAAACCAGCATTCAGCTGAGCCTGGCCTCGCCGGCCATGATGGGCGCGACGGTCTCCTATGGACTCATGGACGATTGCCGCGGGTCGCTTCGCACCGACTCCGGCAAGTCGGCCGCGACGTTCCTCGATTTCCCGATCCAGGAACCCGAAGGCGCCGCGGGCGGATTCTCTCAGTGAGCCCGGCGAGGCGACGCGCGCGAACGGTGTGGGCCGCGCTCCAAGAAGACGCGACATAGAAGAACTCCACGCCTCCCGTTCACGGCCCGGCGCCGGTCCTTTCCACAAAACACTCTCTACCTTGTCGCGCATGACCGCGTGCTCGACGTGTGATACAATGAACGAGCGATTGATCTTGTCGGCGTGGAGTCCGATTGGGAGGTGGCCGAGATGAGCTCGAAAGGCATGGGACGGTTGAAGAAGACCCTGTGGATCGTCGGGAGCATCGTCGGGTTGGTCCTCATTCTCATGTGGATGGCGGGGACCTTCCGCTCGAAGATCCAACCCGAGGAGCTGCCCGAGCCGAGCGAGCGTCGGCTGGCTTCGGGGCAAGCGACCGCCGAGGTCCATGAGGTGATGGAACAAGTCGTCGAGACCTTCATCGGGACCGTCGCGGCGGAACGCAAGACGACCGTGGCGCCGAAGATACTCTCTACCGTCCGCCGGATCCTCGTGTCGGCGGGCTCGTCCGTCAAGAAGGACGATCTCCTGGTGGAACTCGACGACCGCGATCTGCGCTCGCAACTGCGCCAGGCCGACGATGCGCTCCAGGCCGCGCGGGCCCAGCTGACAAACGCCGAGACCTACTACAAGAGAATGAAAGAGGCGCTGGAGGGCCAGGCCGTTTCGCAGAACCAGTTCGACGAGGCGAAAACCCAGTTCAAGGTCGCCCAAGCCGAGGTCTCGCGCGCCCAACAACGGGTCGAGGAGGCGCGCGTGACTCTCAGCTACGCCAAGATCGCCGCTCCGATCGACGGCCGCGTGGTGGACCGGCTGGCCGAACCCGGCGATACGGTCGCACCTGGGCGGCCGATCCTGGCGCTCTACGATCCCTCTGCTCTGAGGCTCGAGGCCCCGGTGCGCGAGGGCTTGGCGACCGGTCTCAAGGTCGGCGATCCGCTCCAGGTTCATATCGATGCGGTCAATCTCGATCTGGACGGCCGGATCGACGAAATCGTCCCTCAATCCGAGGCCGTGAGCCGTTCGCTCCTAGTCAAAGTCGGGCTTCCTCACCAGGCGGGTCTCTACCAAGGCATGTTCGGCCGTCTGTTGATCCCCGCGGGCGAACGCCGACGCGTCTGTATGCCCGAGGCGGCGATCGAGCGCGTCGGACAGCTGCAATACGTCGACGTGGTCGGAACGGACGGCGTTCTGGAGAAACGTTTCATCCAGACGGGCGAGCACGGAGAGAACGGGAACGTGGAACTGCTGAGCGGGGCGAGGCCCGGCGAGAAGGTCGTCGTGCGCCGATCCTCGCCGGCGAGCGACACGACCTTCTAGCGGTCTGTCGGCTTCGGAACGAGGAGTTCGGAATACGACCTTCAGGTTGCCGTTGAGGTTGGCCAACTGAAGTTGGGACAACAAGCAGACAGCCTCGATCCATTGGGGCTCTTCGTTTGTTGTTCCAACTTCAGTTGGCCAACGAATCCGTCGTTCCCCAAGAATCCCGGAAGGACCGCTCGGCGCGGAGCGACAAGGCGAGAACCACGCGGAGGTGCATATTGCGTATGGCGTTCATGGCTGAAGGCCGAGGGACCGCAACGAAAGGAAGAGAACCGCAGCGAATGAAGAAGAAACTGGTCGTCATCGGCGCCGTCGCCGGCGGAGCGTCGGCCGCGGCGCGGGCGCGGCGTCTGAGCGAAGATTCCCAGATCGTCCTAGTCGAGCGAGGCGACTACGTCTCGTTCGCCAACTGCGGATTGCCCTACCACATCGCCGGCGAGATCCAAGAACGCAGCAAACTGATCCTGCGCACGCCCGAGAGCCTGGCGCGTCAGCTCGCGATCGACGTGCGCGTGCGAACCGAGGCCGTGTCCATCGATACGCGGGCCAAGACGGTGACGCTGCGGCGCGTCGACACGGGCGAGGAGAGCGTCGAATCCTACGACGCCCTGATTCTCTCGCCCGGAGCGGCGCCGATTCGGCCTCCCATTCCGGGAGCGGACCTTCCGCAAGTTCTCTCGCTCCGCACGATTCCCGACATGGATGCGATCAACCGCCGGATCGACGAAGCGGGTGCCCGGCGCGTCGTCGCGATCGGCGGCGGCTTTATCGGGCTCGAAATGGCCGAGGGGCTTCGTCGGCGCGGACTCGAGGTCGCGCTGGTTGAGCGTCTCCCCCAGGTCCTCTTGCCGCTCGACGTGGAAATGGCCGCGTACCTCCACGAGGAATTGAGAGACGACGGCGTCGATCTGTATCTGGCCGACGGCGTCGCGGCCATCGAAGAAACCTCGGACGGCGGAATCGAGGCGGTGCTCGAAAGCGGCCGGCGCGTCTCGGGCGATTTCGCGCTCCTGGCCGTCGGGGTGAGGCCCGAGGTCGATCTCGCGCGCGAGGCGGGCATCCGCATCGGGTCCCTCGGCGGCATCGAAGTCGACGAGCAAATGCGAACCAGCGCGCCCGAAGTGTACGCCGTCGGGGACGCCGTCGAGGTCCGCGATTTCGTGACGGGCGAAACGGCGCTTGTGCCGCTCGCCGGCCCCGCCAATCGCCAGGGGCGCGTCGCCGCCAACGCTGTCTTCGGCCGCGCGGACGCCTACAAAGCGACGCAGGGGACGTTGATCGTGCGGGTCTTTTCGCTCGTGGCGGCCGCGACGGGAGCGAACGAGAAGTGCCTGCGGCGTCGGGGAATCCGCTACGAGAAGATCTATCACCATCACGGTTCCCATGTGGGGTACTATCCGGGCGCGGGCCGATTGGCGCTCAAGATCTTGTTCTCGCCCGAAGACGAGCGCCTGCTGGGCGCGCAGATCGTCGGGACCGACGGCGTGGACAAACGAATCGACGTCCTATCCACCGCCATCCGCCTGGGCGCTTCGGTTCGGCAGCTGACGGAACTCGAGCTGGCCTACGCGCCTCCCTACGGCGCGGCGAAAGACCCGGTGAATTTCGCCGGGTTCATCGCGTCGAACATCCTCGACGGCGACGTCGAACAGGCCCACTGGGACGATTTCCCGGACGGGTTTCCCTCCGCGTCGGGTTTCCTTCTCGACGTGCGCGACCCCAATGAGGTCGAACGCGAGCCGGCGGACGGCGCGCACGTGATTCCGCTGCCCGAGCTTCGGTCGCGCATCGCCGAAATCCCGCGCGATCGCGATATTGTGGCGATCTGCGACAGCGGGACGCGGAGCTACTACGCTTGCCGGATATTGAAACAAAGCGGCTTTCGCAGGGTCCGCAACCTGTCCGGCGGCTATCGAACCTGGTCCATTTCCCGATCGTGCGCCCGACCCGAGGGGCGTTCGTAAAAGGATCGCAACATGACAGCCAAGTCGCATTCGGTCACCCAGCGCATCGTCGAAGTTTTTCTGCGCGGCAATCTCTCGGTTCTTCTCATCGTCGTCTCGATGTTGTGCGGCGCGGCGGCGCTCCTGGCCACCCCCCGCGAGGAAGAACCCCAGATCGTCGTTCCTCTGGCCGACGTGCTGATCCAGGTTCCAGGCGCTTCGGCGCGCGAAGTCGAGAAACACGTCTCGACCCGTCTCGAGAAGATGCTCATGCAAATCGACGGGGTCGAGTACGTCTACTCGATGTCGAGCCCGGGACGCTCGATCGTCACGGTCCGGTTCTATGTCGGAGAAAACCGCGAGGATTCGCTCGTCAAGATCTACAACAAGATCCAGGCGAACATCGACCAGGCGCCCATCTCCGTCGCCGGATGGGTGGTCAAACCCGTCGAGATCGACGACGTCCCGATTGTCAACGTCACGCTTTGGAGCGACCGGCCCGACCTGTACGACGATGCGGCGCTGCGCCGCCTGGCCGAGGAGGTGGAGACCGACCTTCAGAGCGTGAAGAACACCAACAAGGTCTCGGTCATCGGCGGACGCCCGCGGGTGGTGCGCGTCGAGTTCGATCCCGAGGCGATGGCGGCGCACGGCGTCGCTCCCTCGGACGTGGTCTACGCTCTGCGCGCGTCCGACGCCGAAGCCCAGGCCGGGGAGTTCGACCAGCAGAACGCGTCCTGGCGCGTCGAGGCGGGACGATGGATTCGCAACGTCGACGAGGTCCGCGACCTCGTGATCGGAGTGACGGGGGGACGGCCCGTCTATCTCAAGAACGTGGCGAACGTGCTCGACGGTCCCGACGAAACGAATTCCTATACCTGGTTCGGATTCGGTCCCGCGGCCGAGGACGCGCCGATGACGGCGAGTTTCCTTTATCCGGCGGTCCACGTGGCCGTGGCCAAGAAACGCGGCACCAACGCCGTGTGGGTCGCCCGCGCCGTCGAGAAGCGGGTGGCCGATCTCGAGAAAACCGTCCTCCCCCAAGGCGTCCACGCCCGCACGACGCGCAACTACGGCGAGACGGCGAACGACAAGGTCAACGAACTGGTGGAGGGCCTTGTCGCCGCCACCCTGATCGTCATCGGACTGATCGCCTTGTCGCTCGGATGGAAAGAGGCCCTGGTCGTGGTCGTCGCGGTCCCGATCACGTTCTCGCTCACCCTGCTCGTCAACTTATTGCTCGGCTACACGATCAACCGCGTCACGCTGTTCGCCCTGATTCTGGCTCTCGGCCTCGTGGTGGACGATCCGATCGTCGACGTCGAAAACATCTATCGCCACTTCAAGATGCGCAAGGAGCCGTTCTTCAAGGCGACGCTCACGGCGGTGAACGAGGTGCGTCCGCCGATCATTCTCGCGACGCTCGCCGTGATCGTCTCGTTCATCCCGCTCTTCTTCATCACCGGGATGATGGGGCCGTACATGGCGCCGATGGCGCTCAACGTTCCCGTGTCGATGCTTATGTCGCTCGTGGTCGCCTTCACGATCACGCCGTGGATGAGCTACCACGTGATGAAACCCAGAGGAAAGAAGGCGCAAGGCGCGAGCGCTTCTCAAGAAGACAAGGCGAGCCGCCTCGAGCAAACGCTCACCTACCGCGTCTATGCGCGCCTGCTCGACTTCTTTCTCAGTTCCGACCGCAAGGCCGTGGCGCTGCTGGCCGGGACGTGCTTTCTGCTTTTCGCGGCCATGATGCTCGGCGCGCTGCGCCTGGTGCCGCTCAAGATGCTTCCCTTCGACAACAAGAACGAGTTCCAAATCGTCGTGGACATGCCCGAAGGGACGACGCTCGAGACCACCGACGCGGCGCTTCGCGCCTTGGCCTCCGAGCTGCGCGCGGCGCCCGAGGTGGTCGACTTCTCGCTCTATTCGGGCCTGACCTCGGCCATGGACTTCAACGGTCTCGTGCGGCACTACTACTTGCGACAAGGAGCCCACGTCGGCGATATCCGCGTCAACCTGGTGCATAAGAAGGACCGCGCCCAGCAATCCCACGAGATCGCCCTGCGACTGCGCAACCGCCTCGACGAGGCGAGCCGTCCGTTCGGCGCAAACGTCAAGGTCGTCGAGATGCCTCCCGGGCCGCCCGTCATCTCGACCATCGTCGCCGAGATCACCGCAGAGCCCGGCCGTTCCTACGCCGACCTGATCGCCGCCGCCAAAGTCGTCCGCTCGCGTCTCGAGCGCGAGCCCCTGGTCGTGGACGTCGACGACACGGTCGAGGCCGACCAATCGAAATGGATCTTCGAGACCGACAAAGAGAAAGCGGCGCTCTCGGGCGTCTCGACCCGCGATATCGCCGACGCCGTCTCGATGGCGCTTTCCGGAATCTCGCCCGCCATCGTCCATCTCGACACCGAGACCCACCCGTTGCGCATCGTCCTGAGAATGCCCCGGAGCGAACGGTCGGCGATCAAGGACCTCCAGAGCCTCGCCATCAAGGGCGCCTCGGGCAACATCGTCCCGCTCTCCGCCATGGGGAGCTGGACCGAGACGACCGAGGAGAAAACGATCTATCACAAGAATCTCGAGCGCATCGCCTACGTGCTCGCCGAAGTCGCGGGACGCGCTCCCGCCGAGGCGATCATCGACATTCAGGCCGATCGCGGACGCACCCGGCCCGACGCCCCGCGACCGCTCGGGCGCCGCACGTTCTTGTGGAACGGCGGCGGAATCGGGTGGGACCTGCCCGATGGAACGCGCGTGAACTGGGCGGGCGAGGGCGAGTGGAAGATCACGCTCGATGTGTTCCGCGACCTGGGTCTGGCCTTCGCCGCGGCCTGCCTG
This sequence comes from Candidatus Sumerlaeota bacterium, assembly GCA_016931035.1. GTDB lineage: Bacteria > Sumerlaeota > Sumerlaeia > UBA8349 > UBA8349 > JAFGFN01. Next base: position 7,957 of record JAFGFN010000163.1, read on the forward strand.
GGCATCTACATGTTGCTCGTCTACCAGACGGGGTCGTACTTCATGCCCCTCATCCTGATGATCTCGATCCCCCTGACTATCTTGGGCATCATGCCCGGCTTCTGGATCCTGAACTGGATCGGCAATCATCCCGTCGGAGGCTATCCCAACCCGACGTTCTTCACCGCCACCGCCATGATCGGCATGATCGCGTTGGCGGGCATCGCCGTGCGCAACGCCATTCTCTTGATCGAGTTCGTTCACGATGCGCTTCGCTGCGGCGACAACCTCGAAACCGCCCTCCTGCACTCCGGAGCGGTCCGGTTCCGTCCGATCGTCCTGACGGCGGGGGCGGCGATGCTTGCGGCGTGGCCGATCACGCTCGACCCGATCTTCTCGGGTCTGGCGTGGGCCCTCATCTTCGGACTCTTCGTCTCGACCGCGTTCACGCTTCTCATCATTCCCGTCGTCTACTACCTCGTGTATCGCAACCGCCCGGGTCATGGTCTTGCGCCTGAGACGTTGGACGAATGATAATGAACGAAGACGGGAGAAACGCGACATCGCGGCGGAAAGCGAGAGACGTCCAATGACTATGGAACGGTGGATTCGGCTGATTGCGGGTGCGTTCATCATGGCCAGTCTGGCCCTGGGACATTTCGTCAGCCCCTATTGGTACCTCTTCACGCTGTTCGTCGGGGCCAATCTGTTCCAGTCGGCCCTGACCCGGTGGTGCCTGATGGAACGGATTCTCGGCCGCTTGGGCATCAAGAGCTGAACGCGCCCACGTGTGCATTCAAATCCCCTGATGTCCACGCCGGGACCGAGCCGCTCTCGTCTCGGAGCGGCGGAGTCGAGTCGCGGCGCAAAAGAGCCAAGATTTCGCTTGAATACTCTGTGTCGGTGTGTTTTCATCCCGCTGCATCCTGTACACTTTTGGTGGGATGATGAGCGGAATCGAGGGGTCTGCCTCATGAATTGCTGGCAACAGCATGTCCGACAAACTAGCCTTTCCCAGCTGTGCATACGCACACACGCGCCGCTTCAACACCGGCGTTTCTAGCTGCCTCCCGTTTGACACTCGCCATTGACGACAGACCCCTCGATCCGCCGCCCGAGGAGGCGGTGCGGACACAGGGTGGGTTGTCTTGCGACATGGGGACCGGGATTCGCGTCACGGCTGTCGGCGGGACGCCTTGCTCGCGGGGATCGGGGAGGAGCGCGCCGGCGGCGCCGAGAGATTTGGGTTGAATCCGCACGGCGATTCCTATACTTATTGAAGTAAGTGGTTTAGGGGAAAAACGATTTCACCCGCTCGGGTAAGCTCATGATCCGCCGAGAGCGGCCGATACCTAATTATGTGGGGCGCTGTTCTGTGATTCACGGTTCGGGGGGGGGATTCCTATGCCCTTTTTGAGGAATCGAAGACGTGCGCGGCGAGGGATGACGCTGGTCGAGGTGCTTGTCGCACTCCTATTGCTTTCGTTTGGGCTGGCTGGCGTCGTGGATCTTTACCGAGGCCAACTGAGGCATCTCTCCTTGACGCGTCGTCAGGGACAATCTCTGGAACTCGCTCACGGCTATCTGGCCCAACTCCAGGCCGCCGGTTACGACGCCCTCGACCAGGCGATTCGTCGCAAGGACCCGGCAGGAAGCGCCGACGAGGTCTCGTTGAATCCCTTTCCCGTGGCCGCGAAAGAAGGCGGCGCGATCGGGAGGCCCGCCAAGTGGAACGCGCACCTTCGCCGCGAGACCCTGGGCGGGATAGCGTGCATACGAGTCTCCGTGGAGGTGTTGCCTGAGTCTCCCGGGCCGGGCGCGACATCGTCCGCCGGTTCGGCCTCGGCACGCCGGAAGGAGGTGGTCGGATATGCCGTCTCGACCGCGACCCCCTGAACGTTCCCGTCGGCGTGGGGTGACCTTGATCGAAGTGATGGTCGTCTCGGCCATCCTCGCCGTGGTCACCGGCGTCGTTTTCGGGATCCTGATAGAGACGCAGCGGTCGTGCATCGGCGGCCAAGACCGACTGGCGATGCAAGCCTGCGCCCGAGCCGTGACCGATGAAGTCGTGTCCGTGCTCGAGGCCGCCGTGCGCCCCGAGTATCTCGACGACAATTCCACCACACTGACGCTCCAATTCGCTCCCGAGCAGTGCGAGGTCGTGAGCTCGCGCTACTTCACGGGACGCGATTTTTACCTCACGCGCATCGGAAACATGCCGCCCAAGGAACAAGAGGCCGGAGAGCTCCAGGCGGTTCTCGAGACCAAAGCCCTGGACTGGGCGCGCATGACGGACAAACCCAGTCGCGAGACAAGACGTCTGATCGGACTGGCCGACAGCCGCTTCCCGGCGACGGTCCGGTTCGACTACGCCACCGACTTCGTCGGCGAAGCGCTCGAACCGGTGTTCCAGAGCACTCTGGCGCCGGGCAAGTACCCCCGGGTGATTCGCGTCAAGGTGACGGTGACCGACCGAGAGGGCAAAGTTGAGAAGCCTTACGAACTGATCACGTCCGCGCGGCTTATGTAAGCGCCTCGGGCGGACGGCCAGGAGAACACATCCCGTGACGATCTCGAGCACTCTCAAGACCGACCGAACGAGCGTCCGCAGGCGCGGAGTGGCGTTGGTGGTCGCCATCGCCGTCCTGGCCATCCTCACGATTCTCGTGATGGGATTGGCCGCCTCGCAATCGGTCGCCCGACACCATCTGGCCCGGAGCGATTCCGAACGCCAAGCGAGGAGCCTGGCGCGGACGGCTTTCGAGGCCGCTTGCGCGGCCCTCGCCTCGATGCCGGGCGGTCCGACGGCCGAGATCGCTCCGCGCTCGTTCCCGGCCGACGGGGATTCATTCACGGTGGGAATGCGTCCGGCGACGTCGGACGACGATCCGGTCTACGCGGGCAAGTTCCTCAAGCCCCGGCCGGGCGACGTGGCGGTGACCGTGACGGCGACGCACAAGGCAGGCGTTTATTCGCTGAAGATTACTCAGACGTACTTGGCAAACGTCAATCCCGCTCATGAGCGCCGCATACTCTTGAGCGAGGAGGTGGGCGCCCCGACCCCCGCGGCTGCGCCCGCGGGCGACGCGGCGGCGCCGACCGCGGTTCAGTAGACGCAGGGGAGCACACGGGGGTCCGCCGGCGCGGATCTGGTGTCTGCTTCCAGCAAGATCCGCCCGAATCGGCGCGCAAGACGGCGCCGGAAGAGAGGACGGCAAAGGGAATGAGATCCGATCCTTTTCGGATGGCGTGGCTTTTTCGAGAAGCCGGCATGATCGACTCCGACACGTACGCGAGCTTCGTGGAACGTCAACAGGAGCAATCGAAGTCCCTGATGGACGTTCTCAAGCAGGACGTCTCGCTCAGGAGCTCGCGCGACCTCTTGGGCTTCTCCGTGCGCGGTCTGCGCGATCTCATGACGATGGAAATCGATCTGACCTTTTCGCCCAAGGAATCCAAGGAGTCGAAAAGACCCCAGGTCGGAATGATCCACGACGCGCTGTCGCAACCCGTCTACCTCACCGACGACGACATCAAGACGATGGTGAGCGCCAGCAAGCCGTCGGCCGAAGAATTGACCGCGATTCTCGGCCAGGCCGGCGTCTCGGCCCCACAAAGCAAGAAGGCCGCCGAAGGATCGGGCCGCGGCAACCCGATCGATCGCCTGATTCGGAGCGGACTGCTCACTCCTCGCGCGGTGAATCGCGCCGTGGCGGGGGTCACTTGGCCGGTCAAGAAGATGAATCGTCTCCAACTGGCGCTGAACCTCTTGCGGTTCAACGACGTCCTGTCGCAGTCGGACTGCGACGAGATCCTCAAGGCTTGCGAGGACAAGGGCGAGGATCGCATCCCCGTGCTCAACGACGAAATCATGGCCTTCATCGATTCCGAGCCGCAAATACCCGAGATCGACGTGGCCGAGATCCAGCCGGCCGACACCTTGCGCCGCGCGATGCCCGAATCGTTCATCCGGCAGAATCTCGTTTTGCCGCATCGGCGCAACCGCGGCGTCCTGGAAATCGCCGTCTCGGATCCTTTCTTCCTTCCTCTTTCCGACACTCTTTCGCTCCTGATGGGAACGCCGGTGCTTGCATTCGCGGCAAGCGCGCAGCGACTGATTTCGCGCATCAACCAGCTGTACGGAGCATCGCCGGTCGCCCCCGCTCAACCGGCCATGACCCGAGCCGGCGACACGCCCGCCGCCTCGGCGGACGTTTCAGTCGACTTCCCCGATCAATTGATCGACAGTCGCTCGGCCGTCGAGCTGGTCTCCACCGTGGTCGAAGGCGCAATCCGCCACCGGGCGACCGATATTCACCTGGAACCGAGCGCGGCGGGTCTTCGCGTGCGCTACCGCATCGACGGTCGTCTCCGGCAGATCGTCGAGATCCCGCGAGCCCTCGTTCTCTCGATCGTCAGCCGGATCAAGGTCCTGGCCAACCTCGACGTGACCGAGCGGCGTCATCCCCAAGACGGTCATTTTTCGCTCGCCATCGCCAACGGGGCGTTCGATTTCCGCGTTTCGACTCTGCCCACGCACCAGGGCGAGAAAACCGTGATTCGCGTTCTCGACAAGAGTCAGGTCATGCACAGCCTGGAAGACCTGGGCATGTTGCCCGTCCAGTGCGAAGAAGTCCGCAGGTGGATCTCGCGTCCCCACGGGTTGGTTCTCGTGACCGGCCCGACCGGGTCGGGCAAGACCTCCACTCTCTACGCGGCGCTCAACACGATCAATGCCGAGACCAAGAACATCGTCACGATCGAGGACCCGGTCGAGTACCGCATCGAGGGGATCAACCAGGTCCAGGTGGACGCCAACATCGAACTCGGTTTCGCCGACGGACTGCGCGCGATTCTGCGACAGGACCCCGACGTGATCATGGTCGGAGAAGTTCGCGACCCCGAGACCGCGCGAATCGCTATGCGGGCCGCGCTGACGGGACACCAGGTCCTGAGCACTCTGCACACCAACACGGCCGTCGGCGCCTTCGCCACTCTCGGCCACATGGGAATCGACTCCTATACGCTGGTCAGCGCCGTCAGCGGAGTCATCAGTCAGCGTCTGCTTCGCAAACTGTGTCCGGAATGCCGCAAGGCGTTCACCCCCGGTCCGGAAGTGCTCAAGAGCCTTCGCATCGAGAAGGCGGCTCGAAAGCGCATGTATCGCGCCAAGGGGTGCGACGAATGCCTGAACACGGGCTACCGAGGCCGATCGGGGGTGTTCGAACTGCTGCCGATGAACGATGCCTTGGCGGAGGGAATCCTGTCGGGCAAGAACGAAGGAGATCTCGTAGCGGTCAACCGGGCGAAGGGTTTCGCCTCGATGCTGTCGAACGTGGCCGCCAGACTTCAGAGCGGCGACACCTCGCCCGAGGAGGTGCTGGAGGTTCTGTTGGACGAAGAATAGGACGGCCGCTCTCCGTGGCGCCGACAGAAGACCCGCCCGGATGCGCGGTCGGGCGCCGGGATATCCGTTGGGGCTCAGCCTTCCTCGGCTGAGAGTAATTCAGAATCGGAGGAACCCATGACACCGTCAAGCAACGACCAGGAGACGAAGGACGCCTTGCGCGATTCGCTTCGCACCAAGCTCAAAGGCGGCGCGTCCGTCGAAAAGGCGCCCAAGGCGTCGGCCAAGGCTGCGGCGCCGAAAGAGGCGCCCGAGATCCCCACCGTCGAGTCCGGAGGTGGAAGAAGCCTCCTCAACAAGGACATCCACATCTACTTCGGCGCTCCGGGCCTGGCGCAGATGACGGCCTTCTGTCGTCAGCTGGCGACCCTGGTCGACGTCGGCATCCCGCTGGTCCAATGCCTCCACACCCTGTCGGTGCGCGTCGAGCACCCGCGCCTGAAGAAAGTGGTCGCCGACGTGGGACGCCGCGTCGAGGAAGGCAGCTCGCTCACCGACTCGCTGGCCGCTCATCCCGACATCTTCTCGCCGCTCGTGATCAGCGTGATCCGAATCGGCGAAGCGGGCGGGATTCTCGAAGGCTCGCTCAAGTACCTGGCCGAGATCATGGAGCGGCGCTACGACATCCGTCGGCGGGTCACGGGGGCGCTGGCGTATCCCGTAGCGGCTCTGATCGTCTGCGGCCTGGTGATCCTGATCATCCTCGGCTTCGCCATGCCGGTCTTCAAGTCCGTTTACGCGGACGCGGACGTGAAATTGCCCGGCCCGACCGTCCTCGTGTTGGGATTGAGCACGTTCGTCAGCCACTTCTGGTGGCTCATCATTCTTGTGGTCGCGGGCGCCGCCTTCGCCGCGCGCCATCTGGTCCGGTCCAACCCGGGCATAAGACGCGCGTGGGACCTCATGAAGTATCGAATTCCCATCGTTGCGCCTCTCGTCGTCAAAATCAACGTGACGCGCACCTCGCGCACCGTGTCGAACCTCCTGCACGCCGGCATTCCGCTGCTCGAAGCGCTCTCGATCACCGCCGAGACCTCCGAGAACACGCTCGTGGCCGAGATGCTCAGGAAGACCCACGACCACATCGAACGAGGCGGCCGGATCGACCAGCCGATACGCGAGTCCGGCTTGTTCCCCGATCTCGTTGTCGATATGATCGCCATCGGAGACGAGGCCGGCCGACTCGATGCCATGTTCGACAAGGTGGCGCAGACCTACGACGCGGACGTCGATACGAGCATCCGCACGCTCAACGCGATTCTCGAGCCGGCGTTGATCGTCGTGATGGGAGCGATTGTGCTCTTCCTGGCGCTCTCGATCCTTCTGCCGTACTGGCAGCTCGGCAAGGCGTTGGACGAGTAGACGAAGGAAGAGAAGAAGAGAGGAGAAGGTTTCGTGGCGTTTTCCGAACCGATTTCGAACCCCGTGGTCAGAGAATGGGTCAATGAGATCCGCGACCAACTCAAGGATTATCCGGGCCACGGAACGCCCGAGGCGCGCCGTCTTTGCGACGAGTCGCTCCGAGCGTTCCTGGTCCACGTCTCCAACGACTTCCTCTATCACGTGGGAACGCTCGAAACCTACCTGGCCCGCTCGGGCCGCGAGGAGCTCCGTCAACGCGCCCAGCAGGCCGAACAACGGATCGACTCCTTCCTCGACAAGCTGCAGTCGACCCCTTACGCGTATTCTCTCTTCCTTACCGCCGAGAGAGTTCCCGAGAGCGTCCTCGAGAGAATCGTAGCCGAAGACCGCGCCATCATTCTCTCCTCGCGCACGGTCCAGGAGACCCTCCAGCAGACGCTCAGCCCTCAGAGCGATCTCGAAGACGTGATCGATTGGGTCCTCGAAGCCATCGACGAACTCGACGACCGCATCGAAGCCCGCGCCTCGATCATCATCGAGTTTCAGGGATGAGCTCCGTCAGTCGCGCTTTCAGCGCTCAGAGCCTTCTCACACACCTTCTTAAGATCGCCTTCTGGCCGGGGGTAAGCGGTGCAAGAAAATGCAGGGCTGGCGCGTTTCCTGCCGCCTCTCGTGGGAAATGTGACCGCCCGACCGGCCAGAGAACGCCAAACATATAGGTTCGGAGGTAGGCCGTGAATCGAATTCGGTTCCTCTTCGCATCGCTCCTGCTCTCAACCGCCTGTTCGGCGCAGACCGGGCGGTCCGTGGCTTCTGGAGCCGCACCCAAGACGAGCCGAACGGCGTCGGAGGAGAACGGGACGTCGCGCACTCTTGTATGCACGGTAACCCCTCCGGATCGAAACGCCACTCTGTATCGAATCCACAAGGAGACGATCCGCGAAACCGATCCCGACTCGCATTTCACGATCGAGGTGGACCAGCTCTCGGTCGACGGTCTCGACGACACGGTCGCAATTCGCGTCAATTCGCTCCTCGACATGACCGCGGGTATCCGCAAATTCAAGCAGCATGTCGAGTCGGACTACAAAGAGTGGGCCCGGTCTTTGGGCAAGAGTCTCAAGTGCGATCCCCCGGGCTGGGACTACACTCGAAAGGCCGATGTGCTCACGTCGTCCTCGCGCCTCATCAGCGTTCGGATTTACGAGTGGGGTCATACGGGAGGCGTTCACGGATACTCGACGACAGCGGTCGTGAATTTCGACCTATCCAGCGGGAAATCGCTGGAGCTTGGGGATTTGTTCCTGAGCGACGCCGACTGTCTCCAACGAATCGCGGCGCGGTGCGTGGACGTTCTCGAGAAGCGATTCGCCGCAAATGGCATTGTATTCTTCCGAGAGGGGGCCGAGCCCACAGCGCACAACTACCGGCGCTGGGGAATCAGGAACGATTGCCTGGTCGTGTTCTTCGACCCGTACGACGTCAACTGTTGGGCCGACGGGCCGCAAGAGGTGGACACTCCTCTTCGCGATCTGGGCGACATCATTGCCCCTGACGGCCCGGTCGGCGAGTTCGCCCGGTGAGATCCTTCATGTCGTCAAGTGTCAAGGTCTTGTAGTGACGACGTGGCCCGCCTGGCGAATATCGCGCGAGTTCTCACAACTCGTCACCCGGCAGCGGCTTGCGCTTGGGGACGCGGTTGAGGACTTTTTTGAAGGCGCCTTTGCGGGCGCTTTTTGCGCGCGCCGCGAGGATGTCTTCCGTGGCCAGAGCCGATATCTTCTCGGCGACCGCGGAGGTAATGAACAGATTGATCGAAACGCCGTCGCGTTTCGCTATCTCTCGGATGTGCCGGTGTATCGAGTCCGGCAGTCGTAGGTTCAATGCGCTCATCTCAGTTCCTCCAGCAGTTCGGCGGGCCGGACGATTCGGACGCCGAAGGCGGAAGCTCCGGCGAAGTCGCCCACGTTATGCGTCACAATGTCCGCGCTGCCCGCGGCCACCGCCAGCTCCAGAATGTGATCGTCCTTCGGATCGGACAGCTGCGGACGCCATAGGAAATGGACCTTCCGGCATTCGCCTCGCGCGCAAAGGCCGTCGAGCACGTCCTCTATCGCGCGGTTCGTCAAACCGAGCGACCTGCGGTTGCGCTTCAGCACCTCCTCGTACTCGAAGAGCAACGCCGTCGATAGAAGCGGCACGACAACGCGTTTTTCTATCAGGCGCAGGACCAGATGCGAAGCTCCGCTTGCCGAGTACAGACCCGCGTACAGCACGTTCGTGTCGATGACGGCCCTGTATCTCGCCATGACAGCATGGTACTACATATGGCACCGCATTGCAAGCGCGATTTCATAAGGAACGCGGGGAAGGGTGCATCTCACTTCCGCTACGCGGAGAGCAGCCAGATTTCATCAAAATCGTCATTGCGCCAGGCCAGTTCGAGTTCCAGCA
>JAFGFN010000164.1 GCA_016931035.1 Candidatus Sumerlaeota bacterium
CATGATATTGCGCTGGCGCGTCGGTCTTGCGGCGCGGCGTAGCGGCGCACGCAAGAGCCGTGACGGCACACTTCTCACACACGCTCTTGGATTATGGGTCCGAGGACGCTTCCGGGACGTGGGGGCGATGCGGCACACGCAGGAGCCAAACGGGCGGATCCGGGCAGATCGGCTGCGCCAGGAAGGTAGATGCTCCTCCGAAGGTGTGCACCCTCTGGAATTCGCCTGCGGGCCGTTGCCCGTCATGCCCGAGCTGCCGCGCTTCGAGAGGCTCCCTCGTCAATACCGCATCCATTGGGCCGGAGAAACCGACGACGGATTCTCGGGCCCGAAGGAGCCGTAGTCGGTCTTCAACCAGTTGGATTTGTCCCAGACGATGACGCCGGCCCCCGCTCCTGCCGACGGATCGGTGACGATGGACTCGAGGTCGGCGGGATCGTCGTAGGCGGCTTCCGGCAGAGCGTAGGGGGCGCTGCCGTCGGGCGTGTTCCAGGAGAACGGCTTGATCGGCGCCTGGAACGGACCGAGGGGATTGCCTGGATCGGTGCTGTCGCCGCGGACGGTCGTGGTGGTGCCATCCTCGTTGTGGTAGATGTAGATCGTGTCCTCAGCCTTGATCTTGCCGGTGTAAATGGGGTTCGAGGGATCGGTCTGGTTGTTGCGCAGCGGGTAGTTGCAGTCGATATAGACCGATTTTTCGACGAACAGGGCCCCGTCCTCCGTGGAGATGCTCCCGTTGATGGGCGGTTTGAAGTTGTACGTGTCGTTGAGCGTGATCTGGTCCGCCGGGCTCATCGTCGCCGCAATGCTGTCGCGCAATCGCCTCGCGGCCAGCACCCCGGTGCAGTCGACATAGATGTTGTAGTTGTGCGCCTGGCCGCCGGCCAAACGAGGCAAGCGGTCCCAGGGATCGATGTACCACTGATGGTGGAAGGTGACGGACGCGTTCACGTTCACCGGATCGAGCGAGAGTTCACCGATCGCCATGGTCTTCTTGGTCCCTTGGAGGATCTGAACAATGTCCTCGACGCTGAACCCGCGCGTGCGAAGGAAGTTGTACATCGGGTAGGCGGTCGGGTTGGCTTCGAGCGCGACGATCTGCTGGCGCACGAAGCTGTTGGGGTTGGTGGCGCCGTCGTCTCCCGTGTACTTGTTCCACGAGTAGGTGACGTTGCTGACGCCCCCTTTGTTGTCGGCGATGCCGTCGTAGGCGTGCGTAAACGTGCAGTGGTCGATCCAGACGTGGTCGACGGTGCCGCCGCCGACGCCGAGATCGATGAAATCCCAGTTGTTCTTGTCGTAATCGCCCTTGCTCTCCTCGTCCCATTCCCACAACTCGTCGAACTTCAGATTGCGAATGATGATGTTCGACGTGGCTTTGACGCTCCAGATGCAATGGCGGATCGCAGCTCCGTTAGCCGAGAAGATCGTGAGGCCGCCGTACTTGGGATTGATGACAACGACGCTGACGCCCGAGGTCAGGAGCACAGGGTGGAGTTTCGGTGCGATGGCCGAGGCGAACGGCGTGGAGGCCATGAGTTGTACCGATGTGCCGACCTCGTTCCATCCGAGATCGAGGTCGTTCATGATCTCGATCACCTTGACGCCCTTGTCCTTGTTCGCCGAATAGAGCGCTTGGGCGAACTCGAGCGGCGTCGAGACCTGCGCGTATCCGGGATCGGTTTCGGGGATCGCGCCGCCGCCGTCCGTCGCGGCGGGACTGAAGGTGTGGGTGGGGACGCCCGGATAACTGGGCTGGGCGGCGAAGCCGGTGAGGTTATAGATGGGGCTCGGGTCGGTGCTCTGAGAGGAGGCGGTGGCGTCTGCGAGCGGCTGGGCGTTCGCGCCGATCTCCGCGGCCGCGGCCGTCATGGACATCGCGACGACAAGGACGAGCGCGCCGATCGTCCCAAGGGGTCTTCTGTTGCGCATTTTCATGATCTCTCCTCGTGCATAGGTCTCTTTGCAGTTCTTTCGATTCGATCGTTCCTCAGCTACATTCCTACGGACACTCGTCTAGTAGAGCATCCAGTTCTCGACGTGTGCGGCCAGCGGTGTCGGCGTGGGCGTAGGCGCGGGGTTCGGCGGCGTATCGGTCCAAACCTCGATGCCGCAGACTAGCCCTTTGTCGACGACCTCGGCGAACCCGACCGCAATCTGTCCGTCGCCGTTGACCGAGGTGGCGAATTCCCGATCGATCGCCTTGTCCTTGGCGCCCGCTTCGGCGTAAACGTCGAAATCGTCCAACACGAGTGTCCCATTGATAGAGACGTCGGTCACGCGCCTTCCGGCCTCACTGAAGTAGTATTCGCTGAAGTGCAAGCGGACGGTGGAATCCAATCCGGGCGTCAGGCCGGGGAAGGTGTAGTTGAAAGTCCTGCCGCGACGATCACTTCGATAGACAGCGGTCGGGGCGGGATCCGTCACGGCGCTGAGGTCGATCGTATGCGAGTCGGTGTCGGCGTCGCTGCCCTTGAGAGAGTGGTACGCGTCGGCCGTGAACGGACTCGCGGCATCGCCTCCGCAGTTCACGAGGAACGCCGGGAATTGCGCTCCCGTCTCCGGCGTGGCGCCGACTTCGCTGGAGTCGGTCGATTCGTTCGACCAGCGATCCACCGCCGAAAGGACGTAGTAGTAGGGTGTGTCGTTGACCACCGTATAGTCGCTGAAGGCGCGCAGCCTCACGTCCGAGGCAATCGTGGTGTACGGCCCGCCGGGCGTCGTGGAACGCTTGACACTGTAGCTCTGGAGGTCTTGTTCCGTGTTGTCGGTCCAATCCAAAGCGACGAGTCCGTCGGAGGATCTGATCCTCAATCCGGTCGGTGCGGCCGGCGGCGTCGAATCGGGCGTGGGATCGACACCGGCGACACCCGCGCCCGCCATCACGAGGGTGGGAACGCACCCGGTGGGGTAGAGAGAGTAGGAATACGGAGGCGTGAAGACGGTATCCGTGCCGTAATCGATCTCGCCGGTGCAGTTGTTATATGTGTTTCCGACGGCTTTGATCTTCGGCGTGAAGCCCGCATCGTCCTTGATGAGCGGCTTCTCGACGCCGTCATAGTAGTTGTTCTCGGACAGGATGTGGGCCGTCACGCGAGCGCACGAGCAATACTCGTTGCCGGTGCAGCTGAAGTAGTTGTTGTACATGTGACAGCTGCCGAATCGCTGGGCCGGCATTCTCTGATCGCACAAGGCGCCCCACCAGTTATGGTGGAAAGCGATTCGGTAGTCGCCATAGTCCTCGTCGCCGGCGCCGCCCGTCAGGTTGACGAAGTTATGACCGCTATCGAAGGTGTAGTAGAACTTGCACCAGGAGATCGTGATGTAATCGCTCGCACGTGAGCAGTCCACCTGGCCGTCCGGATTGTCGACGAAGTTGCAGTGGTCGATCCAGATGTTGCGCGGATGCACGGTGGCCTGGTCCCCAGCGATGCTCCCCTTGACCGTAATGCCGTCGCCCTCCCCAAGATCGTTGACGTTGCTGATTGTCAGTCTCTGGAAGATGACATTGCCGACGTTGTCCTTGACCTTGAAACCGCCGATGACGGTGGCGTCCGTTCCGAGCCCGATGAAGGTCTTGTTCGAGGTTGGGAATACCACGTCTTCGGTCTCGCTGTTGCCGTCTTCGGTCAACGCAATCGTTCCCTGAATCTGGATGACGTACGGACCCGTTTGCCCCGCGTAGTATTTCAAGTCCGTTTCGTTGCTGACGCTGACGGTGGGTCCTCCGGCGCCGCCCGTCGTGCCGCCGTTCATCGAAGCCCATCCGTCCACGCCCGAAGCGGCAGGGACGGCGGCGAAACTCATCGCCAACGCGCCGAGAAAAGCCCTCGCGTGGCGACCCCTGAATCGTTCGACAATCCAATTCATCTCTTTTCTCCCTGTTCTAGCGAATTCGAGTCTGCCTTGTTGCAGGTACGGTCTCCTAAGTACTCTTTTTCATTCTCGGTCCGTTTTGCCACGTCCCCAACAGGGATTCTCGACGAATGGCGGGCAATGGCTGCTACGGGACTCGGACGTGATTGTCGGATCGCCGCGCGAGCATCAGTCGCCCGGCGAATCGCCGACCTCTTCTATGGACTCCGCCTCAGATAGGCCGGATATCTCCTTCTGAACGAATCTTGCATCTCCCTTGGCCTGCAATCTCGGGTCGCACGGATCGCTGTCGCTCCATACGACCTTCTCGGGCGGGAAAGAGCGGTTTTCGCCTTGCGATTCCCACCACTCGGCCCATACCGACCAGTCGTTTCCGAAGTTCCGGCCCGTCAGGCGGACAAGCGATACTTGAGCCCAGATGCGGGTGGGCCGGTCGAAATGATACACGAACGGGATCAACTCGGGGACGACCGACTCGTCGCCGATCGCGCCGAGCGCCCGAACCGACATCCAACGCGCGCGGCCGCCCTTCTCGTTGCGCGAGGTGGCGAGTTCGAGAAGCGGCGCGATCGCCTTGCGGCTGCGTATCGCGCCGAGGGAGTCGATACTCCTGTAGTAATCCCGATTCCCGGAGCCTCTCAGCAGATAAAGCCACACGGATTCCATCTCCTTGCGCCGATCTTCGCCCAGACCCGAGTAATCCCGGCGATCGAAGAACTCGTTATACCGCTTCTCCGCCCATTCGACATAAAGTCGTTGGGTATCGTTCAGTTGGGCGAGCCATTCGTCCCCCTTCCACCGTTTCGCTTGAACGTCGAGCACTTGGTCCATCCGCGCGTTGGAGGAGACGCTGCACGACGCCATCGGAAAGAACACGAGAGCGAACGCCGCGACGAACACCCAATTCAGATAGCGATACAGGGGATTGCGCGGAGTCGCATTCATTACGGCCTCCAGGCGGTTCTGGAGTCTTCCTCCGCGTTCGAAAATGCCCGGAAATCCCAGCGCCGCGGCCGGGCGCGCCCGAGCGGCCAACACCGCCTTGAGAAGCGACTCGCCATAACGTCGGGGAGAGCCTTCTCCAAGCGCGATCGCCGTTTCGTCGCACGCGCACTCGCGTTCGTGGCGGATGCGCGCGTTGGCAAACCAGAGAAACGGGTGGAACCAGAGGATCGTTTGGGCGAGAAGCTGGACCCAACAGACGATCAGATCGCGTCGCCGCCAATGCGTGAGCTCGTGAAGCAATATGTCGTCGATCTCGTCCGAATCGAGCGTCTCGGCTAGCGACGCGGGCAACACGATGCGCGGACGCCACAGACCGAACAAGAGCGGACTGCTTACCGTGTCCGAGACCAGCAGTTCCGGCGCCGGCCTGTTTCCGAACTTGAGCGCAAGGCGTTCGAGCGCCACGCGCAACGGTCCCTCTTCGATCGCGCGCGCCGAACGAAGCGCGCGCGCAAGCCGGACTTGTTGCACGATCATCGAGCAGGTGAAGGCCAGTGCGCCTAGCAGCCACGCGACGAACAGCGAGGCTGCAATCGTCTCCGAATTCACCGTCGAACGCGGCGAAGCGGTGCGTGGCGTTGTCGAGTCCCCATTCTGGGAGACGGAGCGAATCGGGCGCTCTGTCTTCTCGGAGCCGGGAGACGCGGAAGCGGCGACCGTCGTCGACATGCCGGAGGACTGGGGAGGGAGTACACGCTCGGCATCGTCGAAAGCGAAAGCCGCGTTGTCTCCCGGCTCCATCTGCGAAAAGGCCGACGTCACGTCGGCTGTCGGCGGACCCGATTGAACATGTTCGAAGAGCGGCGCGATACCCCAGACGCCTATACCCCAAGGCGCGTATATCGTGGGCGGCGTAAGCGCCTTTACAAGCACTAATAGCCACAGAGCGTATCGCGTTCGGGCGGAAAATCGCCCCATGACGGCGGAAACAAGCGCAACAAGCGCAACCAGAAGCCCCAACTGCCACCCTACGGCAAGAGCCCAATCCAGCCAATCCTGCGAGAGTCTCGCCACCGCGTTCATCGAGGCCTTCTCTCTTCCTTGCCGAGGCTCTTACGCTCCTTCTCGGCCAGCAGTCGCCGCAGATCGGCGATCTGGTCGTCGGACAGGTCTTCGCGCTCGATCAAGCGCGCCAAGATGGGAAGCGACGCGCCGTCGAGAACGCGCTCGACAAACCCCTTGACCTCTTTGTGCGTCATCTGATCGCGGCTATAGACCGCGCGGTACAAGTAGGAGTTGCCCACTTGTTGGTAGTCCACCGCGCCCTTGGCCACGAGGCGCGAAAGAAGCGTCTTGACGGTCTTGTAGGCCCAGCCGTGACCGGCGGGCAAAGCCGCGAACACGTCGCGCGCGGCCAGCGGGCCGTTGTCCCACAGGGTCTCGATGACTTCCCACTCGGCGGAGGAGACGGAAGGGAGGGATTCTTCTTTGTGCGAGGTCATGGCGAGAATCGGATTCCTTTCTGTGCGGCCCGACTCGCGGACCGGGCGGACCCGCGGGCGGACGGAGCTGGGACCATGGGGGTAATCTATAGCCTACGGGTGTAGGCGAAGTCAAGCGGAATCTTGCTCGCCCGGGGGTGCATCTCACTTCCGCTACGCGGAGAGCAGCCAGATTTCATCAAAATCGTCATTGCGCCAGGCCAGTTCGAGTTCCAGCA
>JAFGFN010000165.1 GCA_016931035.1 Candidatus Sumerlaeota bacterium
AAACGGGAACGTCTTTTCCCTGGGTTTCACCCAGGGCTATTCAAATTGTTCCCCTCCGGGGAACCTGTTTTGGACACTACTGGGGTCTTATGTGAATTGTGTGCCTTATAGCGCGTGTCAGAATTCCGTATCGGGTCGCGGGTACTCGATTCTGGAACAGCCTGGCTCGCGACCGCAGAGACAAGCGCGCCGGCTTCAGAGCGATATGCCGCCGGAGCGGGTAGGCGGAATCGAGATCCAGCCTGTGTGCGGGGTCTCCAATCGCTACGAACTTTTGGCAATCGCTCTATTTGACAAGACGCCCAAAAACCGGGGGCGTCGCTCGCTACACTCGCTCTGCCCCAGGCCATGATAGGTCGCACTTTCAGCGCTCAGAACCTCTTCATACACGCTCTTAGCGCCCGTCGGTCTTCAGGCCGAGACGCTCGCGCCGGTATTTCCCCGACTGGACCTCTTCGCACCAATCGCGGTGCTCGAGATACCAGCGGACGGTGCGTTCGATGCCCGAGGCGAAATCGTGGGCGGGCGTCCAGCCCAGCTCGCGCCGAATCTTGGAGGCATCGATGGCGTAGCGCTTGTCGTGGGCAGGGCGATCCTGGACGAACTTCTTGAGGAAGGAGTAGGCCGCGATGCCTTGTTTGACGAGGACGGGATTCTCGGACGCCGGGAGAATCGCCTCGAGCGCGGCGCAGACGTGGTCGATCACTTCGAGGTTCGTGTGTTCGTTCGAACCGCCGATATTGTACTTCTCGCCCGGTTTCCCGCGTTCGAGCGCGAGCTGGATGCCCGCGCAATGGTCCTCGACGTAGAGCCAGTCGCGCACGTTGCTCCCGTCGCCGTAAATGGGGACCGTTTTGCCCTCGGCGAGGTTGAGAAGGGCGAGCGGGATGAACTTCTCGGGGTACTGGAACGGGCCGTAGTTGTTCGAGCAGTTGGTGATGAGCGCGGGGACGCCGTAGGTCTTGAAGTAGGCCCGGACCAGGTGGTCGGCCCCGGCCTTGGTCGCGGCGTAGGGGGAGTTGGGCGCGTAGGGGGTGGTTTCGGAAAAGAGCCCTTGGGGTCCGAGCGAGCCATAGACTTCGTCGGTCGAAACGTGGAGGAAGCGGAATCGTTCGCGCGCGGCCTCGTCGAGTTCGGCCAGGAATCGCCGGGAGGTTTCGAGGAGTTCGTACACGCCGACGAGATTCGAGAAGACGAACGGGCGCGGATCGTCGATCGAGCGGTCCACGTGGGTTTCGGCAGCGAAGTTGACGACGCGGGTCGGGCGGTGCTCGCGGAAGAGGCGTTCGACCGTCTCGCGGTCGGCGATGTCGCCCTCGACGAAGGCGTAGCGCGAATCGTCGTTCACCTCCGCAAGGCTGCAGAGGTTGCCCGCGTAGGTGAGCTTATCGAACACGACGACTCGGCACTCGGTGTGCGCCAGGGCATGGCGGACGAAGTTCGTCCCGATGAACCCCGCGCCGCCCGTGACGATCATCGTGTCCATGGCGTTCGGCTCCTGTGCGACGGAATCACTGCGCGGGGCGACTCTTCAAGGCGTTGATCAGAGCCCCTGTGCCATCGGTCACAACGAACCCCTGGGGAGGCGTGAGGGCAAAGTCGCCGTCCTCGAGGCCGGAGTTGACCCGGAGCGAGGAGACCTCGGCCACAATCATTGGATTGCCCGACGCGTCCAACCCCTCCATGCGAACCGGAATGCCGCAGGTCTGGTTGATGGTGAGCCGCAAGAGCACGGGCGACCCGGGCGCTTCGGGCAGCTGGGCCGTGAGGACCCAGTCCGTCTCGGTCTCCAACACGAGCTGCAACGTCGACGTGCCGCAAAGGTCGAAGGGGCGGAGCAGATCGCCCGATGGCACGGCGTCCTGGGCGCTGAAACCCTCTTTGCGCAGACGCTCGAGATCGTAGCGCGTGGCCCGAGGGGGCGCCGGCGTCGGCGGGGGCGTCGGCACGTTTCCCCCTTCGTAGTCGACAACAGCCGGCGTCGGGGCTTCTCGCGGGGGCGGCGGAACGGAAATCTTCCAGGCGACCTTCGGGTCCGCCGCGCTTTTCTGGACAAACCCGACCTGGTCGAGCACGGGACTCTGCAGGTAGGTCTGCGTGTTGAGGGTCAGATCCGGGCGCTTGAAGCAGATGTCTTCTCTGAGAACGGCGAGCCCCTCGGGTGTCCAGCTGTTCGTCGTTCGGGTGCACGTGTAGTCGTCGACGGTGGCGATCCTCTCCCGGATCTTCCCGAGGACTCCCTGAAGATACTCCGGCGTCTTGACTCTCTCCGCCCGCTCTTCCGCCTCCCGGGCTTTTCTCACGGCTTCTTCCTGTCTCTGGCTGGCCGCTTCGATTCTCCGTCTCGCCGCTTCGATCTCGCCGCGCTCCTCGTCCTGAGCTTCTTGAATCCGGGAACGCAGTCGCCTCGCGCCGGCGTGATCGGGCGCTTCGGAGAGGATCCGATCGCAAATGGCCGCGGCGTCGTTCAGGTTTCCGTCCTTGAACAGATCTTCGGCTTTGAGCACGTCGGCGTCTCGTTGCCGTACGGCGGCTTTTTCCTTGGCCCGGGCCACCTCGGCCGCTCGCTCTTTCTCTCGAACGTTTTTCAGGGCGTCTTCGCTGCGCCGGAGAAGACTCGTCGCATCGGCGTGTTTGGGTTGCCACACCAGGATCTCACGACAGAGAGCGATGGCCTTCGCATGGTCGCGGACAACCACGGCTTTCTCCGCCTGGGCGTAGAGATCGTCGAAATCCGGCTCGACGATCTGCGCGCGTGGAACGAGAATCTCCACGCCGCCGTGGTTCACGGTCACGTTGTCGCTCGTCACTTTGACGATCTCGCCCTCGATCATTCGGCCGTTCGACATTCGAATCTCGGCGCCGTAGGAAGCAGAACCCAGAATCGCCAGAACCAGGATGAACCCGACGACGATGGGATTGGGGAACCGATCTCTTTCTCGCATTACTCGTGTGTTTCCTCTCCTTGAAGGTGTCCGTGAACATCGTAGCGTCTCGCCCTCTCGATCGCCATGAGTATCGGGGCGCGCGGGCAAGAACGCCCATTTCTCCCGGAACGTCAGACGCTCCTATGGACGACATCTTGGGCAAATCGTTGCAAAGAACGGCAAAAAGACGCCTCGCCGACGAGGTGCGGCGCGGCCACGCCCTACTCCACGAGCGACCGGAAGATGTCGCACAGGCCGGGAACCCGCTCGTAGCCGATGCCCGGCGCCTCGGGAAGCGTGGCGAATCCTCTGTCGAGAGTCGTCCCGGCGGCGAATCTCCCAAAGGGTTGAAACACCTTGGGATACGCCTCATTTCCTCCCAGTCCCAGGCCCGCCGCAATGTGTAGCCCGAACGGGTGTCCGCCGTGGGGAACGCACCGGCGCGGCGACCATCCGTGTCGCGCGAGCATCTCGAGCGTTCCCAAGTATTCGACCAGGCCATAGCTCAGAACAGGATCGAACTGGAGGACATCTCGGTCCGGTCTGAGTCCTCCATACCGGATCAGATTGCGGGCGTCAACGGTGGAGAATAGATTTTCTCCCGTAGCGACCGGGACGGTGGAGACCTCGGCCACGGCGGAGTGGAGCGCGTAGTCGAGCGGATCGCCCGGTTCTTCGTACCACTTGAGTCGATAAGGCCCTAGGATCTCGGCGTAGCGGATCGCCTCGGAGAGGCTGAACCGACCGTTGGCGTCAACGGCCAGACGCCGTCCCTCGCCGCCCACCACGTCGAGAACGGCCTCGATGCGCCTGACGTCTTCTTCCAAGGGCGCTCCGCCGATCTTGATCTTGACGGCCTCGAATCCCATGTCCAGGTAGCCGCGGATTTCGTCCCGGAGCTGGTCGACTCCCTTTCCCGGATAGTAGTATCCGCCTGCCGCGTACACCTCGACCTTGGGGTCGAACCGCCCGTCGTTGTATCGATCGGCGAGCAGTCGGTAGAGGGGCCGATCCTCGATCTTGGCCGCCAAGTCCCAGAGTGCCATGTCGATCGTACCCACCGCGACGCTTCGCTCGCCGTGACCTCCCGGTTTCTCGTTGGTCATCATGACGTGCCGACACTTGACCGGGTCGATATTCGTCCCGTCTTCGGCCTGGAGCGTCTCGGGACGGGCGTCGAGCAGGCGCGGAATCATGCGTTCGCGAAGAATGCCGCTTGGCGCGTAGCGGCCGTTGGAGTTGAAGCCGAATCCCACGAGAGGCTGCCCGCCGCGGACGACGTCGCTCACAACGGCGACCGCCGAGGCCGTCATTCGCGAGAAGTCGATGACGGCGTTTCGGATGTCCGACGCCATGGGAACGGCTCTCTCGACGATTCGAACGATTCGGACCACGTCGGTTCTTTCTCCGACCGGGATGTTATGCAGCGATGCCTACGGCTCCGCGGCGATTGGAGTCCTGGACTCCCTCGGCGGTCGGCCGCGCTTTTGCCGACCCGCGAACGTGGCGGCCTGAAGCCGGGCGAGTTATCTCTCGGTTACGAGCGCATTTCTTCCGGAATCGCGGCCCTCGAACCGATACGAAAGGCCGACACGCACTATAGCCGTTTTCGAGAGTATTGTCCAAGAGGAACGCGAAAGCCTTGACACCCCATGCGTTTTAGTGAAAGATCGGTGAACTCGTCCCGTCTCCTTGCGTGGGGACGGGAGAGTGTGCGCGTATTTTCGAGCGGGGAGGAACACGCTATGCCGCCCCAGCAAACGAAGTACCGCATCATGGTCGTCGACGACGACGTCGATATGCGCGGTCTCATGACGGCGGCCCTGAGCCCCAAGTACGAGGTCGTCCAGGCGCACGACGGGCTCGACGCGCTCCAAAAGATCGAGCACTACGAGCCGGACTTCATCATCATAGACATCGTCATGCCCCTGATGAACGGGTTCGAGACCTGCCAGGCGATTCGCCGCAGTCCCCGCTTCATGAATACCCAGGTGATGTTCCTCTCGGGCCACGGCTCGCGAGAGAACGTGGCCAAGAGCTATGAGTGCGGCGCCAATCTCTTTCTGGCCAAGCCGATCGACCCCGAGCGTTTGGTCAAGAACGTGGACGTCTTCTTTCAACAGGCCGGGCCCCCCGCGCGCCAGAAGAAGCTGTCGTTCCGCCAGATCGAGATGATCGAGAAATCGGGCCACAAAATCGGCGGCCGTGCGGGAGCGGGTCGCGGTTCCGATCCGGTCACTCCGCTTCCGCCAGTGCGGCCTAGGACTCCGACTCCCCCTCCCCCCCCTCCTCCGCCGCCGCAGCCGCAGCCGTCCCGACCGCCCGAGGTCTCCGCATCGCCCAGCGTCGTGCGTTTCCAGGCCTTCGAGACGTCGAAAGACAGTCAGATGCCCCGCGTCTTGGTCGCCGAGGACGATAAGGATCTGGCGACGCTGATCAACATGTCTCTGTCCCCCTTCTTCGAGGTGATTCTCGCCGACGACGGGTTGGACGCCGTCGAGAAGGTGGTGAAGTTTCAGCCCGACATCATTATCGTCGACGTCATGATGCCGAAGATGAACGGCTACCAGTTGTGTCAATCCGTTCGAGCCAATCTCTCGTTCGCGCGCACGCCGATCGTCTTCATCACGGCCAAAGCCACTCCCAAGGACCGCGATTACGCGCGCCGCCTGGGCGCCGACGCGTTTCTCGCCAAGCCGTTCGATATCGAGGAACTCGTCGATATCTGTCAGGGGCTGACCAAGCGACCCGGATTCCGCGTGCGACAGAAGCGGGTTTCCGCCTTCGAGATCCACGCCGAAGAGGTTCAAGAGAAGCAAAGACAGAAGTTCTTGGAAAGAAAATCCAGACAGTAGAGCGCCCGCGCGCGGGATTCCTCGCGTTCTCCTCCACCGCCGACCCTTCCGAGTATCCTTCTCGCTAGAGCGCCGTCAGCGCGCCGCGTCCGCTTCTCTCGAAGCGATGGTTCGCAGGGCGGGATTGGTGATGTGCGAGGATTCCAGACGCACGTCCATGTAGTAGGGGTTCGCGCAGTCGCGACACCAGTGCGACTCCTGGTCGGTCTCGAGCGTCCGGCGCAGACGCGTGAAGCCGGGCGAGTTCCAGAAATTCCAGAAATCCACCCCGCGCCACGCGCCGAGCGGGTCGGGAAACCCGCAGCAGGGCGAGGTCTTCCCGTCGCAGCGCAGCCAGACGATTTCCCACGGCTCGTAGCACCGATCGAAATGCGCGGCGCGACCCGTGCCGGACCGGAAACGCGGGGGAGCGAAGACCTGCACCCCGAGATCGCGTCCCAGCGCTTCGGCTTCGTCCATGCGTCGGTCGGCCCTCTCCTGGTCGTAGAAGAGCGATTCGCCGCGCAGCGACTCGTAGAACACCATCATGTAGGCGATGCAGATGCGATCCACTCCGAGCTCCGCGGCCAGGCGAACCAGGGCCGGCATCTCATCGACGTTCTTCTTCATCGCGACGACGTTGAACGTCAGGTCGGGAAACGCCAGGCCCTTGGACCGGCGGTATTCGATCAGGTAGCGAATGCTGTCGAGGACCTCGTCCAGCTTGTCCACGCCGCGCAGCTCGCGATACAGCGCCCGGTCCGCCGCGTCCACCGACACGGTCAGGGTCTTCAATCCCCGGTCGACCAGCATCCGGCACGTCTCGCGGGTGAGAAGCGTGCCGTTGGTCACGATGACCGAGCGCACGTGCGGCGGGATCAGGGCCAGCAGTTCGGGAATGTAGTCGACGAGGAGCGCTTCGCCGTAGCCGTAGATGTGCATCTCGTCCAGCCACTCGAACACGGGTTCGTGCGTCGCGATGTCGTCGAGCGAAAGGAAGAACCGCGGCCCCTTTTCGCCCGCCTGGCCGCACATCGGACAGCGCAGGTTGCACTGGTTCGTGATTTCGATTCCCAAGCGGACGGGATAGGACCGAAGCCGCTCGATCTTGGCTTTCTTTTCGAGGGCGTTGAGGCGGCGGTTCGCACCGTGGGCGATCCCGCGGTCCGGCGCGTCGCGCAGATGGAGAAACGTCTCGCACAGGAGATCGAACCCTTCGCGCACGGGCGCCGGGGTCGAGTCGTCCAGACCCCACACCTGTTTGCGGTCGAGATAGTCCAGCACGCGGCGTTCGAGGGCGTAGAGCGTTCGGGCGCGGGTGAGGATCTCGGGTCGCCCCTCGGCGCGCGCTTTGCGCAAGAGTCGGCACGCGTTGAAAAGCAGGCCCTTCAGCACGGGAGTCGAGTCTTTGAGAGAACGGAGGGGAGAAGGCATGCGGACCTACTCGGCGTACACACCCATGGCGCGGTACTTGGCCTGTCGCTCCTTGAGGAGTTTATCGACCGATTTGGCCGAGAGCCGCTTGAGCTGGCGCAAGAGCGCTTGGCGCAAGGTTTCCATCGCCGCCTTGGGGTCGCGGTGCGCCCCGCCCAACGGCTCGGGCAGGGATTCGTCGATCACCTGGAGTTCGAGCAGATCGGTCGCCGTGAGTTTGAGGGCGTCGGCCGCACTCGGAGCCATCGCGGCGTCGCGCCAAAGGATCGCGGCGCACCCTTCGGGCGAGATAACGCAATACCACGAGTTCTCGAACATCATCATATAGTCCACCACCCCGACGCCCAGGGCGCCGCCGCTCGCCCCTTCGCCGATCACCGCGCCGATCAGAGGAACGCGGATGGTGAACATCTCCATGATGTTGCGGGCGATCGCCTCGGCCTGGCCGCGCTCTTCGGCGCCGATGCCGGGATAGGCGCCGGGCGTGTCGATCAGGATCACCACCGGGAGCTGGAACCGTTCGGCCAGACGAATCAGCCGCATCGCCTTGCGATAGCCTTCGGGATGCATCATGCCGAAGTTGCGGTGGACGTTCTCGTTCGTGTCCTTCCCCTTCTGCTGGCCGACGATGGCGACGGGCTTGCCGTCGAACCGGGCCAAGCCGGTCACCAGGGCGGGATCGTCGCGGAAGTTGCGGTCGCCCTTGATCTCGACCCAGTCGGTGAAGATCGTCTGGATATAGTCGAGCGAGCGCGGCCGCATCATGTGGCGTGCGAGCAGGACGCGCTGCATGGGGGTTAGATTGCTGTAAACCTTGGTCTTAAGATCGGCCAGTTCCTTTTCCAGGCGTCGCAGGTTCTTGCCCGCGTTCGGATCGTCGTCGGGCTCGTTGCGAAACGTCTCGATCTTGTCCTCGAGTTCGAGGATCGGCCTTTCGAAGTCGAAGGTTTGAACGGCCATGGAGGTTGTCTTTCACCGGGCGGGCGACCGGGGTCGGGGCCCGCGATTCACGGGCGCGTCGGTCGCGCCCATGCCACATGTACTCGCCACGGGAGACCCATCTTAGAAGACCCCCCGGTTCATGGCAAGCGAGAAATCCGGCCCGGTGTAAGAGGGCAAGAGGGAAGGGAGAAAAAAGCGGCTACTTGATCGAGAATCCTTGAAATCGGAATCAGATGTCGACGACAACCACCCGGCACGTGACTGACAACGGACCGCTACCCTGATTGAACGAGAATGTGATGGTGATTTCCTTGAACCCGTCTGTGAATGAAGAAGAAGGCCGAACGGAGAAATCAATCTCCTTTTCGGAGGACGACTCGACCTTCACCTGGACATCAGGAGACGAAACGGTGATCTCCGTCAAATCCAATGTCCCGCTATGGGAAATCAGTGATCCTTTCTTTACCCAGTTCCCGGCCAGGGATTCTTCTTTCATGATGTAGATTGATGAAGGAACACACTCAACCGGCTTCACGGATTTGAACGCGACAGGAATCCATAGGCGCGGGGTCGTCTCGAGGCTTGTTCTCACCTCAATCGTATCTCCCTCTCTTGCGGACCTGTCATCCTCCAACCTGGCCAGAACCTTCACCTGTTTTCCCTCCGGGACGGATTGTATCTGGAGCGATTCCTCGTCAAGTTGAAGGTTCTTTCGGGCGTTGACGTCGAGTATGTCGATCGGTTCCTTAGACAGCAACGAAAAGCCTAGCTCTTTCCATTCTCCAACGACGAGCAGACCCAAATCAATCGCGTGTGGTTTGACCACCGGGTAATCCACGCCGGTGGCTTTGAGTTTTATCGCTTTTTTCGGTTGCTCCGGGGAATTGTTCTCCACTGTTACAAAGCCGCTCGCGGCGCCCAACTGCGACGGCCTAAACTCTATGTGGAGCTTAGTGCTTTGACCCGGCGACAAGATCTTGTCGTCAAGTTCCGTTCTGCTGCACGACGCGCAAGAGTATTGACCTATCTTCAGGCTCAGTGGCGAATCCCCCACGTTCTGAATAATCAACGACTTCTCGCATATCCCGTGCAAGCAGACAGTCCCGAAATCGACTTCTTCGGATTCCACCATTATCTTCGGACCGCCATATGCATCGAGGGACACGGCGCAGAAGGAAGAAAACAAGACAAGGAGGGACAGTATTCTCATGTTTTCCTGCGGCGCGAGATCGCGAATGAAGCGATTGCGGAGAGTGAGAGAAGAACGCAGACCGCACAAACCGGCCAGAACCACTTCCTCTCTTCCGACGATTGAGCGACGATTCCAGCATAAGGATCTGGAGGACCGGCGACCAGATTGGCCGCCGTTGGAGGGCCGACGCGCGTTCCACCCTTTCTCGAGGCAATCTCAGCCACCGCGGATAGATCCGAGAGGTCCGAGAAGACTTTGCTCGCGATATCCTCCAGGTCCTCCTCTTTCAGCCTATACTGGATGGAAGGAGAAACTCGACAATCCACCACTCTCATGCCCGGCCGAAACTCCTTGCGACAGTCGAAAACCTCAGGGTCAATATCTGCGTCGACCTCGATCGATTCGAATTCGATGACCTCGGTCGTGCGTCCCTGCGTGATTTCCACTCTAGTCGGGAGCCAGTATCGCCCGAAACGCTTGAATCCCTCCAGCTTCTTCTCGTACGCCGGATCCTCTCCTTTTCGGTTTTTCTCGTAGAGCAGTTTCATCCCTTCAAGAGGATCCACGGCGATCTCGATCTCGATTCCTTTTGGAAATCCGTATTTCGCAACCAAGGTGTTCCCGGTGCGCGTTACCGAGGATTGCACATTCTCCATCTGCAGCATTTCCTCTATGTGAGGAAAGAAGGTAGGTCGCACAAGACCAGGTAGGCTCGGGTAGTACACACCGCACGGAAGAAACTCCACGAGCGAACGCGATTTGTATACGGCGGCAGCCGTCGCATTGTTCCCGTCGGTGAAATAGATCCCACTTCTCCCCCCTCTGGCAGCATCCGCCTTCTCCTCGGATTCGGGATCGCCGGGTGCGCCGAAGTCCTTCAAAGTCTCGTATCGCGCCTTGCTCAAATCCACTCGGATCCTCTGCTTCTGCAAGAGATAGTCATCCTTGAGCAACTGCGCGCGAAACGATTCCGAGGTCTCAGCGAGAGCCCGGACAAAAGGATCGTCGGGTCCTCTACGTTCCGATTCTGACGCGTGACTAGCCCTCATTCCAACCATGTCAGGATCCGTGTCGACATCCTCTTCAGACAGCCCCGTAGTATGCCTCCGATAGAGAATCGTGCAATCGTACCTCTCGGGAACGGGTATTCCCTGGAGGTCCTTGAGGATCGACCTAGCCAGCTCGGAATCCACGGTCGCCGCGGAATCCACCGGCGCGCTTGACAAGAAGGCGAGAACCAATAGGAGAAGGAGACTCTTCACAACTCGCTCCTCCCAAACTCCCGACGGCGAGGCGAATAACACGTTGTCCTCACATCGCACCGAAACGCGCTCTCCCCCTCTGGCGCTGAGAGACGGGTCGAACCGTGCATCGAGCCTACTGCCTACACAAAGCATGAGATCCCGAGGGAAGCGTTATCCACGCTTCTCTTCACGACTACGGTCATTCTCTTCATGCTCTACTCATACTTGGGGGTCAGTCGTACTCGTAGTGACAGTCGTAGAGATCCCCGACCCACATTCCGGGGCTGAAAACAACGCACCCGCCATGGCAATCCGAGCCAAAGAAGTCTTCCCCGCAGGGATCGGTGGGGATGTCTACATATTTCATGTTGTGTCTTTTTGCGCCCTCGACCGTCTCGACACATTTCACGAGCGAGATGGACCCATTACACTTGTTGTCCTCCAATACTATGTCTATGTAGCCGTCGCACACACAGTGTCCCTTATAGCAGTTCCCTGTTTGTGTGGTTCCTCCGTCCCCTTGGGGCCTGCATGTATGACAAGACTGAGGAAACGAGTACGAACCGATACAAGCAACGACGATCACGATGGCAATAGACACGAGTCCTTGTCGAATCTTCATAGCACGATCTCCCCTCTCCTTAGGATATACCATTCCTTCTACGCCTCAACATCATCTTCTCTCATGCGTCCGGTCCGATTGAGAATTCGATCTCTCCTTCTGGCCGGTTCCGCCCACGAGAGTTAGAAGTTCCGATGCCAAGGCCCCTGCATCCTTCTCAATTCAACTGAACCGAATCATGCCAGACAGGGGGGGGGGGGGCAAGCGAAAAACGACTCCTGAAGAATCCGGCACCCTCTCGGGTACAGAGATCCATCTTACAGTCTCCCGCGGCCTCTGGGCGCATGGGCGGCGAGTTGGCCGCAGGCGGCGTGGTAGGAACGGCCCTTGCTCCGGCCTGCCTCTCCCGCGCAGGCGCAACGCCCGCGCCGCACCCCTGCCAGTTCCGCGCGATCCCCCGAACAGCCGAACCCGAGATATCTGGTGCCGTCAAGTCGTGTCGCTTGCGAATGCGTTTCCGGAAGCGCCGTTTCTGTGAATGACCGGCTGCCTTATTAACATAAAACATTGATTTGTTAATAAGGCGGTGCCATAGTAACACTCGGGTGCGAATGGCGAGAGGATCTTTCTTGTCCTACTGTGCCCGACAGATCGTGTGTCTGGAGCGTCAGGATCAAAACGGGACAACGATTGAGGAAGCCCAGAGAACCCAATCCGGCTCGCGAGGAACAATAACCGTGGATCCTAATCAGTTCGACAATTCAATCTCGCCGGGACGATGCGTTCGGACACCAGCCGACTACTGGGCCTTCGTGCCTAATCCATTGCCGCCGACCCTGCAGATCGATTGGGAGCTGGCGGGACTTCTCGCCGAGGCGAACGCCCGGCTTGGCGAGCTCTCGGGTCTCGGTCGAACGCTTCCGAATCCCCATTTTCTCATTCAGCCTTACATTCGGCGAGAAGCCGTGTTGAGTTCCCGAATCGAGAACACCCAGGCGGGGATGGACGATCTGTTCTTTTTCGAGGCGGACGAATCGGAGCCCCCGAGAGTACCCGACGTAAGAGAAGTGGCGAACTACGTCCAGGCGCTGAAGCGCGGCTTGGAGCGTCTCAAGGATTTGCCGGTCAGCGGCCGATTGGTTCGTGAGATACACGAGAGATTGATGCGTGGTGTTCGTGGGGGGCTTGCCACGCCTGGGGAATTTCGCCGGACACAGAACTGGATCGGACCTCCGGGATGTACGCTCAACGAAGCGACTTTCGTTCCCCCTCCGTTTGACGAAATGATCGAAGCGTTCTCGGCGTGGGAAAAGTACTTGAACGACGCCCCGAAGGAGCCGGTTCTGGTTCAATGCGCTCTCATGCACTATCAGTTTGAGGTCATCCATCCTTTCATCGACGGAAACGGGCGCGTCGGGCGTCTCATGATAACGTTCCTGTTGTGCGAGCGTGGAGCATTGTCACAACCGCTTCTCTATCTCTCGGCGTTCTTCGAGCGCCACCGCGAGGAATACTACCGTCGCTTGCTGTCCGTGTCCGAGCGGGGCGACTGGCGTGGTTGGATTGAGTTCTTTCTCAGAGGCGTAGCCAAACAGGCAAGAGAAGCATGCGAGAACGCAAGCGCCATCCTGAGTCTGCACGACGAACTGTTGGACCGAGTTCGATCGGGCAGCGGTCCCCGTATAGCTCCGCGCATCGTTGACCATCTCTTTTCCAACCCCGTCGTGTCGATCCCGAACCTAGCGCGGATGTGGAAACGCAAGTACCCTTCCATCCAACGCGGAGTCGAATACTTGGAGAAGATTGGAATTCTCAAGGAATTCACTGGAATGCGGCGAAATCGGCTCTTCTGGGCATCGGATATTGTCGACATTCTCAGTGGGCGCAGTTCGCCCGGGAGAACCGACAAATCGTAGGAACGGCGGTCAAGCACACACCGGGCGTCGATCGCTTGCGGCGCAGCTCATATTCCATCCTCCTCCGGACGGTGCGTTCGCTTTCGCATGTGCCCCGCGAGTTGGCCGCAGGCGGCGTGGTAGGAACGGCCCTTGCTCCGGCGCAAGCTGGCGGTGTAGTCGGCGTCGGCGAGGCGGGCGCGGAACGCTTCGGCCCGGGCCTCGGCGGTCGGGCGGTGCGGCAACGGGTCGGCGGGGTTGTAGAGGATGAGGTTGATCTTGCAGGGAATGCCGCGCAGGAGTCTCGCGAGGCGCTTGGCGTCGTCCCAGGTGTCGTTGACGCCGCCCAAGAGGACGTACTCGAAGGTGATGCGGCGGCGCTTGGTGAGGGGATAGCGTCGGCAGGCGTCGAGCACGGCCTTGATCGGCCACTTGCGGCACTTGGGCATGAGGCGGTCGCGCACGGTTTGGGTGGTGGCGTTGAGCGAGACGGCGAGGCAAACCTCGATTCCCGACCGGCCGAGTTCGTCGATCCCGTCGACGAGCCCGGCGGTCGAAACGGTCACGCGCCGGGTGGCGAAACCCAGGGCCTGGGGCGAGACGATGAGGCGCAAGGCGGGAAGGACGGCGGCGAGGTTGAGCATCGGTTCGCCCATTCCCATGAAAACGAGGTTCGAGATGCGTTCGTCGCTCTCGATCGAGCGCCGGGCGGTGAGGATCTGGTCGATGATTTCGTCGGTGCGCAGGTTGCGGCGATAGCCGCCGTGGCCCGTCATACAGAAAGTGCATCCGAGCGGACAGCCGACTTGGGACGAGACGCAGAGGCTGACTTTGCGCGAGGGCGGAGTGGAGGACGGGGGAGGAGGAAAGGATGAAGGATGAAGGATGAAGGATGAAGAAGAGGATGAAGAACGGGAAGGGGGGTCGGGGTCGTCCGAGTCGTCGGGTTCGTCGCGCATGAGGACGGACTCGACGTATTCTCCGTCGTCGGTTTCGAAGACGAGTTTCTGGGTCTCGCCCGAGGGGCCGACGATGTCGTAGCGTTTCATCCCGCCGAGTTCGAATTCGCTCGCGAGCCATTCGCGCATCGAGGCCGCCAAGTTGGTCATGTCGTCGAAATCGCGCGCGCCCTTCTCATAGACCCATTGAAAGAGCTGCCGCGCGCGAAACGCGCGATGTCCCGCGCGTTGCATGAAGGCGGTCATGTCCTGGAGGGTCATCGCGCGCAAGCGCGGACGAGAGGAGGCGGCCGGACCCGTCGGACGCGACGCGCGAGTCGGAGGGTCCTTTTTCATCTCAGCACCTGGAACTTGCCCTGGGGCACTTGGTGACCGGGCTCGGTCCGGAAGCGCAGGACGAAGGGGGCGGGATCGAGCGCCGTGCCGTCGTCGGCCTTGACGCCCGAGCTGAGGGTCAGGGTGTAGCGTTTGTCGAGGTTCCAACCGGCGGGGATCGTCAGAATGGTCCAGCCCGTCGCGGGGTCGGTGTCGAACCGCCATCGGGTGGGCGCGAGCGCGACGGGCGGAGCGAACGTCACGTTGCGGTCGGTGAGCGTGTCGCGATCGATCCGGCCGTTGAAGCGCAGGAGGATGTTGGTCGAGACCGGAACGCTCGGCTCGACGGTCGCCGCTTCGGGGACCGAGGAGAGGACGCGCAGTCCACCGGTCGAGAACGAGAAGCGGAACGGCTTCTCCATCTTCGTCCCTTCCAGACTCTGGGCCGACGCGGCGAGGGTGACCGTATAGCGGGTCTTGAATCGGGGTCCGGCCGCCGATTTGTCGCTGCGCAAGAGGATTTCGATCACGTCTTGCGTTTCGGGGTTCGCCTCGGGGACGCTCGTGGCGCGAGAGAGCGAGAAGGGACACGCGGGGGAGATCGAAAGGGCCGAACGGATGGACTCGGTTCGCATCTTGGTGTTGAACCCGAGAGCCAGGCGGACGACCGACTCGATGACCACGTCCGCCGTCCCGTCCTTGGGAGTGGAGAAGAGGACTTCGGGAATGAGGACGTCGCGCTCCATTTTCAAGAGGCCGAGATCGGTGGTTTGGCCGGCTGCGATCTCGACATCGTCGATCTGGAGCATCTTGTACCCTTCGGCTTTGCAGAGGACGGAATAGGCGCCCGGCTCGACCCGCGCGAGCAGGAAACGGCCGTCGGCGTCGGTCGCGCCCGAGCTGGAAGCGCCAGCCAAGGCGACAAAGACGCCCGCGGCCGAGCCGGTCGCACCCTGCAGAGCGACGACGCCGGTCAGTTTGCCCGACGGGGCGGCCCAGGACTCGCCCGCGTAGAGTCGGAGTATCGCCAGGCCGTCGTCGTTCCTGAGATCGACCGAGACCTTTTCGCGCTGGACGAATCCCGGGGCGGAAGCCTCGAGATCGTACGTATCGGGTTCGAGTCCCTCGATGGAGAAAGAGCCGTCGGGCGCCGCGGCCACCGAGATTTCTTTGCCGACCAGAGTGACTTTGGCGCCCTCGACCGTTTCGATCGCTCGATTCTCGGGGTCGAAGAACAGGATATTGCCGACGATGGAGAATCGATCGATCGGGAGCGGCTCGAGGCGAATCGGTTCGGGCAGATCGACGGCGGAATCGGGCTCGGCGCGCACGTCGGCGAGTCCGAGTCCGAAGCCGCGTTTCTCGGCGAGCAGACGCAGGTCGCCCGGTTGGATGTTGACGAGCGAGAAGCGTCCGTCCGAATCGGTCAGGACGAGGACTTCGGTCCCTTCGATTCGCACGACGGCGTTGTCGGCGGGGAGGCCGTTGGGCAAAACCACGCGTCCGCCGATGGACGAGAAGCTGGCCTCGGGTCTGAGCATCCCCGTCGTATAGGGCCGTCGGCCCGCTTCGGGCTGCATTTCGACGGTCGCGAGATCGAATTCGAGAGGTCGCGCGCTCGACGCGATCGAATCGAGCACGATCTCGCCGAGCGAGGCGGTCTGGTAGCCGGGTCGCTGCGCATAGACGGAGTAGGCCCCGGGCGGAACGCCGTCGATAGCGAAACGTCCCATCGCGTCGGCGTAGGCGGCGTAGGAAGTGCCCGCCACGAAGACGAGGGTCCCGGTCGGCTCATCCATGTTCCCGGCTAGAGAGATTGTCCCTCTGATCCGGTAGGGAACCGGCGAGGCGGGGGGCGTCGCGGCGCCGACGGACGGTCTTTCGCTTTCCGTATCGCCCGAGGGCGAGCCGCATGCGGCGAGCCAAGCGGCGAGGAAGACAAAGAGGACGCTCGACAAAACCCACGGTTTTCTCGTCCGGCGGCTTTTTGTCATTTCGATGGGTCCGTTTCGGGTCGATTCCCAGGCTTGGCGGCGTCGGCGCGCGCGTTGGCAAGACGCTCGACCAAGTCTTTGGCTTCTTCGAGCCATTCGATCTGCTGGTCGAAGGTCATGCTCATGCCTCGCCGGAGCAGGTTCCATTCCGCCGCTTCGTAGCTCATGTCGTCGGGTGGGGGGATCTTGATAGGCTTAGTCATGCGTTTCTCGCAACATCTGTATGCGTTTCAGCTGCAGCGAGTCGTCCTGGTCCTTGGGGCGACCGGCGACGTCCTTCATGGCGATCAGAGTCTGGAGAGCGAGAACAGGCACTTCGACTCCGTCGCCGAATCGTTTCCGCTCCGCCTTCTCCCACTCCGCATCGAAATCGAAGGGAAATTGGAGAAAGAGATCGACTGTCACGTCGTCGGGCTGCTTCCCGTCCAGATTCAAGACAAGAGCGTGTTTCTCTTCGATCCACTGCCGCCGCTTGTCGTCGTCGGCAAGGTCCTTCAATGCGACCGGGACCCGCGGACGATATCCTAATGAATCGAGTACCTCTACGGCCTTGAGCAGATTCTCTCGCTCCATGGCCAAGGCGATGTCGATATCGTCGGTGTAACGCGGATAGCCGTGCGCGACCACCGCCAGGCCGCCGGCGACCAGGTACCGCACCCCGGCCTCGTTGAGTCTCCCGAAGATGTTTTCCACTTCCGCTTTGCGCATAGGAAGGTTCGATCACCCGTCGGCGATGCCTGCGCCGTCAATCCGAAATCCGCCTTTTGCAATACGAAATCACTCGACCGTCACGCTCTTGGCCAGGTTGCGGGGTTTGTCGATGTCGCACCCCTTGGCGGCGGCGACGTGATACGCCAGAAGCTGGAGCGGCACCACAGTCAGGAATGGCGTCAGGAGAGGAGCGACCCGCGGGACGTAGATCGCTTTCTCGACCTTCGACGCGATCCGGTCGTCTCCCTCCGTGGCGATGGCGATGATGCGGCCCTTGCGGGCGCGGATCTCCTCGATGTTCGAGATGACCTTGTCGTAGACCGGGTCCTGGATCGCGATGACGACCACGGGCATGTTCTCGTCGATCAGCGCGATGGGGCCGTGTTTCATTTCCGCTGCCGGATAGCCTTCGGCGTGGACGTACGAGATCTCTTTCATCTTGAGCGCGCCTTCGAGCGCGATGGGGAAGTTGATCCCGCGTCCCAGATAGAGGCAGTTGGTGGTGTGCTCGAAAATCGGGACGATTTCGCGCACCTGCGGGTCGGTTTCGAGGACCCGCTCGATGAGATCGGGGATCTTCACTAGATCGTTGAGAATCGTCGAGTACGTCTCGAGCGAGAGATTCCGCAGGTGGCCGAGTTGGAGCGCGAGAATCGTCATCACGGCCATCTGGGTGGTAAACGCCTTGGTCGAGGCGACGCCGATTTCGGGACCGGCGTGCGTGTAGGAACCGGTGCCCGCTTCGGTCGCGATGGTCGAGCCGACCACGTTGCAGATTCCCATGACGTGCGCGCCTTTGGCCTTGGCCTCGCGCAACGCGGCGAGCGTGTCGGCCGTTTCGCCCGACTGGCTGATGAAGATCGCGAGGGTTTCCTCGCCGACGATCGGGTTGCGATAGCGGAATTCCGAGGCGTACTCGACTTCGGTGGGAACGCGGGCCAGTTCCTCGAGCATGTACTCGCCCACGAGTGCGGCGTGCCAAGCCGTGCCGCAGGCCGAGATGATGA
The DNA here is from genome assembly GCA_016931035.1 of Candidatus Sumerlaeota bacterium. Classification (GTDB taxonomy): domain Bacteria; phylum Sumerlaeota; class Sumerlaeia; order UBA8349; family UBA8349; genus JAFGFN01. The sequence continues at coordinate 18,017 of JAFGFN010000165.1, forward strand.
CTCGTTCGAGCGAGCGCAGCTGGTCGTCGCTATAGGCCGTGATGCCGCCCAGGCGGGCGAGGCCCTGGTCGGCGCGGACACGCGCGGCGAGGGTATTGCGCAGAGCGCTGGGCTGCTCGAAGATCTCCTTGAGCATGAAATGATCGTAGCCGCCCTTTTCGATCGCGTCGATTTCCCAAGTGATTTCGTCGGGGCGGCGAACGACCGTCCGGTCGGCGAACGTCATGGTGCGGTAGCCCGTGGGGGTGAGTTCGGCCATTTCGCCGTCGCGCAAATAGACGACCTGGCGCGTGTGTTGGGCGAAGGCCGACACGTCGCTGGCCGCAAAGTACTCGTTGTCCCCGATGCCCAAGACGAGGGGGCTTCCCTGGCGCACGGCGATGAGGCGGTTCGGGTCTTCGAGGGTCAGGATCAGGAGTCCGAAAGTCCCTTCCAGGTGCGTGAGCGCGCGTTGGATGGCGGCCACCACGTTGCCGTCCATGTACTCGGCGATGAGATGGGCGATCAGCTCCGAGTCCGTCTCGCTGACGATCTTATGGCCCTTCTTGAGAAGCAGCTCGCGCAACGCGTGATAGTTCTCGATGATGCCGTTGTGGACCAGGGCGATCCGGTGCTTCTCGTCGAAGTGAGGGTGGGCGTTGGGCACGGTGACCCCTCCGTGGGTCGCCCATCGGGTGTGGGCGATCCCCAGGACGCCCGTGAAGCGGTCGTCGACGAGTTCGTCGAGCTGCGACACGCGCCCAACCACCTTTTCGCTCTGGATCGCTCCGTCCTGGATGACGGCGAGTCCCGCCGAGTCGTAACCCCTGTATTCCAGGCGCTTGAGCCCTTCGAGCAACATGGGCGCGACCTCGCGCCGAGAGACGATTCCAACGATTCCACACATAGAAAAAGACCTTTCTCGGTTTGTGGCGCCGAGCGGCCGCGGGCCGCTTGAGAGCGGGCCGCGCGCCTCGCGGGGCGCCCGGATGTTCCTCCCCATTCTGATTCCCGGGACGGCGGATCGCAAGGTTTAAGATGCAGGGGCTGTGGTGGCGCCGCGGAGTTCGCTTGCGGGAGAACCGGGGAGTGTCGGGCGGGGAGGCGCGGACAGGGTCTCAGACCATCCAGCGTGGAAGACGGTTTCTCAGGAAGTAGTCCGTCCCGTAGGTGCGTCCGGCTCCCGTGAGCATCAGAACCAGCATGATCGCGGCGAAGGAGGTGGTGTTGTGAGGCATGGCCAGGGGGCTGTCGAACGCCAGGAAGAAATTGAGCATCATGAAGATCCCGCCCATGCAGGCCAGGCGGGTCAACGTACCCGTGATGAGGGCGAGGCCCGTCATCAGCTCGCCGAAAACCACCAGAAAGGCGAATACCCAGATGTACGGCTCGACGACGCCGTGAACGAACGTCCGGTAGAAGGCGTACGGATAGCCCGCCTTGTCGACCGACGCGATCAGGTTCTCCCCCAGCCGCTCGGGATGAGACAAGAGCATTCCGCCCTTCTCGCCCACCTTGCCGAGCGAGGCGACAACGAAATAGAAACCGACGTAGAGCCGCAGAGGAAGGAGAAGCCAGAGCCGCGCCGTCACTTCGCCGTGAGGCACTCGAAGGTTGGGCATCGTTGCCGGTCGGAAAACCATGGTTCCGCTCCTCGGGAAAGAGGTCGTGCGGACATCGCTCGGTAGGCCGTGGGTTCGGGAGTTCGAACCGCGTGGGAGGCGTCTGCGAAAACGCGCTCGCCCGGCGCGACCCTGCCGTCCTCTCCGTCCTCGCTTTGAATCCCACTCGCACCGACTATATCGAAACGCAACCCGGCGACACAAGGCTTTTCGGCGCGGACGACCGGACGGGCGACCCGTCCATTCCGCCAAATCGAGAAAGAGGAGATCGCGCGCCAAGAACTCCGCAAGGCTCGCCGAATCAACACTATACGAGACCGGGGCGCCGCCGGTAAGGGCGAATTCTCTTGAAGCCCTCGTTCTCTTCTGGTAGCGAGAAGGTTACCATGGCTTCACCGCTCCATCCGCCCGATGCTCTCCGCCAGATCCCCCGTCTTGGCCTCATGGCGGGCGAGGGGCGATTCCCCATCCTGGTCGCCCAGGCGGCGACGCAGAACGCGATTCCCGTCACGGCGTTCGCCATCGAAGGGGTCACGCCGCCCGAGTTGGCCGGATTCGTCGAACAGATGCACTGGCTCAAACTCGGGCAGTTTTCGCGCTTCATCGACCAGCTCCATGCCGACGACATCCGACACGTCGTCATGGCGGGGCGCGTCGCCCACAACAACCTCTGGAGATACCGCGGTTTCGACGTGCGAAGCTTGAGAGTTCTCAAGAACATGGTGAATCGCAAGGCGGACACGCTGCTCGGGGCGGTGGTCGAGGAGCTGGCGCGAGAGAATGTCACGGTGATCGATTCTTCGCTTCTCTTGACCGAATGCCTTCCCAAGAAAGGGCTTCTCACGCCCCAGCGCCCGCTCACGGAACGCGAAGAGAAGGACATCGAGTTCGGTCTTCCCCTTGCGCGCCAGATCGCGGGTCTCGACATCGGGCAGACGATCGTGGTCAAGGACCTGGCGGTCGTCGCGGTCGAAAGTCTCGAAGGCACGGACGAAACGATCCGTCGCGCGGGCCGGATCGCCGACGGCGACATCGTGGTCATCAAGGTGAGCAAGCCCCAACAGGACCGGCGGTTCGACCTGCCGGTGGTCGGACCCGAGACGATTCGTTCGATTCGCGAGGCGGGCGGCGGGGCGCTGGCGGTGATGGCGGGCGAGGCGTTGTTTTTCGATCAAACCGAGGCCATCGCCTTGGCGCACGAATCGAACATCGCCATCGTGGCGGTGTGATTCTCCGGGCAAGGAGAGGGCGAGATGAGCGAAATCCAAGTCGAAGAGAATCCGAGCGAGGAGCGGCTGCGCCAGCTCGGCGTGCGGGACTGGCCGATTTGGACGAAAGAGGTGTCGGAGTTTCCTTGGTATTACGAAGAAGAAGAGACCTGCTACATTCTCGAAGGCGACGTCCTGGTCACGCCCAAGGACGAAGGTGAACCGGTCCGGATCGGCGTGGGCGATCTGGTCGTCTTCCCTCAGGGCATGTCGTGCCATTGGGAGATCCGCAAGGCCGTCCGCAAGCACTACAAGTTCGGGTGAGACACCGAATCCGAGAAGATCGGTTCAGAGTACAGCCTTCAGGCTGCTTCAGACATTCGAAGAAGCAGGCTGAAGCCTGTACTCCAGACTCGAGATCCAGGGAGTCAGAAATCCATCCCGAAGAAGTCGCCGCTTTCGGACAAGAGGTCGAGGATTCTCTTGTGAGGCGCGCCGAGAGGGAGGCGGCGAATCTCGTCGAGCGTCGCCCAGCGACGCGTCTCTTCTTCATTCACCGCGTCTTGCATGTCTTTCCGTCTCTTCCCTCTTCTTTCATCCTTCATCCTTCCGCCTTCATCCTTCTTCTTCTGGGCGGTGCACAGGAAGACGCGTTTGCGAATCTTGTGTTTCGTCACCTGGTGTTTGATCTCGGCCCATTCCTCGTCCACGCGGATCGCCACGCCGCACGTCTCGCGCACATAGTCGCGAAGCGTGCGTTGCGGGTCGCGTCCGGGTTCGAGTTCGACCGAGGGGAATTCCCACATCTTGCGGTACCGGCCCGAGTCGCCCGCGCGTCGCACGACGAGGTAGCGTCCGTCGCGGCGGATGGCGGCGCAGACTTCTTCGACCGATTCCGAGGCCGGACGCTTGGCCGTGGCGGGATAGTCGAGCGGATTGCCCGTCTTGAGCGCCTTGCACAAAGTCCGGACCGGACACGCCGGGCATTCGGGCCGGGCGGGAGTGCAAACGCGCGCGCCGAGTTCCATCAGGGCCTGGTTGAAGTCGCCCGGCCGCTCGGACGGGATCAGGCGCAGGGCGATTTCTTCGAGTCCCGCGTGGACGCGGGCGACCGACGGGTTCTCGGCCAGGGCGAGGAGCCGGCACAGGACGCGCGCCACGTTGCCGTCCACGGCCGGCGCGACGATCGAGAAAGCGATGCTCGCCACCGCCCCGGCCATGTAGCGGCCGACGCCGGGGAGAAACAACAGATCGGCGAACCGCGCCGGCACCAGGCCGTCGTACTCGTCGACGATCTTGCGCGCCGCGGCGTGGAGGTGGCGAGCGCGGTTGTAGTATCCGAGTCCGGCCCACATTCTCAAGACCTCGGATTCGCGCGCCGCGGCCAGGCTCTCGACGCTCGGGAAGCGTTTCATGAACGCTTCGTAGTAGGGAATGACGGCGGCCACCTGGGTTTGCTGGAGCATCGCCTCGGAGACGAGGATCGCGTAGGGATTGCTCGTCCGGCGCCACGGCAGGTCGCGTTTCTCCTCGTCGTACCATTCCAGGAGGCGCCAGGTCAGGGCGCGCACCTGGCGCGTGGTGGGCATGGCCGACCGAAAGACAGGCGTTTCTTGGCGGACCATCCGGGCCTCCGTGAGGAAAAATCGCTTGCACTTTCAAGGGACATTACATAGCCTAAGGCCGTCTTTTTTGCCACCGAGAATTCCCGGAGCCTCGAACGCTCGACGTCCACAGGTTCCGGCGAGATCCGCGGGCGAATGCGGCGCGCCGACGGCGCCGAGCGGCCACTCAAGACCGAAAGGAAACGATCCATGAAGCTCCGTTTCGACAAAGACGTGCTCGCCTACGCCACCAACACGACTCAAGGCGTCGCCAACCCGCAGAGCAGCCTGCCGATCCTCGGCAACATCCTGATCGCCGCGCGGCCCGACGGCGTGGTCTTCACGGCAAGCGACATGGAATCGTGCGTGCGATGCACCGTGCAGGGCGAAGTCGAGGAGCCGGGGCGGGTGACCGTTCCGGCGCGCACGTTTCACAGCATTGTGAAGGAGCTCCCGGCGGGAAAAGTGGACCTGGATTTCTCGAGCGCCTTGGCTTCGATCTCGAGCGGCTCGAACCAGTATCAGCTCACGACGCAAGCGCCCGACGACTTCCCCACGTGGCCCGATCTTCAGGCCGGGACCACGGTGACGCTCGAGCAGTCGGCGCTCAAACGCATCCTGGGCAACATCATTTTCGCCTTGCCCCAGCGCGACCCGCGCAAGGTCCTCCTGGGCGCGTTGTTCGATCTCAAGGACAACGAGATTATCTGCGTCGCCACCGACGGCAAGAAGCTCGGCCTGTCGCGATGCGACGTGCCCGAGATCTCGGGCGTCCAACCCACGAGCGCCATCATCCCGAACAAGATCCTGAACGAAGTCAGCCACAACCTGCGCGACGAAGGCTCGGTGCGCCTCCTCATCGGCGAGCGACAGATCGCGTTCGACATGGGCGATCTCGTTTATCTGAGCAACCGGATCGACGGGATTTTCCCGAACTACGAGATGGTCGTCCCGAAGGAGTTCAACAAGCTGATCCGCCTCAACCGTACGGCGTTCATCGAAGCGGTGCGCCGCGCGGCGATCATCAGCGAGGAGCACAACAACTCGATCGTGATGCGGTTCGAGGCGGGCCGCGTGAGTTTCAGCTCGCGCACCTTCGAGGTCGGGTCCTACCAGGGATCGCTCGAAGTGGGTTACGACGGCGAGCCGTTCGTCATCGCCTTCAACCACACCTATCTGACCGACACGTTCCGTGTGATCGAGAGCGACGAAGTGGTCATGAAGGTGAAACAGAACGCCGCGCCCGTGGTGTTCGTCCAACCCGACGACGACAAGTCGCTCTTCCTCGTCATGCCCATCAAGCTCACCGACATCGCCGAATTCGGCGAGCAGGAATGAGGTTCGTGCGAGGAACGGCGGGTAGGAACCGCTTCATCGGGCTTGACTGTGCAATCTCCGACTCCATTCATTCCGATTCTTTCTACCGCGGGAGAACCGGGAGACCGTGATCGACGGCTCCCGGACGACGCCGGACGGGAAACGGTTCGACTTTCCGACCGACGCCCCTCGCCTTTCCGAGAGAGATAATTGGGACGGTTCACTTGGGTGCGGGCGGTTCCGCCGCTTCCCAGAGGTCGAACGACCCGACGTCGCCGATCCGACTCAGGCGGGGGGGAATCGCGATCTGCGGCGCGGGTTGGCGGATCAGAAAGTGCGTCTTCGGCGGCGCCCAGCCGAAGCAGTCCTCGAGCAGCCTAGGATCGTACAGTCCCCACACTTTCCCGGGCCACCGGGAGTGGTAGCGGATCATCCAGAAGACATGGTAGTCCCGATGCGGGTACACAACCAGGTGTTCGTTCGGGATTTGTATATAGTGGGAAGGAACCGGGCGCGAACCGCCCGACTCGGTCTCGAGTCCCGCCACGACCTCCAACACCTCGCGATCGACGCCGTAGGCGTTTGGATAGGTGGAACGCGCAATATAGAAGGAGGAAAGCGCGCACAATGCCGAGAAGACCGCGACCGCGGGCCGCGCGATACGCCGGATCCGCGTCGACGGGGCATTCCACAGAAACGCCAAGGGCCCCGTTCCTACGCAAATGAGCGGTAACAGGATGAACAGCGTGTAGCGCGCACGGCAGTTCGATCCGATCCCGCCCTTGATCGAGATCAGCATACTGACGAGGAACAGGGCGGCGAGCGCGCAGACGAAGACGAGGGCGTCGCGGCGGCGCGACACCCAGGCGAGGAGAATCCCCGCGGCCGGCAGCGCGAGGAATCGCCAGTGGTCGAGCCAGAGAATCGTCGGGTAAGCGAGAAACGCTTTCCACGGCGAGGAGAGATCGTAGAAGAGGTTCGTATCGACGTTGCTCTTGGCGCAATTCTCGAGGAAGGCGAATGCAGACCCCAGACGGACGGCGCTCGAGATCATCCAAGCGAGCGGAAACGCGGCGATGAGAAGGCATCCGAGCGCGGGCAGCCAGGCCCGCGAGCGACTGTCCGGACTCCGCAGGAGACGCAAGAATCGGTAGACGAGGAAGAGCCCGAGCGCGGCCCCGAAATACCACATTTCGTAGCGGAACGCGTTGCCGAACCCGACGCACGCGGCGCTGAGGAGAAAGAGCGCGTCGGCTCGAGCGCGGAGCCGGGTGGCGGCGGGCGCGTTTCTTGAGGCGATCCATCCGGCCAACCAGAAGTCCATCGCGGCCAGCACCGCGGGAAAGAAGAAGACTTCGGATTGAGGGTTGATCGCGCCCCACAGAATCATCTCCTCGGTTCCGACCAGGAGTCCGGCGAACAAGCCGGCCATCGTCGAGTTCCAGAGCCGCCGCGCGAGCGACATGGTGAAGTAGATCGCGACGCCATAGCCCGCCAGGCTGGTGAACGCCACGACCATCCGCATGTTGCCGAGAATGCGGTACAGGGCGCCCAGGATGACGGCCTGACCCGAGAGCCAGATATGGTCGTTCGGGGCAAAGAAGGGGTGCTCGGCCCAGTCGAGCGCGTAATTCGCCCGGCAGTATTCATCCCCTCCCTGCAGGAAGGCGTGCCCCACGCGAAACAATGAGAGCGATCCCAGGAAAACCGTCAAGGCGAGAGCGATACAAAACGGCCAGCCGTAGGCGGGAGGCGCGGGCCCTTCGCCGCCTTCGTCCGAACGGCCGCGCAGGCGCGCGGCGAGCGCCGCCGCGGCGAGTCCGAGCGCCAGCCCAACCCAGAAGACGGCCGTTTCGGCTCTCATGGAGTCATTCCGTCGCCCGGTCTTCGGGGCCGTGCCAACCGGCGAACTCGACGAGACGGCGCTGGTGGTTCTCGGTGAGTCCTCTCAGACCCCTGAGAATCCCCTGCGCCCGTTCGTCGTGTCCGTCGAAGATCTCGAAGAAACCCTTCTCGATCATTCCCCGTTCGATTTCGATCGCGGTTTCCAGGGCTTGTTGAAGCGTTATCTCGTTCCGCTGCGCGCGGGAAGTCTCTTCCTTCGCGCGGTCGATGCCTTCCTGAATCCACACAGGATCGAAGGTCGGACCGGCTCGCGAGACGTCGATCTCGAGACTCTTGCTGAGCGTGCGGAGTTGCGCGGCGTGGCTTCTCTCCTCGGCGGCCAGCCCCGCCCAGAGGGCCTGCGTCTCGACGAAACGGGTGCCGTAGGCTCGGTAGAGCTCCGCGGCTGCTTCCTCGTTTTCGATCAGGAGCGATAGGATCTTCTGCGCGGCGTCGGGTTTGGAAGGCATTCGAGACGGTCCTTCTCTCGGCGGAATGACCGACACGGTATGAACGAAACGGGAAGACGACCCTCCGGGTCGAAAACCGGGTCGGGATATCGCTATTAGACTATATCCGCGGCGCGGCGCAGTCAAACAACTTCGCGTCGGCGGGTCGGCGTTTTGACTTGACCATTCAGGGCGAATCGTTCGATCATTCTCGCGCCGAGACAAGGGCGAAAGACACCATGAGCGCTCCTAGAACAAACCCCGGCCCGGCTGCCAAGGCCGCCGAGACGAAGCCGCCTGCCAGCCTGACAGCCTCGATTCGCGAGTGGACCGACGCCCTGGTGATCGCGTTCCTGCTGGCGATGTTCATTCGCCTTTTCGTGGCGGAGTTCTTCAAGATCCCCTCGCCGTCGATGACGCCCACCCTTTTGGGAACCGAGCCGCCGCGCCAAGCCGTCAGCTATTACGACGTGAACGGCGACGGGAGCGACGATTTGATTCTTCGCTCCGGCGCCGAGTGCGACGTCTACGAGCGCGAGGACGGAACGTACCGCTTCGCGGGGACGTTCTATCCCGATTCCGCGCAACGTCAGCTGTGGATGCATCGCCAAAAGAATCGCCAGGACCGGATCGTCGTGTCCAAGTTCCTCTACTGGTTCTCGCCTCCCCAGCGGGGCGATATCGTGGTCTTCAAGGTGCCCGAGGCGATCTTCGAGCCGTCGAAGCCGATCTATATCAAGCGGGTCGCGGGCCTTCCGGGCGAGACCCTGACCTTCGAACCAACGCCCGGCAAACCCGGACACGAGGAGACGATGGGCCGTCTGGTCGCCGACGGCCGGCGGGTTGAACAACCCTCTTTCTTCGCCCGTCATCTCTACGAGTACCGCGACCTCCAGCGCGCGTCGCTCGTCCACGCGCCCAGCTACGCCAGGTATCGTCTCCACGGCGTTCGCGCCGATCTGGTCGAGGCCCAGGTGCCCGAGGATGGGGTTTATACCTTCGGCGACAACACGATCAGCAGTCTCGACAGCCGATACTGGGGCGCCGTCGCGCGCGACCGCTTGCGGGGCCGCGCCATATTCCGATGCAATCTCCACTACTTCCCCTATATCCAGTTTCCGGGTTTTCTGAAGTAGGGCGATTCGCAGAGATGAGTGCGGGTCCGCGGTTTCGTCCGTCCGCAACCTGCACCCGGAGGTCCCGTTCATGAAGGCGATAGTCAAGATCCTCCTCGCGCTCGAGATTCCCGACGATCCGGCGGCGCGCAGGCGTTTTCAGGAGATCGTTTCCGCGCTCGAACCCGTGTTGCCCGGCGAGTGCGAGGTGCGGGATTTCAAGATGGTCGAGGACGGGACGGGGCGCCTTCTCGAGACGCGCGATGCGCGGTAGCCGGGCCGCACTGCATGGGTCATCGGCAACGTGTGGGGTCGGGCTCGTCGCGGAAGATGCGGTAGACACTCACCTAAGGAACAGGAGGAATCCTATGAGCAAGGTAGTCGAAGCACTGCGGTCCGAGATCACGCGGCTTTCCAGGAAGGAGATCCGCCTTGCCGTCTCGCCTATGGCGAGAGGCGTCGCGAGTCTTCGCCGTTCGGTCCAGGATCTGAACAAGCGGATGGCGGCGGTCGAGAGACAGGTGAAGCATCTGTCGGCCGGCGCCGCGTCGGGGAAGTCGTCGGCCGAGATTGCGCGGATGCAGACCGAAGGCGCGCGCATGTCTCCGTACCTGATGAAGAAGGTGCGCAAGCGCCTCGGCATCTCGCAGGGCGAGCTGGCCGCGCTCGTCGGCGTCAGCGCGCCCGCCGTCGCCTCGTGGGAGCAGGGGCGCGCCAAGCCCCGGGCCGAGTCGCGGGCGGCCGTCATCGCGCTGCGAAACATGACGCCGACCGAGGCGAGCGAAGCGCTGCGGAGCAAGAAGACGCGCCGCCGGAAGAGGCGCTAGGGCCGGTTGATGAGATTGGCGACGTAGGCCGCGCCGAACCCGTTGTCGATGTTCACCACCGTGACGTTCGACGCGCACGAGTTGAGCATACCCAGAAGAGCGGACAAGCCGCCGAAGGAAGCTCCGTACCCCACGCTGGTCGGGACCGCGATGACCGGACAACTCACCAGGCCGCCGACGACCGACGGCATGGCGCCCTCCATCCCCGCGACGGCGACGACGACCCGCGCTTTGTCCAAAACGTGCGATTCCCCGAGGAGTCGGTGAATACCGGCCACGCCGACGTCGTAGACGCGATCCACGGGGCTGCCGAGAACCTCGGCCGTGACCGCGGCCTCTTCGGCCACCGGCATGTCCGACGTCCCCGCCGCGACGACGGCGATCCGACCCTCCTTAGGCGGGCGACTCTCGTTCACCTTGTAGAAGCATCGTCCGATCTCGTTGTACTCGAGTCCCGGAGCGACCTCGAGACACTTCTCGTACACGGTCCGCGAGGCGCGGGTTCCGAGAATCGTCTGACCCGCCTCGGCGAGTTGTCCGACGATCCCGGCGATCTGTTCGGGCCGTTTCCCCTCGCAATAGATGACCTCCGCCGCGTGGCGGCGGAGCCGGCGATGAAGGTCCACCTTCGCGTAGCCCAAATCGACATAGGGCAGACGCGAGATGCGCTCGGTCGCGTCTTCGATCGAGACGCTTCCGTCGCGGACGCCGTTGAGAAGATCGGACAGTGTTTCCGGGTTCATGGTTGCCTTCATTCCTTTTCCGCGAGTTTCGGAAAGAAACAGGACCAATAGGTCCTATCCGACCTATAGGCCCTATTTGATTCCTGTGCGCGCTCCGCCGTCTACTCCGTTCTCGTCCGCGACTCGGCGATGAAATCCCAGATCGGCCCCGCAAGGTCTTCTTTCGCCATCCGATCGAGCGTCGATTCGCGGCCCGAGCGGTCGAGGAGCGTCACCGCGTTGTCGTCGGCCCCGAAGGCCGGATTGCGGTCCGAGACTTCGTTGGCCACGATCACGTCGAATCCCTTGGCTTCCATCTTGGCCCGGGCGTTGGCCGCCAGGTTCTCCGTTTCGGCGGCGAACCCGACGAAGATCTGTCCCGGAATCCGACGCGCCGCGGCTTCGCGCGCAACGTCGGGCGTGCGGACGAGAGTGAGCGTCTCGCGCTCGCCTCTCGTCTCCTTCTTGGTCTTGACATCGGACGGGTTCTCGGGCGCATAGTCGGCCACCGCAGCCGAGAAGACGCAGACGTCCTGCCCCGCCAGATGTTCGAGAACGGCGTCGCACATCTCGCGCGCCGTTCGCACCCGCACCACCGCCTCCATGCGCGGCGGAGGGGCGATCTCGACGGGACCGGCAATCAGCGTGACGCGGGCTCCGCGTCGGCGGGCTTCGCGCGCGAGGGCGAAACCCATGCGGCCCGACGAAGGATTCGAAACGTGGCGCACGGGATCGATCGGCTCGACCGTCGGACCCGCCGTGATCAGAACGCGCCGCCCCGCCAGGTCGCCCGCGTGGGCGCGCAGTACGTCCTCGAGGGCCGCCAGGATCGTTTCGGCGTCGGCCAAACGTCCCGCCCCCTCCTCACCGCACGCCAGATCGCCCGACTCGGGCTCGACGATCCGCACGCCGCGCTCGCGCAAGAGCGCGATGTTGGCCGTCGTCTGCGGGTGCTCCCACATGGCGGTGTTCATCGCCGGGGACACGACGACCGGCCCGCGGAACGCCAGGACCGTGGTCGAAAGCGGATCGTCGGCCAGGCCCGACGCCATCTTGGAAATCGTGTTGGCCGTGGCGGGAGCGATCAACAACGCGTCGCCCCAACGCGCGTAGGCGATGTGTTCGATTTCCCACGCCCGCTCGCGCTCGAACATCTCCGAATAGACGGGACGTCCCGAGAGCGTTTCGAAGGTGAGAGGGGCAACGAATTCGGTGGCCGAGCGGGTCATGACGACCTGGACTTCGCCGCCCGCCTTGACGATGCGGCGACAAATCTCGGCGCTCTTATAGGCCGCGATCCCGCCGCTCACCCCGAGCAGAATCCGAGAGCCGTGGAAGATTGTGTCCTGCACGACGCTACCTCTTCATCAATCCCAGAAGGATCTTCATGTTCTCCACGTCTTCCTTCATATCGGGTCCCTTGGGGGTTTCGAGAACCTTCGGAACGTCGCGCAGCGCCGGATCGGTCATCACGCATCGAAACGCGTCGAGCCCGAGACGCCCCTTCCCGATATGGTCGTGACGATCGAGCCGGCCGCCCAGATCGCCCTTCGCGTCGTTCAGATGGACCGCCAGGAGGTTCTTGAGGCCGACGACCCGGTCGAATTCCTTCATGGTCTCCTTGTAGGCCTTGGGCGTGCGAAGGTCGTAACCCGCGGCGAAGGCGTGACACGTGTCGAAACACGCTCCCGCGCGCGAACGGTCCGAGACGCTCTCGATCAAATAGGCGATCTGCTCGAACTTGTAGCCCAGATTGGTCCCTTGTCCCGCCGTGATTTCGAAGGCGATCGAGACCTGGGCGTCGGGGGTGCGCGCGAAGACCGCGTCGATCCCTTCGACCACGCGCTGGAGGCCCCACTCGTCGCCCTCGCCCATGTGCGAGCCGGGATGAATGACGATGAACGGAACGCCGAGCCGGGCGGCGCGCTCGACCTCGTCGGTCATCGAGTCGATCGACTTGCGGTACAGAGCGTCCTTGGGCGAGGCGAGGTTGATGAGATAGCTATCGTGTCCGAAGACGATTCGCACGCCGCTTGCCGCGAGTTTTCGCTTGAACTCCGCGGCCTCGTCGTCGCCGATCGGTTTCGCCCGCCATCGATTGCTGCTCTTGAGGAAGATCTGGACGGCGGTGCATCCGATCGAGTCGCCCCGCTCGATGGCGAGAGGCGTCCCGCCCGCAATCGACATGTGCGCGCCCAGGAGGGGGCGTGGAGCCGTCGTCTTCTTCGTCGCCATGTCGCGCTGGGCGCCTTTCTCCCATTCCCTAAGGAAAACGGGGTATTCGTAACATTCTATGCCCGACGAGAGAACGGCGCTATGGAAATTCGGCCCACAGCGAGGGCCCGCAATGAGTCAGCCGTCGGCATCGCGCGGCGAACGAAGCGGGGCGGCGACCTCGGCGCGAAGATAGGGCCAGTAGCGAATCGCGTCGGCGACGATCGACAGAAGATTCACGGCGATGCAGGCCGATTCGAGACCGAGCGCGAGGGTTCGCCACACGGCTCCGACCGTCGCGGGCGAAAACAACAGGAACTCGTAGACGCAGCAAACCGTGAGATAGGTCAGGAAGGCGCGTGCCTGAAACGCGCGGCCCGCCGGGTGCTCGGCGCCGTGCATCGCCCCGACGGAGACGAGAAGCGAGACCAGTTGGTCTCGGGAGAGCGAGACCACGGCGAGAACCAGGAGAAGGCCGCCGTGAGAAGGGTCGCCCCCCATCCCGGCCAGAAAGACAAACGTCGTCAGCGTGACGAGGAAGTACAGATTGTCGGCCAACGGGTCTCCGTGCTTGCCCAACTGCGTGACGACACGGAACTTGCGCGCCAGGTAGCCGTCGAAGAGATCCGTGAGCGCGCAGACGATCAAGATCGCCAGCGAGATCGAGAACAACGTCGTATGCCAGCTCGATCCGACAAGAAGCCAGGAGTTTTCCTGGCGCACGGCGCCCAGAAGATTCACCAGTAGAAACCCGAGAATCAGGGGGAATCGAACGGCGGTGAGAGACGTGATCAGGATGAATCGCCACCCTCGGCCCTGTCCCGAGTTCAGAGCCCCTTTTCCGTCTTCCCCGTCGGTCGAGAAGAGCTCGCGGAGAACGTAGGGGCCGTACCGACGAGTATACGTCCAGATCGAGAGAAGGGTGAGGCCGAGACCGACGGCTTCGAGAAAGTAGATGAACGGACGCGAGAGCTGGAGCCACCAGCCGTCGGGAACCTCGATGAACCAATAGACGGTGCAAATCGTCACGAACAGAAACGTCGTCCGGATCTTGCCGATCCAACTGGCTTTGCTGTCCACCTTGTAGCGGGCGCAGATTTCGCGCAGGAACGTGAGCCATTGATCGCGGGCGAGAAGGATCACGGCGATCAGAACGAGGATCCGGCAGTGAATCAGGGGTTCTCCGCGCAGGAGCGCGCGATAGACCAGGGTGGGAAGGGTGACGATGAAGAAGACCTTGTCGATGACGGGATCGAAGCTCCCGCCGAGTCGGGTAACCAGGTTGAACTTCCGCGCGAAATAGCCGTCGAGGAGATCCGTAACCGCCGAGAGCACCGCCGCGCAGAACGCGATCGAGAACGCGATGGGATGGTCGCCCGCGTCGAGCCAGAGACTCACGGCGAGGAAGACAAGGATCAGGGGGAGTCGCCCGATCGTGAGCGACATGACCCAGATGTACTTGATGAGGGTGGTTCTCATGACGGCGGGCGCCTCTCGGCTCGCGCCTTCAGAATCAGTTCCGCCACCTCGACGAATCCCGCGCCCGATTCCGCCCGGGCGACGAACGTCGGTTCGTGGTCCATCATACCGCGAAATCGCTCGATGTTCGCCATACCGAACGAAAGCGGAAACGCGGCGAACATCGGGGCGTCGTTGGGCGAGTCGCCGAGAAAGGCGAACGCCTCGGGGTCCCGCTCCAGATCCACTTCGAACAACTCGCGCGCGCACAGGCGGCTGGTCGAGAGTTTGTCGAATTCGCCGAACCAACCGTTGACGTGGACCGAAGAGATCTTGGCCCGCGCGCCGTGGCGGAGAAAGATGCATCGAATCCGCAACACGTCGTCGCGCCCGAGCGGCTCGACGTCCTCGCAGAAGTCGATCGCCAGATCGTACTCGCGATAGAGCTGGCCCGAGGCGACGGCGCAGCCCGGGACCTCGGCCAGGATCTCGACGCGGATCGCATCGAGCCGGTCGCGAAAGGCGCGGCGTTCGTCGTCCGAGCAGAGGAAACGCCTTTGGAGCCGGGCGCCGTCGTGATGGAAGTAGAACCCGCCGTTCTCTCCCACGACGGCGTCCACGGGCCAGAAGCGCGCGATATGGTCGCACCAACCCGCCGAGCGTCCCGTGACGGGGACGACGCGCAGCCCCGCGCCGTGCAGACGCCAGAGCGCGTCATAGGCCTCGGCCGTGATCTTGCCCCGAGTCGAAAACGTCTCGTCGATGTCGAAGAAAACACCGCGAAGAGACGCCAGACTGCGAGGGTCCGCCTGATCGGCTGCGCGCACGTGTTCCTCCGGCACTACTCTTAGGAGCATTTCCTTCCCAAGACAACCCAAAAGAGGACGGTCAACCTCGAACCGGATCGAGCGGACCCTCCGGACCCGGGCGCGCGAGGCGAACGCTACGTTTTGCCCCAAGCCAGAACGTCGCGATAGACCTTCTCGGTGCGTTCGCCCAACTGTTCGAGCGTGAACTCGCGATGCACCATCCGATGACCCGCGTCCCCGAATCGCTTCCGGAGATCGGGATCGGCCAGGAGATTCCGGAGCCCGTTCGCGAGGGCCTCGGGATCGCCCGGCGGAACGAGAAAGCCCGTCTCGCCGTCTCGGACCGATTCGCACACGCCGCCGACGTCGGTCGCCACGGCGGGAAGTTTCATCAAGAACCCTTCGAGAATCGCCGTGCCCAGCGATTCGCCCCCGACGGGCGAGAGACAGAAGATATCGGACATGGCGAGGAGCCGCGGCACGTCGTGGCGGAATCCGGCCAGGACGACGACGCCCTCGAGGCCGTGGCGGGCGATGCGCGCTTCGATCTCGGGCCGCGAGCGCCCCGTGCCCGCGAAGAGATAACGCGCGTGAGGGAATTCTTCGCGCAGGATCGCCGCGGCCTCGACTAGATGGACGTGGCCCTTCTCCGGCGCCAAGCGCGCCGCGGAAACCACCACCTCGTCGTCGGGGCCGAAACCGAATTCCTCGCGCGCGCCCGTCGGATCGGCCCCGGCGAAACGCTCGGGGTCGGGCACGCTGTAGATGGCTGTGATTTGCCCGGGCGACATCAGATTCTTGCTCACGAGGTAGTCGTTGACCTGGGGCGAGATGGTCACGACGTGGTCGATGCAATGGCGGTAGAGCCATCGGTTGAAAAGGTTGCCCGAGATGGCGAACGTGTTGTGTCGGCTCCGAACGATCGGGATGCGGGGACGCATCTTGCGCGTGGCCAGCGCGCAGACCCAAGTGTCTTGCGAACCGTGAGTGTGAATCAGATCGAAGCGCTCGCGCGCGAAGAGACGGCGCAACGTCGCGATATCGCGCAGAAAGGAACGGGGGCGAAGACCCCGACGCAGCCGCAGATCGTCGAAGACGGGCAGGCCGGCGCGACGGGCGCGCTGGACGAGCTCGCAGTCGCGCGGTCCCGCGATCCAGACCTCGTGTCCCCGCTTGGCCACCTCGAGCGACTCGGTCAGGACGCGATTGGGCTGTCCGCCCCAGGCCCGATGCATGTTGATCTGAAATATCTTCATCTTCTCACTCGTCGAATCGAACTCGAAGAACCAGGCGGCGCCCAACACAACCCCTCCGCCCTCTTCCTTCTTCTTTCATCCTTCCTGTTTCATCCTTCCTACTTCCTTACAGATCTCTTCGTAGAGCGCCGCATAGTCCGCCACCATGCGATCGACGGAGAACCGTTCGAGGACGCGGCGGCGCGCCTCGGCGGCGAAGCGAAGGCGGAGCGTCTCGTCGCCCAAAAGGAGGGCGATCTTTTCGGCCGTCGCCCGATCGTCGCGCGGCGGCGTCAGGAAGCCGGTCTCTCCGTCGCCGACGATTTCGGCCGCCCCCGCGATGGCCGTAGCGACCACCGGGACGCCGCACGACTGCGCCTCGATCAAGGCGTTCGAAAGACCTTCGTTCGTCGAGGTCGAGACCGCCACGTCGAGCAGCGGATAGAGATCGGGCATGTCGGCGCGAGGACCGAGGAAATGGACGCGTTCGGCGATCCCGAGGCGCTCGGCCAGGGCGGCCAGTTCGTCCTGGCGATCGTACGGCCGACCGGCGAGGAGGAATCGTGCTTGGGGAAAGGAGACGGCGACCCGCCCGGCGGCGGCGAGGAAGTCCTCGTGCCGCTTGTGGGGCAGAAAGTTCGCCACGATCCCGACGAGCGGTCCGTCGGTCGGAAGTCCGAGTTCGCGACGCCGCGCTTGCGGGTCGGAGGCGGTTCGCGGGGCGAAACGCTCGGCGTCGATCCCGTTGAGCACCACGCGGACCCGGCTCGGGTCCACCCGCTCGCGTTCGAGGACGTCGCGGCGCACGGCCTCGCAATTGCACGCGATGCGTCGGGCGCGGCGCGCCGCCCAGTTCTCGATGGCGGGGTAGAGCGGATTGACGGACCGATAGGCCCCGAGGAACACGCGACTCGCCACCAGAGCGGGAAAGCCGGTCAGGGCGGCGGCCACGGCGCCAAAGACGTTGCAGTTGGGCAGAAACGTGTGAAAGACGTCAGGGCGAACACGCCGGACGAGCCCCGCCACCCGGTTCGCCACGAACGGCAGGCCCAGCACGCGCCCGAGGCGGAGCCGCCCGTCCTCGCGCACGCCGCGATAACCGAGAAGATGGATCTGCGCGCCCGACTCGCGAACGGCGGTCTCGTAGGCGCCCGCGCCCACCATGCAGGCCACGTGGACTTCGAACCGCGCGGGAGGCAGACGCCGCGCCAGTTCGGCCAGGCGCATCTCGGCGCCGCCCACCTCGAGGGTGTTGATCATCGCCAGGAGTCGTATCCGGTCGGAAGACAAAGCGGTCGCGTCCGTTCGGTCCGGCGCGAAGATTCACCCTGAGACGTTCGTCGGGGAGAATCGGCGAGGGACGCCCTCTCGCGTTGGACATGCGAGAGAGGGAGGCCCGCGCCGGGTCGAGCGCCGAGTCCGCGAGACGTTCTATCATTCTCCGCCCGGTCTTGTCCATCGTGTCCAGCGTCGGCCGGGAGGGAGACGGGACCGGGGAGAGGGGCCGCGAGGAAACAGAAAAACGGCGGGCCTCTGTCGAGAAAGCCCGCCGCTCGGTTCTATCGTTTGCCGACAGAGGACTGCCGCCCTCTCCCTGCGATCAGAAATTCCTGATATCGTCGAGGCCGGTGCCGTTGAGCGGCTGCGCCGGGGTCGTGCCATCGAACCCGAGCGAGAAGATTTGGACCGTCGACGGGTTGTAGTAAGTCTCGGTGATCGGAACGCCGACGGGCTCGGTCGCGTTGAAGGCCGCGTAGTCGTCGCTGCGAACGTAGTAGTACGGACTGCCCCACGGGTCGAGGAGGCAGATCTGGGCCAGAGGGGTCGCGGCCGTGATCGGTATGATCTCGCTGTTGTTGCCGTCGCCGTCGGCGTCGCGGACATCGATGGCCCCGAGGTTCTTCTCGTCCACCTCGAGGTAAGGGCCTTGCCAGCGCAGGCTGAGGGGATTGAACGCGTCGCCGCTATCGCTGTGCAGAAGACAGACCATGAGGTAGCCGCACCCGTTGGTCCCGCCGAACGCGCTGGTCGAGCCGTTGGGGGCGTTGGGGGCGAGGAGCGTTCCCGACGAACTCAGGGGGAACTCGCCGGTGTCGATTTGATAGCGGGCCGCGGCCAGCTCGAGCTCGTGAATCGTCGCGCGCGCCGTCGCAATCTGGGCGCGCCGGACGTAGCCGGTATAAACCGACACGGCGATACTGGAAAGGATCGAGATGATGAGAACCACCACGATCAGTTCCAGGAGCGTCACACCGCGCAATCGCGAGGACTTCATTGAGTGCGTTCCTTTCTTCACCTCACTCGATCCAGCTCTCTCAATAGAAGATGCGGAAGCTGGACTCGTTGAAGAAGCCGCTAAAGAGGTACACCACGTCGTCGTCGTTTTGCGTTCCGTTTACAGTCGATTCCTTGGAATAGGCGTCCTCGCCGTCGGGGCCGAAGCTGACGATGGCGAACCGGTCGAACCGATCGTCGGTGGTGGTCAGGTTGCCGTCGGAGAAACTGGTCTGACGCCAATCGCTCGGCGTAGTGCTGTAGGCGTTGGTGCCGATAATGCCGACGGGTGAGTAGAAACGATAGGGCTGACCCCACGGATCGAGAGGATGGTCGAAGTAGACGCTGATGCGCGAAGCGGGATTCGCGGCGTTCCACTGTTTCGCGAAATCGCGATGGAAATTGATGAAGGGGCCGCTCCAGAAAGAGTAGAGACTCTCGACGCGCACGTCGTTGCTCCGGTCTTGGAGTTCGGGCTGGTGCTCGTTGTAGATGCCGTACTCGACGACCTTGGCGGGATCGATCAGTTGGATCTGCTGCCATTCGTTGTAGAGATCGTCGGTGGCCAGCGGGTCGTTCAGGGCGACGCCGCGGTGAATCGCCTGGTCGTAGATAATGTCGTCGAGCATCTGGAGGGGGACATAGAATCCGTGGAGGAGGACGCAGTGCTCCTCGGCGTGGGCCAGCTCGCGCACCTCGGCGGTGGCGGTGGCGATTTTCGCCGCGCGAATCTTGGTGAGGTACACCGGCACGGCGATGGTCGCGAGCAGGCTGATGATGAGCAGGACCACCAACAGCTCGGTCAGCGTCACGGCTCGACGACTTCGGGTTGAATAGGGTCTCGTCATTGCGAAAAAACCTCCGATTTCGGCCGTTCGGCGCATTCGGCAACAAGCCGCCGCCGACCCGGCGTATCGTCATGTCCTAGGACTCGAAAAACCTCTCTCTTCTCACTTCACGATTCCTCGATCAGAACTCGAAACTCAGGAAGACGTCGTCGCCCTTGCCGAACACATTTCGATCGTCAGGATTGGGGTCATTGGGATCGCCGGGCAATCCGTTCGGCCCCATGCTCAGAATCGTCGGGCGATCGAAAACCACGACGATGGAGTCGTCATAGGTAACGTCCCCGTACGACCATTGGGTCTGGATCACGCCGCGCGGTTCGGCCACAATTCCGCCCGTCAGAATGCCGTTGACGACCCTGCGCGGCATGAAGAACAGATAGTCGTGTCCCCATGGGTCGTTGGGGATGTTGAAGACGTTCGCGTCCTCGTCCGTTGGATCGGGCGGATCCGGGTCCGTCGGGAGCGGCTTGGGATCGTCGCGCCGGATCGAGAAATAGGGCCCCTTCCAGTCGTAGGAAGTCTCGGTACCTTTGACAAAATCGTGGGTGCTGAAGTCGATGAAGACCTTGATGTAACCGCCGGCAAGATTGTAGATCCCGGCGCTGTCGCAACGCACCTGGTACAGCTCCTCGTTGTAAATCTCGTCCTCGAACGCATCGATTCGATCGTTCGGCGCTTCGAACCACCCGCGGCCGTCTCCGTCGCCGGGCAGGTCGTCGAGGACGAAGAGCCGACAGTAGTGGCCCGATTCGAGGGCGGCGCGCTTCTGCGCTTCGGCCAGACGCTCGAGCTCGTCGTGACAAGCGGTGATTTTGGCGCTCTGCGCCCGGTTGAGAAGGGTGGGAACCAGGATCAGGGTCAAGATCCCGATGATGATGACGGCGATCAGGATCTCGATGATGCTGAATCCCTTTTGCGTACGCCTCGATTTCATGCGTCACTCCCTTGGGCCGCCCCGCGTTTCGGGGCGCAGG
Source organism: Candidatus Sumerlaeota bacterium (assembly GCA_016931035.1). GTDB lineage: Bacteria > Sumerlaeota > Sumerlaeia > UBA8349 > UBA8349 > JAFGFN01. The sequence goes on from JAFGFN010000165.1 coordinate 38,556, forward strand.
CCTTGAAGCCTGTGTCGTGGGCCCAGGCCGAAAACCTGGGCCGCGGTCTTGTCGCCCGCGAATTCGCCGCGCTCGGCGATCTCCGAATCTTGAACCTGCAACCTCCATCTCAAAGGGAACGCCCGCGCCGGGTCGTTCCCGTGAAACTCAGAACTCGTGCACGATGTCGTCTTCCGTCCCCAGAGGCGACTTGTTGGTACTCGTCGCGTCCCAACCGCGGATGAAGTGCCACGACGCCGACGGCTCGGTGTTGCCCGGGCGGCTGTCGGGCCCCAGGGACACGAGCAAGGGGCCCTTGAAGTCGGATTCGTAGACGACCACGCCGGTTTCGGTGTTGCTCAGGTAACCCGGAGCGAAGAAGAAATAGGGCGCGCCCCAGGGGTCGACCGGATACGTGTTCGGATCGTCCGTACCGCCGATCAACTCGTCGCGCGGGTCGCCCGTGTCGAAAATCAGGATGGGACCGCGCTGGGTCGCGGGACTGATCGGCGCGCCGGTGTCGGGCTGGAGGACGGTCACGGCGTACACGAAGCCGGGGCTCGAGTAGATGTCGTAGAGGGTCACCGTCCGTTTGAACGGGATGTAGCGTCCCTGCCACTTGCTCTTGAGCGCGAGCCGCTCGGCGGCGGAGATGTACTGCATGGTGTCCCAATAGGCCACCGGCACTTCATCCCCGGGGTTGAAATCCGGATCGAGCGCCGGATTCGTGGTGTAGGCGGTCGAGTTGTCGTAGTCCTGAAGGCGGAAATAGTGGTCGGTGTCGGCGTAGGCGAGAGTGACGGCTTTGCCCAGGCTGGCCAGGTCTTCGGTCGCCGCCACAATCTTGGCGTGCTCGACCCGATTGCCGATGATGGGAATGAGAATCAACGCGAGAATCGCCATGATGGTGGCGACGGCGATGATTTCGACCGCGGAGAATCCCCGCCGCGCGGTCGTGCGCCGTCGCGAGCGGGAGAAATCGGTTTCTTGAATATGGGTCATGGACGCGTCCTCAGCCGAAGGCAGTCTGATCGTGGGTCGTTGTCGAGAGCCCGATCTCTTGCGATCCTGGATGTTGTTCCATTCCAGACGGAGGTCTGAGCCTTTCAGTTCGATGGAATATCGACGAACAGATCGTCGGAATTGTCGTCGATGATGCCGGGGAAATCCTCTGCCGCCACTCCCATGATGGTTGCGTAGGTAGCCCCCGGGCCATTCTCGAGCGCGATGAGCCGGTTCTGCACCGCGCCAGAGTTCGAGAACTCGTATTCCGGCCGCGTCAGGGCGACGAAATCGTCGCCTTCGGCCTTGTAGAGCTTGAAATCCTCGGCCAGGACCCTCCGCGCCGGAGTCACCTTGCGCTGGTCCGACAAACCGCCGGGCACTCCGTTGGGGCCGTAGCCGACGACCAGCGCCTTGTAGGTGGCCGCGTCGGTCGAACTCTCGAGCCACGCGAGACCGTAATTGCCCGTCTCGGGGTCGAAGTACTTCACCAGATAGACGACGTAGGGGTTGCGCCACGGGTCGGCGGGCCAATCCAGCGGCTCGGCGTCGGCCGGCGCGTTGGGCATACGCATCCGGACGGTATAGCCGCGCGCGCCGAGAAGTCCGCGGCTGCGGCTCGAGGGGAGATACGGCCCCTGCCAGGAATCGATGATCTTTCGGGCCGAAAGCCCGACGCGCCGGATCGTTTCGTCGGGACCCGTGGTGGTGGGATCGTCCCAGTCGAAGAAGCCGAAGGTATCGAAATCGGGCGGGAGGACGTAGGTTCCCGCGGAGGGGTTCGACCCGCCCGCTTCCATCAAGGCGGCCATCGAGTAGCTCAGATATCCGATCTTGGGATAGACGCCAAAGTCCATCTTCACGGTGGCAAGAACGTGGGCGAGCGTGCGAATGTCGAGGATCGAGGCTTTGCGCTTCGAGGAATCGACGAGGTACTGAATCGAGACGACGGCCAGAGCGGAAAAGAGGCTGATCAGGGTGGCGATGACGAGAATCTCAATGAGGGTAAAGCCTCGTCGCCGGGTGGCCCGTGAAATCGGATTGGTGGACATCCGCATCGGATTCCTCGCTCCGGGTTGTTGTTTCAGAAACTCTTCCGATGACTTGCCGCAGAACGTGCCGGCTGGTTTTGGGCACGTTCAGAGCCGGGGTCCGGCTCTGAAGAGAATTCGCGGATCAGACCAGGGTCCGCCAAGGACTTTGATGTCGCAAGAAGGACACTCCTCGGGGGGCGATATGGCGGGTCCCCACCCGGCAGTCTCATGATATTGGAGGAACGCGCCCGGTGTCAACAGAATTCCAAGTCCACAGAATTCCGCCCGAATCCTTCACGCCCTGCGCGGTTCGGGTTTGAACGGGAGCCGTTCAGAGGCGCGAGCCGCTTCGGGCGACGCGGCTTCGTCA
>JAFGFN010000166.1 GCA_016931035.1 Candidatus Sumerlaeota bacterium
GGAGTCGGCACAAAACGGGAACGTCTTTTCCCTGGGTTTCACCCAGGGCTATTCAAATTGTTCCCCTCCGGGGAACCTGTTTTGGACGCTACCGACTTCGGAATACCCCCGCCTCGGGCGCCTCACCGCGCGGGCGCCGTCTGCTGCCACGTCTGAGCCGGAGGAATGTAACGAATCTTGAGCGTCACGCGTCCCTCGCCCGCGGTCCCCGACGGGCGGACGTCGTCGACCAGTATCTCGTAATCCTCGATGAACTGGGAATTGAACTCGGTAATCGTCGCCGTCTGGCTCTGCGTGGCGGTGCGAACGATCAGCTCGCAGTCGTCGTCGCGGTCGTCGGCCGCGTCGTTTCCGTTGACGCGAATCAGCCGGATACTCAAGTCGCCGACGGTGGTTTCCTGCCCGGTTCGAAGGCTCTTGGTCACGGTCTGTCCTTGTTCTTGCTCGGCGGGGGCGGCGCCGGTCAGATCCAAGATCTCCTGCAACTCGCTGGTCATTTCGCCCGAGGGAACGTGGTCGAGATAGATCACCTTCTGTAGCTGCTTGTTTTCGATCTGGGGCAAGGAAGCGATGAAACTCGCCACGCGACTCACGTTCTCGGGATAGTCGGCGATCGTGAGTTGGAGCGTCTTGGGGTCGAACCACATTCGCCGTCCCTCGGCTCGCGCGCGGGCCACGCCGCCCTCGGAGTAGAGAAACGACTCGATAATCTCCTTCGTCTGTTCGGCGAACGTCCGCGCCAGGTCGGTCTCGCCCCGCAGGGCATCGCGCGGGATCAGGCTGAACGTGGCCAGTTGGAGCTTGCGCTTGGATAGGCTCTTCACGAACTCGCGGTCGAGCAGTACGTCCTCGACCTTCTGGATGTGCGACGGCGTGTCGCGAACGATCAGGTTCGCGCCTTCGAGAAAGACGCCCCGTTCGAGATCGTACGGCGCGCCCTCGCCGGCCAGGACGGCGTCGGCCAGGGCCTTGATCTCGGGTCCCGATTCGGGCCGGATGCGGTAGACGCGGGTCTCGATCTCCATCGACTGCGTGTTGTCCAGATCTTTCAGAAACGCGGCGAGCCTCGAGACGCGTTCCGGCGAGTCCTGGGCGACCAAGGTCCGTTGGCGAACGTCGAGCCGCAGGTCGGAACCGGGCAGCGGCTTCTCGCCCGACCCGCCCCAGAGCAGGCGTTGAAGCGATCGATTTTCCATCAACGCGGACACCTTGCCCAGCTGCGATTCGTTCAATTTGAAGACCCGAGTCGAGAGGTTGGGCCGGACGACGACGGTCGTGGCCTTCGGGTGCCGCTCCCACTTCAGACCGGCGGGCAGAAGGACCGCGTCGAGAATCTCGCGCGGCGTCTTGTCGACGAACGATCCGCTCACTTGCATCTCGGCCCCTTGGGCGATCGAGAAGTCGATGCCGCTGGCGAGCGACAGCGTCTGCATGAAGTCGGCGAGCGAGACCGGTTCGGCCGTCTTGACGAGCGGGATGACCGTGTCGAGTTTCTCCTCCGCCCGCCGTTCGGCGGTTCGGGTGCGTTCGACGGCGATTCCGGCGGCGACTTCTTCGGCGTATTCCTTCTCGGTCTCTTCGAGCATCACTTGGGCGGCTTTGTTGTTCGGATCGAGTTCGAGAATCCGGTTCCAGACGTCGCGCGCCTCGGCCAGTCTCTTCGCGCGATACAGACCGTCCGCCTCGCCGAGCATCTCGCGGATCTGTTTCTTGTCCACGTTGCTCGTCGTCGCCCCGTTCTCCTTCGAGGACGCGGCGGCCGCTTCGTAGAAGGCGGGCGACAGGAACGAGAAGACATGAAGAAGCGTCAATCCCCACACGGCTCTGAGAATCGTTCGACTCATGATGTTTCCTCCTCGCACCGATTCTTCATCATCGCTCGAGACACACCGAAATCGCAAGGGAACATCGCGAAAGCGTCTCTGCCAGAAATCGCTTCGCCCCTCCCCAGTCGCTCTGCTATGATCCGAAGAACGTGTTGCGCGGAAAAGGTCTCGCGCCCGCGACACGGGCAAGAGAGTCTCGATGAACGCCGCGACCTTTCTGATCTTTCTCGTCTTTCTGGTCCTTGCGTTCCGGCGGATCGTCGGCGGCGCGTTTCTTCTGACGCCTCGTGCATGGCGCGCCGCCACGCGGTTCGGTCTCTCTCTGACTGTTTTGACTCTCGGCGCCTGCGGCTCTTTGTTTCTTCTCGCTCGTCCTCGCGTGGCGTTGAATCTCTCGGGACAGACCCTGGTCGAGGTTCTGCCTCACATTCTTGCGGCATGGGTGTTCCTTCTTGTCGCCTTGACCACGCCGAAGGGTTTCCTGCCTCGGCTCTTTCCCCTCATTGGGGTGCTCCGAACGCTGGTCCGCCGGACGGCGCGTCGGCGGTTCCTGCGGCGTCGGAACGTCGGGTTGTGGCTCGGGACGCGACTGGCGGAAGCCGCTATCTACATGGTCCTGATGCTGGCCATTTCCGCCATGTGGCTCCGATTCGCGGCTCATTCCGAGCCAATCCAGGCCAGCGTGTCGGAAGATCTGGCGGATTGGGTGCGGACGGGTCTCGACGAGTCGGGCGACGTCTTTCTCACGTCCGCCGCTGTTACGACGATCCTCGCGCCCTTCACCGAAGAGACGATTTTCCGAGGTTTCGCCCTCCAGGAACTGGCTCTCCTGCTCGGAGCCACCCGACTCGGGAAGAGGCGCTGGGCCGGACTGGCGGCCGTTTTCTTGGCGGCCGCGATGTGGAGCGTGGGACACGCGGGGTTCATCGAACCGGGGTGGGTGAAATGGGTGCAAATCTTCGGAGTCGGGTGCGTCCTGGGGATTGCCCGGCTGCGACTGGGACTCGAAGCGGCCATTGTCTTGCATCTGGGCTTCAACCTGCTCGGCGGTTACTTCGTGCCCAACGATTTGTTGCTTCCCATTCCGTAGAGCGCGCGTCCGATCCGGCGTGACCGGGCGATCGCGGGGAAACGCCCATGAACCGACAATCTGGCGGACTCGAAACGCGCCCACTTTTCTCCCGGCTTCTCGTCGCCGTTTGCTGGGGAGCGTGGCTGTTCATGTTCGTCAAGTACGCCATGGTCTTCTCCTGGATCGCTCCGGGGGTGGATTTCCCCAAACACCGTCTGGCCGCCATCGACGTACTGGCCGGGCGCAACCCCTACGTCGGCGCCAATTATCTGGGCTTCAACTACCCGCTTCTGACGGCTTGGATATACGTCTTCCTGGCCTGGGTGCCCGAATCATGGGCCGAACGAGTGTGGGATCTGACCAACGCCTTCTACACGGTCGCGAGCCTGTTCGTCGTGGCTCGTTTCTGTCGCCCGTCGCTTCCGACTCGGACGTCGGACGATCCCTTCGCGCTTGTCCGATCCTGGATCGTTCGCCATTGGGGATCGTTCTCCGCCTTGATTCTCGCCTTCTTTGCGCCGGTTTTTCTGGAGATCCACGACGGCAACATCGAGCCCCTCAACCTGTTCCTCCTGACGATCCTATGCGCCGCCCTTCTTCGCAACGCTCAGGCGCTCGCCGGGATCGTTCTTGCCGTTCTCTGTCTGGTCAAGATACTTCCCGTCTTCTTTGTTCCCGTCCTTCTTGTCTCGCGCAAGTGGCGGACAATCGCGACGTGGGGCGGCGCGATGGCGCTCTATGGGGCGGTCCTTTTCGCCACGGGCTGGTGGCGGTGGGAATGGTTTCTCTACACGCGGACCCTCCCCAACGTGGGTTTTCGATATGTCGTCGAATCGAACTCCCTTGTTCGGATCGTTCGCGACTACCTGGCGCCGAACCTCCTCGCGACGAAACCGATGTACGACCGATGGGCGACAGCGATTTCCCTGTCGCTTTCGGCGGCGTTCGCGGTCGTCTTGTGGCTGGGGCGCAATCGAGCGAGAGAATCCTGGCGCGACGGAATCGCCTTCGCGTCGCTGACCGTGGTTCTCGTCACGCCCCTGCTCGAGTATCAACACCTCATCTGGAGTTTCCCGGCCTATCTGTTCCTTCTCGCGGATTGGGCTGAACGGCGAAGCGGTGGCCGCACTTTTGCGCTCGGGGCGGTTCTCTGGTGCGGCGTCGTCGCGGCGCGATACGTCAGCGACCTGGGAGGAAGGAGCGTCGTGAATCCTCTACACGTTGCGACGCTGTTGGTCTTGGGATTGTGGGGCGTTTCGGCGATCCGTCTCGTCGCGTCGGCGCGGGTCCGCGAGGCAATCCTGTTGCGCGACCGGCCGGGTCCGAAGTAAGATGCCCACCGATACTGGCGACGCGGAAGAGCGACCCGCACGCTTTTCTTGAAAGGCCGATTCATGAAACAGCGCAATAGACCCCCGCAAGGTCTGGCCCAAGCCCGCCGCATGGTCCGGGAATTCTTCGACGGCAGACCGGAGATCGAATCGTGCCGAGCCGATTTCCTCCGCGCGTTCGATCTGCTCGTCCGGACTTTCCAGGAAGGCGGCACCTTGTTCTTGTGCGGCAACGGCGGGAGCTACGCCGACTGCCTTCACATCAGCGGGGAGTTGGTCAAGACTTTCGACCGCGAGCGTCCCCTTCCCGCGGCGCACTACAAAGCGCTCAAGAAAGACCCGGACGGCAAGAACCTGGCCGACGAGATCCAAGCCGGATTCCGCGCCGTTCCGCTCGGGCTGAGCGGCCCTCTGGTCAGCGCGGTCTGGAACGACTGCCGAGAGCCCAATATCCATTACGCTCAGGAACTCTACGTCATGGCGCGGCCGGGAGACGCTCTCCTCGCGATCTCGACCAGCGGCAAGGCGCGCAACGTGCTCCACGCCATGGCCGTGGCTCGAGTCCTCGGACTCGAGACGATCGGTCTCACCGGGGCCGACGGCGGCCAGGTGGCCCAGCGCGCCGACGTGGCGCTGCGCCTGCCCGGCACGAAAGCGTACGAAGTTCAGGAGCATCACCTGCCCTGTTATCACCTTCTCTGCCTGGCCGTCGAGGCGGCTTTCTTCCCGTTGGAACGATAAGAAAAGCCGTCCCCTCCGTGCGCGAAATCCGAAACCTGTGTTTTCCCGGGGTTTATCCGGCGGCTGCCGATCGAGCCGTCCGGGCTCAATCGGAGTTGTTCGTCGAACGTCCGCGGCGTTCGCGGTAGGCGCTGGGCGAGATCCCCATTTCGCGGTGAAACGCGCGATCGAGAGCCCGGTAGTCCCGGAATCCCGATGCCGCGCCGATCTGCGAAATCCTCAGGTCCGTCCGGTCCAACAGCTCTCGGGCCCGTTCGAGATGCTGACGAATGATCTCGGCGTTGGGCGAACGCCGGAGATACTGACGGAACCCCTTCTCCAGAGTGCTGCGCGACACGCCCAACTGTCGCGAGATATCCTCGACGTGGATCGGTTCGCTCGCGTGGTCGGCGATGAATCGGAGCGCCCGAGCGATCACGGGGTTCTCGACGCAGAACACGTCCGTCGAGTGGCGCGACACCACCCCGGCGGGCGGTATCAGAATCGGCCGCGTGGGAGGCGGGGCGCCCTCGATCAGGTCGCCGAGTAGACGAGCCGCTTCGCTTCCTACTACCTCCCAAGCGGAATCGATGCTCGACAGTGTCGGCGGGACCGTTCCCAGGCAGATACGAGGAGAATTCCCGACTCCCAAGATGGCCAGGTCCTCGGGGACCCGCAAACCGGTGCGTTGGGCATTGAGCGCAACTCTTCGAGCGAGATAATCGTGTTCGGCCAGAATTCCGGCGGGCGGAGGCAGCCGCCGGAGCCATTCGGCCAGGTCCGTGTTTTCCTTAAGGCTGCTCGGAGAGGCGCTCTCGTGCGTGGCGAAGGACGACGCTTTCACGCCGACCTCGGCGGCCGCCTCGACGAAACCCTTCTCGCGTTGGCGCGCCGGCCAATGCAAGGGGTTGCCGGCGTAACCCAGCCGCGTGAAACCGCGATCGAGCAGATAGCGAGCGGCCGTTCGCCCGGCCTCGACCTCGTCGACGATGACCTGGGGCAAACCTTGAGCCTGCCAATTGTCGCCGCCGACGTTGACCGTCGGCAAACCGGTATCGAGGAGTTCCTTGACCGTCGGTCCTAGTTTCTTCTCGCGAACCAGGGCGATGATCCCGTCGAACCCCCTCTTCTTCACCAGCTGCAGGGTGCTCATCTCTTCGGTGGGATAGATTACGAAGCAGAAACGCAGCGTTCGGGCGAGATAGTTGGAGATGCCGCTGACGATCTGGAAACGATGGATCATCGTCGGATAGAAGGTTATCGCGACTCTGGGCTGCTCGGGCATTCCCGGGTCATCCTAACCTTGTGTGATACGGCAATCCCACCCTTTCACAAAGGGGGAGAAAAGGGAGCGCTCCGACCGGGGCAAAAAGACACACATCCTGCAAAATATGCCACTTGATGGTGCTCTTTGCGACAAGTTAGAATCCTGCTTGTCTGGCCCGACGAAGGCAGTTGTTCGCTCCTCTGTGCCGCTGTTCGGTGCGGTGCGAAACGGAGGCGCAGTCCACTGCCGAGTCGTGCGTCGACACTCCCGAATGGGTGAAGAACACTTTACGTTCAACAAGAACAAGCCGCACCGACATCGGGGTAGAACCGGTCGCCCGGTTTCGATCCATGGACCAGATTCTCGTACATGAAGGGAGTCACGTCAAGTTCTGAATCGCCGGCTAGTCTAATTTTCCCGACAAAATCCCGGCAAACGGAGCAAGTCTCGCTGGACCGGGTCGGGATGCGCCGGCGGCGCGGTTCCGGGAAGATCGAGGAGGTGTTGCATGGGGGCAGAACGTAGGATTGCATTGTTCTTGGATCGTGACAATGTCCACGAGCGCAGGTTTTTCGAGGGCGTTCAGCGCTATGTGCGCGAGAACCCGGGGTGGCGCACCTTCAACGAAGAAACGCTGCTCGGGATGCCTGCGGGCGAATTGCCCAGCCAGCCCTGCGACGGCATCGTCGGCTTTCTCCGCAACGAGGCGATGGCGCAGGCTATCCAGGCGGCGCACATCCCGGCCGTCAACGTCTCGCGCATGGGGATGGACTCGGGGATTCCCGCGGTCATGCAGGATTTCACTCAATGCGGACGGTCCGCGGCGGAGTACTTCATTCGTCGTGGATTCCGGCGGTTTGGCTATCTCTCGCGGCGAGGCGGGATGAGCCGCGATCTCCGTCTGGGCGGTTTCCGCGAACGTTTGGGTCAGGAAGGATTCTCGTGTAACCGGTTTTCCCAGCCCGACCCGCTGCCGCAGGGAGGGAATTGGGCCCAATATCAGGAAGAATTGCTCGGCTGGCTCGAATCGCTGCCCAAACCCGTTGCGATTCTCGCGCGTCACGATCGTTTCGCCGCGCGGATTCTCGCTGTTTGCGAAATGGGCGGCTTTCGCGTTCCGGCCGAGGTGGCCGTGATGGGGTGGGGCAACGACGAAACGGTCTGCCCCTTCACGAATCCGGCTCTTAGCAGCATCGAGTCTCAGTGGGAGGAGACCGGCTACGAGTCCGCGCACCTTCTCGACCGGCTCATGAGTGGGGAGAAGGCCGCCTCCGAGACCGTCTTGTTGAAGGCGGGAAACATTGTCGAGCGGCAGTCCTCCGACGTGCTGGCCGTGGGCGACCCGGTCGTCGTCAAGGCCGTCAGCTTCATCGAGGAACACGCTTGCGATCCCATTCGAGTCGACGACGTGGTCCGCCACGTCTCGGTCAATCGCCGGCGGCTGGAGCGGCTCTTCCGGCGCGTCCTGCATCGTCCGCCGAACACCGAGATCATCCGCATTCGCATTCAGCGGGTCCGGCAGCTTCTGACTCAGACCGACATGTCGATGACCGAGATCGCCCGCTTGTGCGGGTATCCGGATCACCGGTGTCTGGGCATCACGTTCCGTCGCGAAATGGGGATGTCGCCGACCCTGTTCCGCAGACAGGCGCGCAGACGCAACGGCACGTCGTCGTGGCGTCACGAATCCTCGCAGGCGCCGGCATCCGCGGCCATCGGCGTCGCTTGACCGAGAATGGGCGGCTCGCGATCTCCGGGGCCGCTCTCCGGAAAGCGAAACCCCGCTCTTGAACGTCCCGGCGGAACGGCGTGCCGGTCGAGTTTGCGTCCGGGAGAAGGAACTCTTCAAGGGCCGGGAAACTTCGGAGCTCCCTACGGTGGCTTTTCCTCCTCCCCTCACCCGAGAGATTCGTTGCGATGCGTCCGTGGGTCGGGAGTGCTGTGCGGACAGAGACACGAGCGGATCTTCTCGATCGCTTGAGTTTGCAGAACGGTGAGAACCGTATAGCGACCGGCTGCAACCGAAGGAAGATAAAGACCGTAGGTGAAGAGACAGAAAGAAGGACCCTCACCCCTCCCCCTCTCCCAGGGGGAGAGGGGTATGATGAAGATCCTCAATCTCGAGGTTTCTCCCTCTCCCCCTGGGAGAGGGGGAGGGGTGAGGGTCCCATCGGTCGGTCCGAAATCGTCGCGGCTTTCGATGATTTCGGGGGATAGCGATACATACAAGGGAGGTGCTGAAATGGTTGTCCGGACATTGATGATGGCGACTCTGGCTGCGTTCCTTTTGGCGGTTCAAGGATGCTCCATGCCTCCTTGCCGCGGCAAGGACGCGGCGTTCGGTCGAGTCGCGAAATGCGAGGGTTGTCCCCGAGCCGCGAAACGAGAAGGTTGTCCTCGGTCCGGCAAGGGGAATGGATGTCCGGGCGTCTTCATGGCGCCGCCGACCAATCTCATTCCGGCGTTCCCGGGAGCCGAAGGGTTTGGCGCGTACACCTACGGAGGTCGCAAGGGAGCGATCCTGGAAGTCACGAGTCTGGAGGACGACGGTTCGTCCGGCACTCTGCGTTGGGCGCTCGAATCTCGGCAACCCCGGATTGTGGTTTTCCGCGTGTCGGGTCTGATCACGCTGACCAAACCGATTTCGATCGGCTATCCCTATATCACCGTCGCCGGCCAGACGGCGCCCGGCGACGGCATCTGCGTTCGCGGCGAGTCGGTTCACATCGACACCCACGACGTGGTCATTCGCTACATGCGATTCCGCCGCGGCCCCGCCCTGGGCCGCGACGACTCGTTGGGCGGCAATCCGATCGCCAACGTCATGGTCGATCATTGCTCGTGCAGCTGGGGTCTCGACGAGAACGTCTCGATTTATCGTCAGAACCCGAAATGCGAGGACGGTTTCGGAGTCAAGATGCCGACCCGCAACGTGACGATTCAATGGACGATATCGAGCGAGGCGCTCAATCCCAACAATCACGCCTTCGGAGGCACCTGGGGCGGCCGCCACGCCTCGTTCCATCACAACCTTTTCGCCTGCAACACGGGGCGCAATCCCAGCATCGGGTGGGGCGACCTGATCGACTACCGCAACAACGTGATCTTCAACTGGCGGCACCGCACGATGGACGGCGGAGGCGGCAATTCTCCGGTTAACGTCGTGGCCAACTATTTCAAACCGGGGCCGGCCGTGAACCAGGGTCCGATCCAATACCGGATCGCCAAGGTCCAACACTTCGACAATCCGGGTCCCAGGGGCGCCACGGGAAGGTGGTATGTCGCGGGCAACGTCGTCGAAGGGTTCCCCGAGGTGACGGCCGACAACTGGAAGGGGATGGAGTTCGACGACGATCGCGAGAACCGGCCGAAAGAAGAGCTCGTCAAGATCTTCCGCGTCGATGCGCCGACGCCCGCCCTGCCCATCTTTCAGCAGAGCGCCGAAAAAGCCTACAAACTCGTGCTGGCCGGAGCGGGCGCGACGCTGCCCAAGCGCGATCCGGTGGATGAGCGGATCGTCGAGGCGGTCCGAACCGGCAAACCCACGGTGGGCAACGGCATCGTCAACGATCCGGCCGAAGTCGGAGGATGGCCCGAGTACAAATCGGCCGATCCTCCGGTCGATACGGATCACGACGGCATGCCCGACGAGTGGGAGATCCGTTACGGCTTCGATCCCAACGGTTCGGAGGGACACAAGACACGTCAAGACGGACCTCGCCAAGACAATGACCGCGACGGCCATACGAACGTCGAGGAGTACCTGAACAACACGGATCCGACCGAGTTCGTGGACTATCTGGATCCGAAGAACAACGTGAGCTCGCTCTGAGAAAGGATCGTTCAGTGCGCATCGCGGCAACCGAAGGAGACTGTAGGCTGTAGACCGCAGGTAAAGAACCAGAAAGAAGGACCCTCACCCCCCGGTCCGTCTGAAATCGTCGCCGCTTTCGACGATTTCGGGAGATGGTATTGCGTACCGGATGAAAGGAGCGATCGAGAAGGTCTTTCGGCCTTTTTGCATTAAGGTATGACTCGAAGCGACAAACGACCGAAAAACGAATCCTCGCGGACCTGGATTGCCGTGGACCCTGGCGCGAGCGCCCGGGTCGAATACGCGTTCGAACGGCTGGCGACGACGCTGGCGTCCGTTGGGATCGCGGCCGAACGTCTCGTCGCGTCCGACGCGCCGCAGGAACGTCCGTTGATCGTTCTGGGGCGCGACCGAGAGGGGAGTCTCGCGCGACGACTCGGCTCTCCGTTCGTTTCGCAGTCCTCCATCGACGGGCGCGGATGCGGCGCCGTCGAGGGGTTCTCGATCCGCGACCGCGGCGACGGCGCGATCGTTGTCGCCGGGCGCGACGACAATGGCGTTCTCTACGGCGCGATGGATTTGGCGGATCGCATTATCCAAGCGGGCGGAATCCCCGAGAGTCTGAACCTCGACGACGCCCCCGCCTTCGTTCTGCGCGGCCCGTGCGTGGCGATGCAGAAGACCCAGTATCTTCCGGGTCGCAAGGTTTACGAATACCCGTACACGCCCGAGTCGTTTCCCTTCTTTTACGACAAGGGCTACTGGAAGGAATACCTCGACTTCCTGGTCGCCCATCGGATGAACAGTCTCTATCTCTGGAACGGCCATCCCTTCGCCTCGCTCGTGCGTCTTCCCGACTATCCTTACGCCCTCGAAGTGCCCGAGGACGTGTTCAAGCGCAACGTCGAGATGTTCCGTTATCTGACCGAGGAGGCGGACCGGCGCGGCCTTTGGGTGATTCAGAAGTTCTATAACGTGTTCGTCTCCAAGCCGTTCGCCGAACACCACGGCATCGAAACCCAACAGAGCCGATCCACGCCGCTTCTGGCCGACTACACGCGCAAGTCCATTTCGGAATTCGTTTATCGCTACCCGAGCGTGGGACTTCTCGTCTGTTTGGGCGAGGCGCTCAACCAGGCGAAGGAGTGCGCCGTGGATTGGTTCTGCAACGTGGTCGTCCCGGGAGTGCGCGACGGGATGGAGCGGCTGGGCCTGACCGGAGAGCCTCCGATCGTCTTGCGGGCCCACGCCACGGCCGACCCCGTGGCCGTCGTCGAGGCCGCGCTTCCCCTCTACAAGAACCTCTACACGATGGCGAAATACAACGGCGAGTCGCTCACGACCTGGGAGCCGCGCGGACGCAGCCGCGACATCCATCTGGGGCTGAGCCATCTGGGGTCCGTTCACATCGCCAACGTCCACATTCTGGCGAACCTCGAACCGTTTCGATACGGCGCGCAGCGATTCATCCGCAAGTGCATGGTCGCCTCGCGCGACTGTTTCGGGGCGCGCGGCCTTCACCTCTATCCGCTGGCCTATTGGGATTGGCCCAACGCGCCGGACAAGACCGAACCGCTGCTCAAGCAGTACGAGCGCGACCGGATATGGTTCGAGGCGTGGGCGCGTTACGCGTGGAATCCCGATCGCGACGAGACCGAGGACCGGGCGTACTGGGTCGAGCGTCTCGAAGCGATGTACGGATCGCGTGCCGCGGCCGAAGCGATTCTCGACGCCTACAACGACGCGGGGGAGTGCGCGCCGCGCATCCTGCGCCGTTTCGGCATCACCGAAGGGAATCGCCAGACGCTGTCGCTCGGCATGACGCTCGATCAGCTCGTGAACCCGAAACGGTATCGCCCGTTCTCCGATCTGTGGGAATCGCAGGCTCCTCCTGGAGAACGTCTCCCGGAGTACGTCGCCCGCGAATGGGAAGGCGGGCCGCACGAAGGCGAGACGCCTCCGCAAATCATCGAGGAGACTCTGGCGTTCTCGCGCAAGGCCGTCGAGGCGATCGAGCGCGCCGCGCCGAACGTCTCGCGGAACCGCGAGGAGTTCGAGCGCCTGCGCAACGACATCTACTGCATCCGGGCGCTGAGCGGTTTCTACGCGGCGAAGGTCCGCGCCGCCACGCTCGTCCTGCGTTTCGTCTACAGCAAGGACGTGACCGACATGGAGTCGGCCGCGCGCCATCTCGAAGAGAGCGTCAACCAGTACAGGGAACTCGTCCGGCGCACCGAGAACACGTATCGCTACGCCAACACGATGCAGACGAACCAACGGAAGATCCCCGTTCCGGGCGGATTCCAGGGCAAACCGGCCAATTATCACTGGCGTCACCTGGTCGGGATCTACGAAGAGGAACTGACCCACTTCAAGGAGAACGTCGAGGAGCTCAAGGAACGCGACGCGGTGAACCCGTTCAACATGGACGAATCCGATATTCGAACCCTCCCCCGGGTCCAGTTCACGTTGCACAGCGCCCACGCCGAGGTCTACGAGATCTGCCAAGGGGCGCGCGTGTTCACCGACCGCGATTTCTGCATTCTGGATGCCGCGCCCGAACTCGTGGGTCTGCGCGCCATCCGGTTTTCGCACGAGGAAGCCAAGAAGGGCCGCTACGTCCCGATCGAGTTCGAAGCCGCCGAGCCGTTCTATCTTCTGGTCGGGTACTTCCTCAGCGAAGAGCCGATCTTTCTCCAGGTTCCCAATCTCGATACGGCGGCGCACGCCGACGACCAAGGGGGCCTCGACCCCGTGATCGAAAGCGCCATGACCGTGTCGGGGTGTCCGCGCGTCAACGTTCACGCGTTCCGCTTCGAGAAGGGGCGGCGCCGTTTCGACCCGATCGGGCGAGGGAGTTTCCTGATTCTCGGAGTGGTATCGGCCAACGCCGTCTTCGACCCCCGCGACGCGCGGCGTTGCAGCGGCCGATAAGTCGGTCGCCGACTCGGAAATTCGATCGAAAAGAGGCCCTTATGTTCTCCCCGAAATCCACTTTCCGTCTGGTCGTGCTGGTTGCCGTTTCGATTCTGTCGATCGCGGCCGCAAAGAAACCCGTCGAGCCCCCCTTCCCCGTTCGTCCGGGCCAAGACGGGCGACTCGCCTACGAAATCTACGACCGCGGCGATCGCGTGCCCGACTTTTCGCACTGCGGCTTCGCCGGGGCCGCCGAAGCGATTCCGGCCGCGCCGGTGGCCTTTGTCGTGTCTCCGGCCGAAGGAGACGACGGAGCCCGGATCCAAAGGGCAATCGACCACGTCTCGGGTCTCACGCCCACTCCCACTTCGCATGGAATGCGCGGGGCCGTGCTTCTCGAAAAGGGACGCTATGAAGTCTCGGGTCGACTCCTGATCCGCGCTTCGGGCGTGGTTCTGCGCGGTTCGGGTATGGGCGAAGACGGCACCGTCCTCGTCGCCGACGGCCATGACCGGCGAACCCTGATCGGGATCGCCGGAAAGAACGATCGCGCGACGCCCCATCCTGTTGCCAAGGTTACGGATGAGTACGTCCCGGTCGGGGCGTACACGATGGGCCTTTCTTCCACCGAGGGTCTCAAGCCCGGCGACACGATCCTGGTGACGCGTCCCGGGACCGAGGAATGGGTCGACGCTCTCGGCATGAGCGATCTCGGGGGCGGACGCCACGGTCCGAGATGGCACGCCGAGAACGTCGGCATTGTCTGGGACCGCGTCGTTGCCTCCGTCGACGGCAACACCGTGACGCTCGATGCGCCCCTCACCACGTCGCTCGACATCGTCTACGGAGGCGGGACGGTCCAGGAATACGAGTGGCCCGGCCGGATCGAGCGCGTCGGGGTCGAGAACATGCGTCTGGAGTCGGCCTACGACAAGTCCAATCCGAAGGACGAGTCCCACTCGTGGGGCGGGATCGCGATGGAAAACGTCCAGAACGCCTGGGTGCGCCAGGTGGCGTTCCTGCATTTCGCCGGGACGGCCGTCTCGCTATGGGAAACGACGAAATGGGTGACGGTCCAGGACTGCAAGTCCCTCGATCCGATTTCGGAGATTGGGGGGTTCCGCCGCCACACCTTCTTCACGGCGGGGCAGATGTGTCTCTTCCTGCGCTGCTGGTCCGAGCACGGGCGTCACGACTTTGCCGTCGGTCATTGCGCGGCGGGTCCGAACGCGTTCGTCGCCTGCGAGACGTTCGAGTCCTTGGGCGACAGCGGACCGATCCAGAGCTGGGCGTCGGGCATCCTATACGACAACGTCCGGATCGACAACGCGGCTCTCGATCTCGAGAACCGATGGACGGAGAGGCAGGGGGCCGGTTGGTCCGCGGCGAACTGCATGCTGTGGCAGAGCGTCTCCTCCGAGATGCGGTGCTTCAATCCCCCGACGGCGCGTAACTGGTCGGTGGGGTGTTGGGCCGACTTCATCGGCGACGGAATCTTCACCGGGGGCAACGACAGCGTCAGTCCCGACAGTCTCTATCTCGCCCAACTGGGCGAGCGATGCGG
This sequence comes from Candidatus Sumerlaeota bacterium, assembly GCA_016931035.1. GTDB lineage: Bacteria > Sumerlaeota > Sumerlaeia > UBA8349 > UBA8349 > JAFGFN01. The sequence goes on from JAFGFN010000166.1 coordinate 14,511, forward strand.
CCCCGAGGCCGCCGCGCGGATGGGGCCGATCGTGCATTTCGTGTCCGGCTCGTCCAATCCGACATACGAAGAAGCCGCCCGACTGGTGGCTGCCTCGAACGGTCCCGCGCCCCAGGCGCTCGACCTGATCGACAAGGCCTCGGAGCGCGAGCCGATCCCGACGGACGCCTCGCAAGCCAAGACGATCGACGACATGCCGGCTCCCGCCCCCGAGCCTTCGCCCTCGTACAAGCGCCTTGCGTTGAAAAACGGCTGGATCACGGTGGACGACAAGCTCAAGACGGGCGGCGGCATGGAGGCCCCCTGGTGGCGCGGCAATCTTTTCGATTTCCGGCATCCCGCCCCTCTCGCCGTCACGCGTTTCGTCCCGTGTCGGCCGGGCCAGGGCTACACCGACGATCTGAACGAGCTTACCGACGCGATGGTCGCCTCTTCCGTCGCCTTCTACGACCAGCATTATCCTCTCTGGTACGAGCGCCGCCGCGACGATCATGAACGAATTCGTCGCGCCACACCCGACGTGTGTCCGCCGTTCTACGAGTATCCTTTCGCCCGTAGCGGCCGGGGAACGGCGTGGGACGGCCTCAGCAAGTACGACCTGACCCGACCCAATCCCTGGTACTGGGACCGTCTTAAGGAATTCGCGGGATTGTGCGACCGGAAGGGTCTGGTCCTCTTCTACGAGAGCTTCTTCCAACACCATATTCTCGAAGCGGGCGCCCACTGGGCGGACTGCCCGTGGCGCACCGCCAACAACGTCAACGACACGGGATTCCCCGAGCCGCCGCCGTACATCGGCGACAAACGCATCTTCCAGGCGCACTTGTTCTACGACGTGAACCATCCCGTTCGGCGTTCGCTCTACGAGGGCTACATCCGCGAGACCCTCGACCGCTTCGCGGAGAACTCGAACGTGATCCTATTCACGAGCGACGAGTTCACCGGGCCGCGTGAATTCGTCGAGTTCTGGATCGACACCATTGTCGCGTGGGAAAAGGAAACGGGTCGCGACGCCCTGATCGCCCTCAGCTGCACCAAGGACGTTCAGGACGCTATTCTGGCCGACCCGATTCGCGGCGCCGTCGTCTCGGTCATCGACATCAAGTACTGGTGGTATCAGAACAACGGAGAGCCTTACGCCCCCGAGGGGGGGAGAAGCCTGGCGCCGCGTCAGCACTTCCGACTGCTCAAGCCGCAATCGACGTCGTTCGAGCAGACGGTGCGCGCCGTTTGGGAATACCGAAGCAAGTATCCGGACAAGGCGGTTGTGTGCCGGGTCGACAGGCACGACCCCCTGGCGGCCCTGATCGGCGGCGCGTCGCTGCCCGCTCTCCGGTCTCCATTCGACGAATCCCTTCTGGCCGCCATCCTGAAGATGCGGCCTCTCGACGGCATCGTCGAGGACGAGAAGGTTTGGTGTTTTGGCGAACCGGGCTCGAACTACCTGATTTCCTCCCTCTCGGAAGAATCCGTAAAGGTCCCTCTGGAGGGGGAGAACACCGTCTACACCGTTCGCGGCGTGAATCCGGACGGCTCGCTCAAGGACCAAGGGACCGTGAACGGAAAAGCCGGGGTCGAGGTCCCGTCCGCGTCGGGGAGCCCAACGATCCTTTGGCTGAGTCGGCGTTGAAGACGTGAATTCTCGATATCGAGGATAGACCCATGAGGATACCGTGGAGTGCCGTGCGGGTCGCCGCCGCGGCTACCGCGATTCTGCTTGTCTGCGGATGCCGGACGGTTTCGCCCCTTCGGTTGGAATACCCCAAGGCCGGCGCCACGCTTGATATTGTGGGGAAGTGTCCGTTGCTCGAACAGGCGCTGCTCGACAAGACCTTTTTCGATCGTCTCGACGATTCCGCCGAGTTCCGAGAATCCGTTTGGATCGCTCTCGAAGACCGTCGGTATCGGACCGTCGGATCGATCGCGCCGGTGCGCTATAGCCTCAATCCGGGCAACGTGCGCGAACGCGCGTCGATCGTTCTCGATTATCAAACGACCTTCGACTACTTCGCCGAGCTCCCCAGTGGGGGAGGGGGCCGCGACGCGATGATGCAGCGGACGATCCGAGGCGGGACCGACGATCCTAACGCGATGATCGAACTGACCGCCCTCCTTAAGAAGAACAAGGAAACCCGGAGCAACGAGCGGGCGAAACTGAAACCGGAATTCAACGCCTTGGCGAAAAAGTACATTCCCGAGACGGACCTGGTCCAGGTACGGGCCGAGGTTCGGGCGATACTCGACGATCTCGTGAAGGCCTTCGCGCCCTATGGAGCAACGGTGTTGGAGAATCCGCTCGGCCACTATGGCGTCAAGATCGCCGACCATCTCTATATTCACATCCGGGATTTCGCCGTCGCGCCGGAGGAACGAAGCAACGGCCTGCGTCACCCGCACGACGCGTTCTTCTCGGTCGTTCTGAGCGGCGGTCCCAAGCCTCTTCCCACGGATTTTCTTCCCGCCTTCCCGGGCGCCGAGGGCTATGGTGCGATGGCGACCGGCGGGCGGGGGGGCAGGGTGATCTACGTGACCAGCGCCAATCCCAGCGGTCCCGGCAGCCTGGCCGAAGCGCTCAACACTCCCGGCCCGAGGATCGTCTTGTTCCGGATCAGCGGTCCGATCCCTCTTCCCGACGACTGCTGGGTCACCGAACCCGATATGACCGTCGCGGGCAATACGGCTCCGGGCGAGGGGGTCGAGATCCAAGGCCGACTGGACGTGGCCGCTTCGAATCTGGTCTTTCGATATCTGCGGTTTCGTCTTCGCCCGCCGCTCTACGGCGACTCGCTCAACACCCGAGGGACGTTGAGCAACGTCGTTTTCGACCATTGCAGCTTCGCCTACGATTCCGACGAGAACCTGCGCTTCATCGGCGGCTTCAGCACCTTCTCGAACTATACGATTCAGCACTGCATCCTGGGGCCGGGTCTCGCCGGACTTGGGAGCCATCCCTACGGGTGCGAGACCGGCGGCTGCGGGACGATCCATCACAACGTCTTTCTCGACACCCTGAGCCGCACACCGGAGGCGGCGGGCGACTTCTGCGATCTGCGCAACAACATCGTCTACAACTGCCGGTCGGGCCACGCCCGCCGGCCCTGGACCCAGTTCAACTACGTGAACAACCTGGTGATCGGCAATCCCGAGGTTCCCTATTCGTATTCCTTCAACTGCGCTCCCAACGTGTTCGCGTCGGGCAATCTCGTTCGGCTCAACGATTTGCTGTTTCCCTTCGGCATCGCTCAGAGCGATTATCTCAAGGGGCCCTACCCGACCATGCCGATCACGGAGCACAAACCCGAGGAGATCGAGACGGTTCTCCTTCCAACCGTCGGCGCGTCCCTCCCCGTGCGCGACGCGACCGACGCGTGGTCCATCGAGGGTCTCAAGACGCGGCAGGGGCGGATTCCGTATTACGATAACCCTCAGAAGGAATGGGAGAAGGACGCGCGCAAGAAACGGATGAGCTTCGACGCGAACCCCGGGATGTACGTCATGTGGGACCCCGAGAAATGTCGTCCGCCCGCAGCCGGCGCCCGACCCGCGGCCGATTCCGACAACGACGGGATGCCCGACAAATGGGAAAGGACCCATCGTCTCAACCCCGGCGATCCAAGCGACGGTTCCGCCGATCCCGACCTCGACGGCTATACGAACGTCGAGGAGTGGATCAACGGGACCGATCCGATCAAGTACGTAGACTATTGGTATCCGAAAGCCGAAGTCATTCGCTTGAGAATTGGCTTCTAGCCCACAGGAGGAGAACAATGAAGAGAATGCACTCGCATGTATGGACCATGACGACCGCAACGGCACTGATGCTCGTCGCGTCGGTCGCGGCCGCGGCCTCGTCCGCGACGCTCGAAACCAAGTACCCCGAGGCGTCCGATGCCTTCGCCGTCGTGAAACAGTCGCCTCTTCTCGAGCAGGCGCTCGTGGACGACGCGTTCTTCGACCGCCTCGACACCGACGAGGCTTTTCTGTCCGAAATCGAGGGAAAACTCGGCGAGAGCGCGTACCGCCATATCGTCCCGACCCCTTCGCTGCGCGTGCGGGTGTTCCGAGGGACGACCTACGAGTATCCGTCGATTCTCCTGGAGTTCCAGACCCAGCACGAGTGGACGAGCTTCGACGGATGGGGAAAGCCGGGCGATTCGTGCGTTCTCGTGAGAGGCGGACGCGATTCGTATCAACAACGGACCTTCTTCGGAGGTTGCGAAGATCCCGAGCTCCGCAAGCAGCTCGTTCGGATGCTCAACGACCGCAAAGACTACCCGAGCAACAAGCGCAAGGAGGAATACGATCCCAAGACCCGCGAGTTCATGAGGAAGCACCTGCCCAACAAGGACCTCGCGGAGGTGCGCGCCAACATCATGGGCGTCCTCGACAACCTCGTCAAAGCGTTCGCGCCATACGGGGCCGCGGTCCTCGACGGTCCGCAGGGACATTACGGCGTCAAGCTGACCGATCGTCTGTATATCCATCTGCGGGATTTCCCGCTTCAAAGAGAAGAAGGCGAGACGACCAATCTGCGCTATTCCCACGACCCGTTCATCTGGTTGACCATCTCGGGCGGGCCGAAGGAACTCCCGAAATGCGTTCCCGCCTTCCCCGGCGCCGAAGGTCCGGGCGCCGTGACGACGGGCGGCCGAGGCGGACGAGCGATCTATGTGACGAACCTGAACCCGAGCGGACCGGGCAGCCTGGCCGAAGCGCTCGCATCGAAGGGACCCCGCATCGTCCTCTTCAAGGTGAGCGGCCAGATCTTCCTTCCCGACGAGCCTTTGCCGAATCCCGCGGGCGCGGTCGCCGAGAACAAGTCGGGCAACATCGAGCTCGACAACTCGCCCTGGATCGTCGAGCCCGATTTGACCCTGATCGGCTACACGGCGCCGGGCGAAGGCGTCGAGGTGTGGGGACGGCTCTGTATGGCGGCGTCGAACGCGATCGTCCGAGGCGTCCGGTTCCGCCTGCGTCCTCCCCTTATGAAGGATGGCATGGACACGAGCGGGAACCTGGATCGCGTCATCTTCGATCATTGCAGCTTCGCCTACGGCTCGGACGAGCTGCTTCGCTTCATCGGCGAAGACGCGACGCTCTACCGCTACACGATCCAGTACTGCCTTCTCGGGCCGGGTCTCGCCGGACTGGGGAATCACCCCTACGGTCCCGAGATCGGCGGCGACGGCATGATCCACCACAACATCCTGTTCGACACGGCGAGCCGCTCGCCCGAGGTGGACTGCATGCAGATCGATTGGCGCAACAACCTGATGTACAACCTGCGCAGCGGCCATAGCTGCCGTCCGTGGAGCAAGTTCAACATGATCGGCAACTACATCGTCGACCGCGCCGGCTCCGAGCGCGGCTACAGTTTCGACGCCACGGACAACGTCTGGGCCGAGAACAATCTGCGCGAATCCGGCGGGCAGGTGATGCCCTTCGAGATTCGCAAGAGCGACTATCTCAAGAAGGCCTATCCCTCGATGCCGGTCGCGATGCACGATCCGAAGAAACTCGAAGAAGTCCTCACGCCCATCGTCGGCGCCTGCATCCCGGTCCGCGACGCGACGGACAAGCACTTTCTCGAGGGGTTGAAGAGCCGCGAAGGCAAGATTCCATACTACACTGACGAATCGGGCGAGCTGACGAGAGCACGGAGATACGAAACCATCGAACAGAGGCCGGATCTCTACGAGCGCTGGAAATCCGAGGACTATCCGCCGCCCGCCGCCGGGGTCGCGGCGCCCGACGATTCCGACAACGACGGGATGCCCGACGAATGGGAAACGGCCAACGGTCTCGATCCCAAGAACGCCGCCGACGGCGCCCAGGACGCCGACAAGGACGGCTATACCAACGTCGAGGAGTTCTTGTACCGCACGAACCCGAACGAGTTCGTCGATTACACCGACCCGAAGAACAACGTCCACACCCTGCACGGGGCGATCTGAGAGTAGCCGTCTCGTGCGGAACGGGACAGGATACGGGAGGCAGACCGGTTTCTGGTCGTGCCTCCCGCCTGTTCTCTGAGCCTCGCCGATTGACACGCGATAGCCTCCGTGTCAGACTGTCCTGCGATGGGAAATTCGACCTCCGGCCATCGGGGAATGGCGAGAGCCCTCGGATGGGAGATAGACGGCGCGATGAAAAGGAAAGAGTTGCTCCAAGAGGTCAAACAGACCGTTCTCGAACTGGAGCCCGACGCCAAGATCGTCTTGTACGGTTCGCGTTCTCGCAACGAGGCCGGTCCGGAGTCCGATTGGGATTTCCTGGTCTTGGTGGATGGCGTCGTGGACGATGCCCGCGTCGATGCCATTCGACACCGGCTATACGAGATCGAATGGGCGAGCGGCGAAGTCATCTGCACCATCGTGCGCAGCCGTCGCGACTGGAGCAGCCCTCCTTACGGGGCCATGCCGTTCCATGAACACGTCGAGCGCGAGGGGATCCCGATATGAAAAAGGAGGACGAACGCGGCGAAGTCGTCCGATATCGACTCCAGAGAGCGCGCGAGACTCTCGTGGATGCTCGCATCCTCGCCGAACGAGAACGGTGGAACGCGTGCGTCAACCGTCTCTACTATAGCTGCTTCTACGCCGTTTCGGCTCTTCTCCTCCAACACGGATTCTCTTCCGCCAAACACACGGGGATACGCGGTCTGTTCAATAGGCACTTCGTCGCGCCGGGCGAAGTGTCGAAAGAACTGGCTCAACTCTACAACGACTTGTTCGATCGGCGACAGGAAAGCGACTATGCCGATTTCGTTCGGATCGAGCCGTCGCGCGTCGAACCCTGGATCGAGACGACCGAGCGGTTCATCGCACACATTGCCGCCATGATCGAACGCTAGGAGGAGATCGGAACACGGATGTCTTTTCAAGACGGCTGGGCCGCGATGAATCTCGAGATGCCGCCCCGGGTGCCTCGGACCGAGTACTCGGCCGAGCGCCATTGGGATTTGGTCAAGGCGACGACCGGGATCGAGGTCACATCCGAGACTCCCGCCGAAGAGCAGTTCCAAGCCTCGTGCGCGTTCCGCAAGGCGTGGAACTACGATTTCGTCTGGGCCATTCGCACGCTGGATGCGATCTTCGGCAACGTCAAGACCCGGATGGGGCACGCCGAGTACGCCACCGGCGGCACCGACTACGACGATCAAATCTATTGCCCGTTCAGCGATCCCGAGGAAGTGTTGCGGTTCGATCCGATGGAGACCTACGGTCCCTGCGATCGCGCCAAGTTCGTCAAGAAGTTCGAAGACCAGTATCGACGTTTCGCGACGGCGATTCCCGACGCGGTCAACATGTCGGGCATCTACGTCACCCTGGTTTCGGGTCTTCTCGAAATCTTCGGGTGGGACATGTTGCTCTTGGCGGCGGGGCTCGACCCCGACGGTTTCGGCGAAGTCGCCAATCGCTACACCCTCTGGATCGGGCAGTACTTCGAGGCCCTGGCCGACGCCGACGTTCCGGTCGTCATGGTCCACGACGACATCGTGTGGTCCTCGGGTCCCTTCATCCATCCCGACTGGTATCGCCGTTTCATCTTCCCGAACTACAAGAAACTCCTGGCTCCGCTGATCGAAGCCAAGAAGAGAATCATGTACACGTCGGACGGCAACTACTCTCTTTTCATCGACGATATCGCCGCCTGCGGCGTGAATGGCTTCGTCATGGAACCGACGACCGACATGGCCTACATCGCCGAGAAGTACGGCAAGACTCACGTCTTCGTCGGGAACGCCGATACCCGCATTCTCCTGTCGGGGACCCGGGAAGACATTCGTCGCGAAGTGGAGCGCTGCATGAAGATCGGCAAAGGGTGCCCGGGATACTTCATGGCCGTGGGAAACCACATCCCGTCCAACACCCCGGTCGAGAACGCGCTCTACTATAACGAGGTCTACGAGGAGTTGGGCAGACGGTAATCCAGAGCGGCTCCCCGTCGTGCGCGGGACAGGCAAAGACCGTCCGAGCGAGGCGGAGATTCCCGTTGACAGAAACGCCGCAAACGTTTACACCTAGGGTAATGTTGGCATTCTTCCGTCGTTCCTTGCCCCATGCGAGAACCGGGCGGAGCCGACTCTGTGACCACCTACTAGGACGCGCACCGTACGCTGTACCCGCCCCTCGCCCAGCATCTCCTCCCCTCTTGCGGGAATTCCTCCGATCGCTCCTGAGATTGGCGCGTGTCCCATGTCTTGTGTCTATCAACACCGCCCGTCGGCCGGGGGGGGGCCGAATCCCCGATTCGCAGGAGAAAAGAGTGTTCTCAAACACGTTCGAGAAATGAAAAGAGGGGGAGTATGACCACGATCAGCCGGTTCCGAAAGCGCGCCCCAAAGGGCGCTACGCTCAGTCTTGTTGTTTCCTCCGTTGTTTCCGTCTTGCTGTTCGCCGCAAGCGCCTGGGCCGACGATGCGCCGATCGGTTGGGCGTCGGTTAACGCCCTAGGCCAGAACGGGACAACGGGAGGCGCCGGCGGAACCGTAGTGACCGTCACCAACCCCACGGACCTCAAGTACTATGCGGGCCGAACGGAACCCTACGTGATCCAGGTTTCGGGAACGGTCAATCTGAGCAGCACATGCTATGTCAAGTCCAACAAGACCATCGTCGGCGTCGGCGCCAACCCGACCGTCACCAAAGGCTTCAACATCAACGAGGCCTATTACAACATCATCATCCGCAACCTCATCATTACGCAGGGCTCCCCCGACGGCGTGGGCATCTCCGAAGGCGCTCACCACATCTGGGTGGATCATTGCGACCTGTCCAACAGCGGCGACGGCCTGCTCGACGTGACCCACGGGGCCGACTACGTCACCGTCTCCTGGAACCACTTCTACAACCACCAGAAGACGAGCCTGGTCGGCCATTCCGACTCGAACGCCTCCGAAGATACGGGGCACCTGACCGTGACCTATCACCACAATTGGTGGGACCAGACGATCGAACGCCATCCGCGCGTGCGATTCTCGCTCCTCGTTCACTGCTTCAACAACTACTACGACGGCAACGCCACCTACGGGGTCGTCTCGGCTTGCGACGCCGAGGTTCTGGTCGAGGGCAACTACTTCAAGGACGTCCCGCACCCCACCTACTGCGGCTATGCGGCGTCTCCTCCGGGCGATTTGGTCGAGCGCTTGAACTACTACGACAACTCCGGGACTCCCGAGACCCGTGGAACGGTTCCCGAAGCCAGCACTTACTACGCCTATTCGCTCGACCCGGCGACGAGCGTCCCGGCGATCGTGATGGCCGGCGCCGGAGCGGGGATCCTCGGCACCCAGGACGACGTGACGCCCCCAACTCCCGACCCGATGACCTGGGACACGCCGCCCTACGCGACGGGATCGAGCATGATCGCCATGACGGCGACGACCGCGACCGATCCCTCGGGCGTCCAGTACTACTTCGCGAACCTGACCTCGCCCGCCCACGACAGCGGATGGCAGGACAGCCCATCCTACACGGACGAAGTGCTCGACTCCCTGACGCAGTACACCTATACGGTCAAGGCCCGCGACAAGAGCGCGAATCAAAACGAGACGGCCGCCTCCGAGGCCCTCTCGGCGACGACAACCGCCCCGCCGGTCTACGGCCCCCCCGTGGCCCACTGGAAGCTGGACGAGAGTTCGGGCGCGACGGCGCACGACGCGTCGGGCCACGGCAACGACGGGACGCTCGAGAACATGAGCGAC
>JAFGFN010000167.1 GCA_016931035.1 Candidatus Sumerlaeota bacterium
ATGTTCGCAATCCGGCGGATTGCGCCACGTAGCGCAGCCCGCCGGGTTGCGTCTCACTCATTCCGGTGCTGAATCAAGATGCGCCCGCTCGCGGTCGCGACACAACAGCGATCTCAGAAGAGCGTATAGATCGCTATGCCGGCCGGCGAAGCCGACAGCACGAGAATCGCCATGAAAAGGAGAATCGCAAGAAGGATGGGAAGGAGCCACCATTTCTTGTTCTCCATCAGATACTCGAAGAACTCGACCCAAATCGATCGCCTTCCACCGCTCAGGCCGGAATTCTCCGGAACGTTCTCGGTCGGCGGCACGGGCTCTCTCTTTTTCTCTTCGTCCGTCATTAGAATTGTCTTTCGTAAAATCTTGCCTCTGTTCGGTGGTGGAGCTCGACCCAATAACTCTCGCCCGGGGGCAAACGGCGCCGACGCATCGAGTCGCGCCCCGCCAGGCGCAAGGCGAGCCCGATCGGGGTGATCACCCCGAAGTAGACGATTGCCACCAGGATCGGCATCACCACCGAGCCGATGGCGAGGCCGATCCCCATCCACGCAACATACAACACGCGGGCAAGAGGAGGCGACGCCAAACCGCTCAGGGCGGATATCGCGCCGATGCCCGCGCAGACGTAGAAGACGGTCGGGGCGCGGAATCTCCACGCGAGAATCGCCCCGATTGCCGCGAGCAGCGGCAACATGACCAGGCCGAACGTGCGGAGCCGGCGGCGGTCGGGTTTCCAGTCGATTTCGATCAGCATAGGGCGCCCTTCGGGCTGGAGGCTGTAGGCATTAGGCCTTAGGCTGGAGGTTCGAGAAGAGAAGACACAAAAACCCGATTCTCCCGCTCGCTTCCGATCTCCTGCGTCCAACCCCTCGCGTCTTTGTCCTCCTGTCTACAGCCTAGAGCCTCCAGCCTCGTCTCAGTCTAGCTCGAACTTCGCCAAGTACTCCTCGCGTCCCTTCCATGGGGGTTGATCGGCCTTGTGCATCACATAGTGCCCCAGAACGAGCATATCCATATCCGTGCACATGAAGCAATGATAAGCGTCGCGCGGAGTGCACACGATCGGCTCGCCGCGCACGTTGAAACTTGTGTTGATCACGACGGGACATCCCGTTTTCTCCTCGAACTTGCGAATCAAGTCGTAGTAGAGCGGGTTGCGCCCGCGGTCCGTCGTCTGGATGCGCGCCGAGTAGTCCACGTGCGTCACCGCCGGGACGGTCGAGCGGTCGCGCTTGAGCCGGTCGAGGCCGAACAGACGCCGGTCCGCCTCGGGGTCGCCCCGGCGTCGATCGCGCCGGACGTCGGCCACCAGAAGCATATAGGGGCTTTCCACGTCCATCTCGAAGTAGTCGGCGCAACGCTCGGCCAGGACCGTCGGAGCGAAAGGCCGGAACGATTCGCGGAACTTGATCTTCAAGTTGATCGTGCTCTGCATCTCGGCCGAGCGAGCATCGCCGAGAATGCTGCGGTTGCCCAAGGCGCGCGGGCCGTACTCCATCCGTCCCTGGAACCATCCGACGACCTTGCCGCTCTGGAGGGCTTCGGCCGTGAGGTCGAGGAGAGCCGCGTCGTCGCCGTGCAGCGAGAACTTCGCGCCGAACGATTCGAGATCCGCGCGGATTCGGTCGTCGTCGAACGCGGGACCGAGGTACGAACCCTCCTGGGCGTCGGGCCGCACGGGCCGCCGGGGCTTGTCGAAGACGTGGTGCCAGGTCGCGAGCGCAGCGCCCAAGGCGCCGCCCGCGTCGCCCGCGGCGGGCTGGATGAAGATGCCGTCGAAGAGCCCTTCGCGCAGAATCTTGCCGTTCGCCACGCAATTGAGAGTGCATCCGCCCGCCATGCACAGGTTGCGTTTCCCCGTTCTCTCTTTGGCGCGTCGGGCGATGTTGAGCATGACGCGATCGGTCACGGCCTGCAGACTCGCGGCCAGGTCCATCTCGCGCTGAGTCAGGTCCGACTCGGGGCGGCGCGGCGGACCGCCGAACAGGCGGTGGAACCGCTCGCTCGTCATCGTCAAGCCTTCGCAGTAGTTGAAGTACCGCATGTCCATCCAGTACGAGCCGTCGTCGCGGACGTCGATCAAGTGTTCGGTAATCGGGTCCAGGTACTTGGGTTCGCCGTACGGCGCGAGCCCCATCACCTTGTACTCGCCCGAGTTGACCTTGAAGCCCAGATAGTACGTGAAGGCCGTGTAGAGAAGCCCGAGCGAATGGGGGAAGCGAATCTCCTCCAGCAAACGGACCCGGTTGCCTTCGCCGCAGCCGATCGTCGTCGTGCTCCACTCGCCCACGCCATCGATCGTGCAGATGGCGGCTTCTTCGAACGGCGAGGGGAAGAAAGCGCTGGCGGCGTGGGCCTCGTGGTGCATCGGGAAGACGATCGGCCCGCGATACCTGTTGCGGAGACCCTTGTCGATCTCGCGGGGAAGGCGAATCTTCTCGCGCAGCCAACCCGGCAGCGCGGCCATGAAGGAAACGATGCCCCGCGGGGCGTAGGCCAGATAGGTCTCGATCAGGCGGTCGAATTTGAGGAGGGGTTTTTCGTAGAAAGCGACGCACGACAGCGCCTCGGGCTCGATGCCGGCCTCGCTCAGGCAATAATCGACGGCGTGGACGGGAAACCCCGAGTCGTGCTTCTTGCGCGAGAAGCGTTCTTCCTGGGCGGCGGCCAAAATCCGCCCGTCGCGAACGAGACACGCCGCGCTGTCGTGATAGAAAGCGGAGATGCCGAGAATGTCCATAGTCGAAACCGGCCGGCGGGGGCTTGAGCCTCTTTGCCCGCCGGCCGACAGGACTGAATCTTAGGCCAAACCAGTCACGTGTCGCAAGGCGCAAAAGCGCGGCGCGACTCGCAACGGGCGCGACAACGCCTGTTTCGTTCAAGAAAGCGCGGAAATCGACCGATAAAAACACGATGAGTGCGCCGCAGCGAAACGGCGCAGATCGGCGCGAAACAGCGCAGATCGCCCCGCGGAGGGCGAAGCCGGTTGCGCCGCAGGGCACCGCATGGTAGATTGAGGTCGTTCTCGAACAAGAACGGAGCGACGCCGTCTTCAAGTAGCGATAGGAAAGCGAAGTTGTCCGTCCGGAAATGTCGAACACGCGGCAAAAACGACTCTGAGATCGTGTGCGCCCCCGCCAAACGGGCGGGGGGCGTTCTGTTTTGAGAAACGCATGTTATTGAAAAGAAAGGGGTTGGATCCCATGTCGAGTAGTCGCGGCGCACAAGGCGCAAAGGTCGTTGCGGGGGCGGTTGCCCTCCTGATTGCAGTTCTTGCTTTTCCACTGTCCGCTTCGGCGGATTTCGAGGAGACCCCCATCGGCTGGGCGTCGGTCGAGGCCACGTATCGCGAGCCGGACAACGCCTCGGGTTCGACCGTCACTCGCACGACCACGACGGGCGGCGAGGGAGGAATCGAGTACGTCGTCGACGCGAACGCGTCGCCGCCCGCAGGATACAGCACGGTCAAGGCGTATCTCAAAGATCTCATGTTCAGCAGCTACGACGGACACGGCGGGACCTCTCCCCGAATCATCTATATCATCGGAACGATCGACTTCGGCGGCGGGCAGGAGAAGGTGGCTTCCAACAAGACGATCCTCGGGGTCGGTTCCGACGCGACGATTCTAAACGGCGGCTTTCTCATAGACAACGACGAGGGCACCCGCCCCATGTGCAACATCATCGTCCGAAATCTGACCTTCACCTCCGATGCCCCCCTCGTCGTCAATCCCAGCAGCACCGGTCCCGACGATTTCATTACGATCGTGGACAGGGCGCATCATGTCTGGATAGACCACTGCGACTTTTCAAACGGATACGATGGCCTGTTGGATATCACTCACGGCTGCGACGAGATCACGGTGTCATGGAGCCATTTCTACGACCATATCAGCAGAAAGGACGGGGCCGGCAAGACCTGTCTTCTCGGCCACGACGACACCAACGGAAGCGAGGACATCGGCCACCTGACCGTGACCTATCACCACAATTGGTTCGACGGCACGGCGTCGCGCCATCCGCGCGTTCGCTTCTCGCGTCTCTGCCACGCCTTCAACAACTACTACCTGAGCAACAGCTACGGCGTCGCTTCCACGTGCAACGCCGAGGTTCTGGTGGAAGGAAACTACTTCCAGAGCGTCGGTTCTCCCACCCTGGTGGGGTATGGCGCCTCGCCGGACGGAGACCTGGTCCAACGCCTCAACGCGCAAAGCGGCTCCGGTTCATACGAGACGCGCGGCACCGTTCCAGAACCCAGTTTGTACTACTCCTACACGCTCGATACCGCCGCCGACGTTCCGACGATCGTCTCCGCCGGCGCGGGGGTGGGAAAGCTCTCGATCACGGCCCCCGAGACGCCAACCCCGACCCCCACGGAGACCCCAACGCCAACGGCGACGCCCCCTCTGCCTCCCGCGGGCGTCTCGGACGGACAGTGGATGCTCTACTGATCGCGGTCTGGACTTTCCCAAGACGTCCTCTCGACGCCGCGCCTCGTTCCGAGACGCGGCGTCTTTCGTATCGCCCGTTCGCCCGTCTTCGACATCGTCTTCGAAATCGTCTTCGAAATCGCTATCGGGTTCGGTATCGAAAGGGTGTCCTTGTCGAAGGAATCGATTGGCCAACTGAAGTTGGAACAACGAGCGAAGAGACGAAATCGGTCGAGCCCCTCCGTTTGTTGTTCCAACTTCAGTTGGTCAGAGTCGACAACACCCCAAGAGATATCCGAGGGGCGGTCTTCTCCCTTTCCGCGGCGTCTTCGGCTCCAATCCCTAGAGTTTCCAGAGTGGCCACGGAAAACACGCGGTCGCAGCAGGGCGCTCGGCGCTAGGTCAAGATGCTCCCTCGCGGATCCGCGATCCGGACATTGGACTCGACCCTTTTGCGATTCTGGGGTAGGTTGGAGTCGAATCTCTCTGTTCCCGAGGCCGTTTCGAGGCGGCCTTTCCCCCATCATTCAGAAGGAGTGTGTTTCATGAAGTCCCGTCTTTCCCCGCCCAATCGTCTCGCCGTTCTGACGGCGGCTTTGATCGTTCTCGCTTCGTTTTCCAGTTCGTGCGTCCGGCTTCAGACCCCAGTCGCCGCGACCCTGTCCGACGTCCCGGTCGGTTGGGCTTCGGTCGACGCCCTGGGACAGAACGGAACCACCGGCGGCGCGGGCGGACCCGTTGTCACCGCCAAAACGGCGGACGAACTCAAGGACTACATGTCGCGCACCGGCCCCTACGTCATTCTGGTTTCGGGCACGATCTCGACGGCGCAGCATTCCGTCAAGTCCGACAAGACCATCGTCGGCGTCGGTCCGAACCCGACAATCATCGGCGGCTTCCGGATTCAGCGCGAACACAACGTCGTCATCCGCAACCTGATCGTCACCCGGAGCAGCTACGACGGCGTCACGATCGAGTACGGCGCGCACCACGTGTGGGTGGATCATTGCGACTTCTCGGAATGCCCCGATGGCCTGCTCGACATGACTCACGCCTCCGACTATGTCACCGTGTCGTGGAACCGTTTCCGCAACCACAACAAGACCTGCCTTCTCGGCCAGGCCGACGACAACGCCCGCGAGGACGTCGGCCATTTGACCGCGACGTACCATCACAACTGGTTCGACGGCACCACGCAACGCCATCCGCGCGTCCGCTTCTCGCGTCTGTGTCACGTGTTCAACAACTACTACGTGGGGAACCGCTACGGCGTGGCCTCGACGTGCGACGCCAAGGTCCTGGTCGAAGGGTGTTACTTCAAGAACGTCCCGGGGCCCACCCACGTCGGCGAAGGCCGGTCGCCCGACGGAGACCTCGTCGCGCGCGACAACGTCTACAAGAATTCGGGTGAGCCCGAGACCCGCGGGTCCGTCCCCGAGCCGAGCGCGTTCTACGCCTACACGCTCGATCCGGCGGCCCGCGTTCCCGAGATCGTCAAGGCAGGCGCCGGAGTCGGGAAGATCCGTTTCGAGGTCGATTCACAATAACGCCGGCTCCACGATCTACGAGGCGGATCAGTCTCCGAGGACGAGTCGGAGCCGCGCCGTGCCCATGGGGAAGAAACGTCCGGCGACGCGCGCCGTGTAGAAGACCCGGTAGACGTCGCCGCCCTCCGGCAAGAGACACAGCGGCGTGCGCATCGCCGTCCACCACTTCTCGACCTTCGATTCGAGATCGACGTACACCGCCGGGGTCCAGTGCACGCCGTCCTCGCTCGTGGTGTAGGCGAAATGCCCCGGCACGCCCAAGTATGCCGGGCCGCCGTCGAAAACCGCCACGTAACGGCCGTCGGGAATCTGGGTGACGATCGGATTCTCGACGAACTTGGGGTGGATGCAGGTGCAAGGGTTGATGTCGAGTCCGCAACGGGTCCAAGGTCCGGCGAGGCGCGGCGCCCAAGCCAATCCCGACGGCCATATCTCCGGCTTTCCGCCTTGATAAGCCGTGCAGTAGAAGCCGTACCACTTGTCTCCGACCGCGTAGGGGAAGAACGCCGCCACGCCCTGGTGTCCCTCCCAGGGCTGCGACTCGGGACCCGGCTCGAGAATCACGCCGACATCTTCGTAGGGGCCGCCGTATCCGCCCGGTCCCGGGACCGTAGAGACCGCGCGCCAGATGCGGCCGTGAAGATGATTCGGCTCGATCGCTTTCACCCACGTATAGGCGACGTAGAAGAGACTCCAGCGATCCTCGTCCGGATCGAACTCGGGCATCGGGGCGAAAAGAACGCCGCGCCGGTCGGCGTCGGGCCCGTTGCCGTCGCCGCTCGATTCGCGCGCCGTGGATTCGAACAGCGTCGAGACCCGTTCCCACGCGAGGCCGTCGCAACTGCGCCAGTGGGCGAGACGCGTCCGGATGCGGTCGAAGTACTTCTCCACCCCTTCGCGTCCGGCGCGCTCGGTGGCGAAGTAGTGATACATCCCGTCGAGGTGCATCACGCGCCCTCCCTCGAAACCGCCGAGGATATCCTCGGCGCCGGGTGTGTTCTGATCGAGGACGGGGGTGGGATGACCGTCGATCACCTCGAAGGAGATGGCGGGAAATCGTTTGGCGGGCATTCCTAGGAAAGAAACCTCCTCTTGAGATTCACGATCAGACGAACGATGCACGCGGGAAGCGCGGCAATCGCCGCCGGGCGATACAGATCCGTCTGAAAGGGCCGGCGCAGGAGAGAGCCGAGAAGAAGCGACCGCGCCGCTTCGAGATCGTCGCGCGCGAACGCCTTGAGTCCGTCGGCGCGAAGCACCCGCCACGCGGGAAAATACCTTCGCCGCACCTCGTCGATCTTCTGCTTGACGCGGCCGCGCCCGTGGACCGAGGTAAGCGTCGTCGCGTGATGGCGATAGAGATAGAGGTCGCGGTCGACCCGCCGCATCCGGAACCGGCGCGCGACGCGCACCCAGTATTCGTAGTCCTCGGCCAGGGTCGCCGCGGGATCGTAGGGGCCGATCGCCTCCAGCACCTCGCGCGTATAGAGAAAGCACGGGCCGATGCAGTTGTCGAGCACGAGGTTCTCGGGCGGCTCGGGAACGATCGCGCCCATCTCGCGTCCGTCGTCGTCGATCGCCGTCGCGCGCGCATAGACGAAGTCGGCCCCGCCCGCCGCGAGCGCCTCGGCCAGGACTTCGAGCGCTTCGGGGCGATACCGGTTGTCGTCCGACGTCCAGGTGAGCAGATCCCCCTGGGCGATCATGAATCCCGCGTTGAGCGCGCGGGGCAGCCCCAGGTTCGCCTTCTGGCGTTCGATCCGGACGCGCGGATCGGTTTGACTCGACAGGATTCGGAGCGTCTCGGGATCGGTCGAGGCGTCGTCGACGAGGATCAGCTCGAAGTGGCGCCAGGTTTGGGCCAGACACGAGTCGATCGCCTCCTGCAGAAACCGGACGCCGTTGAAGGTCGGCAAGACGATCGAGATCAGGGGTTGGGCGGGGACCGTCGGTTCGGTGGACACGGGCGAAGGCGGGATCCTTTATCCGGTTTTGAGGGATTATAGCGCTTCCTGAGCGGTTTGAAAGAGCAAATCCGCGCCTGGAGCGGATCGCGACTCCCACGCTCTGCGCCGCGAAGCTCCTTTCCCGTCAACCTCCGTCGCGCAACTGCTTCACCAGATAGTCGGGCATCTGGTCGAGGAGATCGGTCGCGACTTGGGCCGCCGACTCGAAGTCGCGGACGTTGAACCGCGCCCCGCGGTAGGCGATCACGTGCGAACCATGCATTTGAATCGTGAACCGCGGCATGTCGAGAAGCATCTGCATCGCGCGCGGATGGATCACGTCGAACGCCCATCGGCGATCCTCGGCCTTGACGTAGAACTTGCGGCTGAACTCGGCGGACTCGAAGTCGATGTCGTCCAACCCGAAGAACTCCGTGATCTTGTCGAAAAACCCTTCGGGACGGATGAAAAGCGGCTTGAGCGGGATCTCGCACCCGATGACGACCGCCGAGAAGTGGTGATGGTGGGTCTGGCGACGGCCTTTCGAATCGGTCGAGTGGGTCTCGTAATGAAAGTCGAACCCGAGAAACGAACGCCCTTTCCAGTCGCCCGACATGACGTTTTCGGCATAGCGGTTCGATCCCTGTCTCAAGCACTTGAACTCGGGGAAACGGTTCTCGACCCCACGGTCCTTGGCGCGATCGAACCGCAGGTTCTTCGACATCGCCCAGCCCATGAGTTCTTTTCGCCGTTTGCCCGCCTGAAGGATGCCGAGGACGATGACGACGACGATGAAGGCGACGAAGCCGACGAAGGCCAGGATTTCCATGCCCGAGATATCCCTTTCCCCCGCAATCCCGAAGCAGGCTGAAGCCTGTACTCAGAACTCGTTCAGAGTACAGGCTTCAGCCTGCCTCCGCGTCACCTGCGAGCCAAGCCGAACAGAAACGTCCCCGCGACGGCGCTCACCGGGACGACGAAGACGTTCAGGAACGGAATCATCAGAAGCAAGACGGTCGCCAAGCCGAAACCGAGGGTCAGCATGTAGTTCTCGCGGAGAATCTCCCACTTGCCCCCAAAACCGACGTGGCGCCGGTCCGCGGCGTAGCTGATGAATTCGAGCGCGCCGCACCGCGCCGCCCAGTAGAAGCCGGCCGCCGCGTAGAGCGGAGGCACGACGAGAAGCGGCAACAGCAGAATGAACACCGCGATGCAAACCGCCATCCGCACGCACTCGCTCGCGAGAACGAAGACGACTTCGCTCGCGATGAACCGCAAGACCGATCGGCCGTCGCCGGGCATCGCGAAACCGGCGATGCGTTCGACCCGCTCGGCGAGCCGGTCGTTGAACGGCGCGGAAACGACGAGGGCGAGCGGGGTGAAGACGAAATAAACCACGATGAGGGCGACGATCCAGAAGAGGGTTTTCAGGATCCAAACCAGCCATCCCAGGTACCACGCCGCGAGCTGCTCGGTCCATCCCTCGACCATTCCGCGAAACCCCGTAAATCCCCAGTACAGGAGGACCGCGAACAACAAGATGTTGACGACTAGCGGAAGGAAGACCAGATGCCACAAGCCCGGCCGGGCCAAGAGGAATCCCGCCGCCCGAAACGGCAACTCGGCACCCTGGAAGAATCGCGCCACGCTATTGCGGGCGAGGCGGGGAAGAGGAAAACCGTTCTCGGAGGCCATCCTTCGTCTCCTTAATAATTGCTTGTCCCGACACTTGGTCCGATTTTAGGTTGCGAGCGCCCGAAATCAAGGATAGAAAGCGATTGCGGATATCGGATTGCGGATTTCGGATTGAAGAAAAACAACTTGTGTAGAGTCCCAGAAGTTCTCTGCAAGACTCCCAGCCCGCGCAGCGGGCGACATGGGGTTAGCCACGGGCGTAAGCCCGTGGAAAACGGCGCCCTTTCTCACAAGAGCCCCCGCAAGGGGGCGGCATAGAATTCTGCGACCTTCTTCTGGGACCGCACACTTGGAATCGGTGGGCACGGCGAAATGGCAAAACGTCTCGACAGAGGACGCTTGATCGTTGTCGAAGGAATCGACGGATCGGGGAAGACGACCCAGTGCCGGCGCGTCGTCGCGAGGCTCGTCGCCGACGGCTGGGACGTCCTTCGTCTGCGTGAGCCGACCGACGGCCCCCATGGGACGCGCATTCGCGAGCTCGCCCGCTCGGGGCGCGACGGCGTCTCGGTCGAAGAAGAGATGGACCTTTTTGTCCGCGATCGCGAAGAGAACGTCCGCGCGAACATCCGTCCCGCCCTCGATCGCGGCGCCGTAGTCGTCATGGATCGCTATTACTACAGCACGATCGCCTATCAAGGCGCGCGCGGCCTCGATCCCGCGAGGGTTCGGGTCGAAAACGAACGTTTCGCGCCCGCGGCGGACCTTCTCGTCATTCTCGATCTGCCGGTCGAAACCGCGTGCCGCCGGATCGAAGCGTCGCGCAGTGGGGAGCTCGATCTGTTCGAGCGGCGCGACTATCTCGAGAAGGTCAAAGCGATCTTCGACGCGATGCCCGATCCGCAAATCGTCCGGATCGACGCGACGCAGGAACCCGATGCCGTGTTCGCGGCGATCTGGGAGGCGGTCGAGACGAGGCTCGGATTGGGTGAGAGGTGAAGAAGAGAGGCGGGGGGCTCCTCGCCCCCCGCACCCCCTCGGCCGGCAATGGCCGGCGGCATGGTCTTGTTGCTCCCCTTTCCCTCGCCGCGCCTGAGGCGCGGCGAGGGAAAGGGGAGCAACGGTCGCCTCGCCTTCTGAACGGGTCGGCGTCGACGCCGACCCGTTCAGAAAGCGAAAGATCAGGGTCCAGGGAGCGCGCTCCCTGGCAGGGGTGCAGGGGACAGAGTCCCCGCTCAGTATTCCGATATCGAACCGCCGAGCGAGCGACTCGGAGTTGCGGAGGTCGAGCGATGCTTCGAATTCCTTACGACGAGATGGTCGGCGAGTTCGCGCGCGTTCTTCTCAAGAACGGCTTCTCGCGCGAACGGGCCGAGCTCAGCGCCCGCCTTTTCGCCGACGCGAGTCGCGACGGGGTCTATTCGCACGGAGCGAATCGTTTCGCGCGCCACATAGAGGATATCGCCGGGGGCCGAATCGTAGTCGATG
Organism: Candidatus Sumerlaeota bacterium; assembly: GCA_016931035.1. Lineage (GTDB taxonomy): Bacteria > Sumerlaeota > Sumerlaeia > UBA8349 > UBA8349 > JAFGFN01. Next base: position 11,047 of record JAFGFN010000167.1, read on the forward strand.
CCGAGCCCGAACTCGTCGAGACCGTTGGAGTCGTCGAACGATGGGACGGTCGCCAGGGACCGGGGAACCTCAACGCTTGGTTTTGCATGAACCGCGCGATCGAGGCCGCGCGCCGCTCCGGGATCGGATGCGTTGCGATCCGCAACACCAACCATTGGCTTCGTCCGGGGAACTTCGGTTTGCAGGCGGCTGACGCGGGCTGCATCGGCATCTGTTGGAGCAACACGATCAACAACCTGCCCGCCTGGGGCGCCAAGGAGGCGCGCCTGGGCAACAACCCTGTGGTGATCGCCGTCCCGCGCGACGAAGGGCACGTTCTGCTTGACATGGCGATGAGTCAGTTTTCCTTCGGCAAGCTCGCCGTGTACGCGCGCTCGGGCGAGCCGCTGCCCGTCGTCGGAGGGTACGACGAGGAGGGCCGTCCGACGCGCGACGCCGCGGCGATCGCCCGGAGTCGCCGCGCCATGCCGATCGGCTACTGGAAGGGGGCCGGTCTCTCGATGATGCTCGATCTGATAGCCGCGCTTCTCTCGGGTGGCAACGCCATCCAGCAGATCGCCGCGCTCGGCGCCGAGTGCATGCTTTCCCAGGTTTTCATCGCGATCGACGTCGACCGGATCGTCGGGCATGAGAATCGCAACCGGGTCGTCCACGAGATCCTCGAGTACGCCGCCGGTTCCGAGCCCGCCGGGCCGGACGAACGCGTCTACTTCCCGGGGGAACGCACTCTTTTGACCCGCGCCGAAAACCTGGCGAAAGGCGTCCCGGTCGATCCGGAGATCTGGGAAGGCATTCTGAGGCTTTGAGTCGGGCGGAACGCCCGGAGGTTTCAGACCGGTTTGACGGGCGCGAAGAAGTGCTTGAATTGGTGCTCGATGATGGCGCCGATGCTGCGAGTCGCCTCCTCGGGCGGATCGACGAAGCGAACGCCGAGGAAGAAGTTCTCCTTCTGACGGATGGTCCACCGGACTTCGCAAGCGATCTCGTTGAAACGAGTCTCGACTGGCGGCGGAATGTCGAAACCCATGTGAAGTCGGATCTCCTGCGCGTAGAGGGCCTCGAGCACATCGAGTCTGTATAGAGGGTGTTGGGCGACGGCGACGCCCAATGCAACCAGGCCCGCGGCCCCGCGCGGGTTCCCCTCATCGTAGATCGGAAGAAGGATCTGAAGACCGCCCTGGCTCAGATTGATGATCGTAGCCGACATCGGGGCGAGACCGCCCGCCTCGGAGCCCGACAATCCCGCGCCCTTGTCGTTCTTGAGGAGTCCTGCCGCTGTCTTCGCCGCCGCCGCCGCGTCGTCGAGCGTCAGGGTGGTGGGAATGTTGCAGTCGACGCGATCGTGTCGACGGAGCGTTTTCTGTTCGTATTCCTCCGGATAGCGGAGAACCGCCATAGGGACCGGTTCGAGGATCGCCTTCACGATGAGGGCTCGGAAGCCGACCATGCGTCCGTCGCTGAAGAACCGAACGATGCAATCCTCCGCGGCGCGGAGAAACATCGTCTTCGATTCGTGTTGGGGCATGTCGATGATGAGATAGTTGGGCTCGCGCGCGCCGAGAATCGTGCTGGTGGCCTTGATCTGGGCCTTGCCGACGTTTCGTTCGACGAAAATGTCCTGACCGAGATCGAAGTGCAGTTTCATTTCGGCTCCGCGGGACGTTTCGCCATGGCGCGCTCCCATTCGGCGCGATCGAGAACCGCGGATTCGTCGATCAACATAACGGGAATGCCGTCGGCTACGTCAAAGCGCCGCCTGCACGCTTCGTTCGTGCAGAAGATGCTCGACTCCGATTCGAAGACGGGCGATTTGCACGCCGGACACGCCAGGATCTCCATCAGTCTGGGATCGATAGGCATTCTTCACGCTCCTTTGCCGCGCGGCGCTCGCTCGCCGCCGGACTGCCTCGCAGAGGCGTCTCGCCTCTTTCGGGTAACCCCACGCCAGCGAAAGAATACCCCCGCGCCCCGGGCCTGACAACGAAAAACCTTCTCCCGCGCCTTGGCGCCCCAAGGCGATTTAGGTTGATTCGGGCGTCGCGCGGTTCCTATGATGGATTGTTACGGGTTTTTATCTCATGCCGTAACTCGGAAAGCGGGGCCGGACTGCGTTCCCTCCTCGCAAGGAGAGAGCCCTACGATGTTTAGTAGACGCAGTTCCCCAGGCGCCTCGCGGCGCGGTTTCTACCTGATCGGTCTTCTGATCGTCATCGCGATCCTGTTCATTCTCTACGGCAAGGAGTTGCTCCCCGACAAGACGACCGGGAAGTCCACGCAGGACATGGCGCTCGAGCGCTCGAAAGGCGCGGCCTGCACGGCCAACCGCCAGGCCTTGTCGGTCCAGATCACGGCCTGGTCGTTGAATCATTCGGGCGAAACCGCGACCGTCGAGAGGTTGCGGCAAGACGGCGTCAACGTTCCCCCTTGTCCCGAGGGCGGCGTCCTGTCGATCGGCGCCGACGGCCACACCATCTATTGCTCGATTCACGATCCCGCTCCCGGCGACGCTCCTCCGGCCGGTTCCACCTCGCCTCCGGGTCCCGTCGTTCCCAACATCCCGAGCGGGCTGGGAATGTGACGGATCGCCCCTTCATAGTGTGTGCGAAAGGAGTCGTCGCGATGCGCCGCTTCGCCTTTGCGTCTTCTGTCCTGACCGCCGTTCTCCTGGGGACATGCCAGACCGTCTCGGTCGGCGATCCGGGGTCGGCCGACCCCGTGGCGTCGTTGGCCGACGGGGCGCCCGTCCTGGGGAGTCCCCATGCCCGCGTGACCCTGGTCGAGTTCTTCGACTTTCAGTGTACGCACTGCAAGCGAACAGTCCCCGTCCTCGACGAACTTCTCAAAGCCTACCCTCGAGACCTGAAGATCGTCTCGAAGCCCTATATGCGGGCCTACACTCAGACGCGGGAAAAGATGCTCGTCCACCCGTCGTTCCGCGCCGCGGCCGCCGCGCTCGCCGCCGACCGGCAGGGGCGGTACTCGGAAACGATGCACGCGCTGTTCGACCGTCAGCCCCGTTTCTCCGAAGAGGAATTGGTGCAGTACGCCCGCGAGATCGGGTTGGACGTCGATCGATTCAACCGCGACCGGTCCGATCCCGCCGTGATCGCCCGGGTCGAGGCGAACGGAAGGGAAGCCGGGCGGCTCGGTGTCGCCAACACGCCTGCCGTCGTGCTAAACGGGAAGACCTACCAGGGGGGACGGGATTTCGATTTCTACGCGGGCCTGGTGGCCGACGCCCTCGGACAAGCCCCGGCGCGATCCGCCAATCCGCGCTCGGAATCCCCGCCGGTGACGTGGAACGACATGATCTTCCCCGTTTCGCCTCTCGAACCGGTCACCGCGAAACCCATTCTCCGAGTCGGCGACGCCGCGCCCGATTTCACCCTTCCCGGAGCGTGCGGCCGGACGTTCCACCTATCGGATTACCGGGGAAAGCAGAACGTGATCCTCTCGTTCGTCCCGGCGGCGTTCACACCCGTCTGCAGCGGGCAGTGGCCGCATTACATCGCCCGGAAGGACGCGCTCGACGCGCTCGACACCGTTGTTCTCGGCATCACGACCGACAACGTCCCGTCGCTCTGGGCTTGGACGCGCGGGATGGAAGGTCTCAACTTCCCCGTCCTGTCGGATTTCTGGCCCCACGGCGCGACGGCGGCAAAATACGGCGTTCTGCGCCCCGAATCGGGCACGACGGAACGCGCGCTTTTCCTCGTGGACAAGAAGGGGACGATTCGCTACATCGACATCCACGACATCAACACCGAACCCGACATGGAGCCGTTGATGAAGGTCGTCGAGACCCTCGCCTCCAAGAAGTAGCGCGGGCACGTTCCCGCAAGCAGGTTCCCCGTAGTCGTCGGGTGGTTCCGTTTCTGCCTCTCGAACTTCGGGATTCCTCCGACCGCGTCGCATCGTCCGGACAATCCTCCAGAAAATCCTTGCGCTCGGCGGTGCGGATTGGCACACTGACCCCAAGCACAACCCGCCGCGTTCCTTTCGGAGCGCGGCCCCCCGACATCTTCGATCGAGGAAGAGGAGGCGTGGCGAACAAGCGATTTCATCCGATCGCTCCTTTCCCCTGCAAGCGTTGACAACCGACTAGACACGCAGGTCGTGGGTTTCTTGCCCGAGGCGGGCGGGAATGCTCACGGCGATTCCCGTTCCACCCCCAGGAGGACGCGCAGAGATGAACAAGACATCCTTACCCGCAACCCGCAGGACCGGCGGCTCGGCCGAGAGTCGCTCCAAGCTGTTCTACCGCATTCAGGAAGTCGCGGAGATCACCGGCGTCAAACCCTACATCCTTCGCTATTGGGAGCGCGAGTTTCGCCAACTCTCGCCCCAGAAGGACAAGAACGATCAGCGCCGCTATCGTCGGCCCGACATCGACCTGATCCTCGACATCAAGGACCTTCTCTACGCCCAGAAATTCACGATCGCGGGAGCGCGCAAACGCATCCGCGCCCAACGGTCGAAGGGCAACGGCAAGCGTTCGCCAGACGCCTCGACCCACCGGTCGACGTTGCGCGGCATCCGCGCCGAGCTCCACGACCTGATGAACCTTCTCAAGGTCTGAGCGGTGTAAGATTCCGGTCGCGCGCGGGGTTTCTTCCTGGGAGTTCGCTTGAAGAAGCAGGCTGAAGCCTGTACTCCGAACGGCTTGAAGAAGCAGGCTGAAGTCTGTACTCTGAACGGTTGAGAGTACAGGCTTCAGCCTGCTTCTCTCTTTTCGACCGACCGCCTCTTTGCCGACCGGACCGCCATGAATCTCAGCGAAACGACCCGCCTCATCGAATCCGGCGCGCGGATCGCGCCCGACGACGCGCTGCGTCTGCGCGAGAGCGTTTCGCTTTTCGATCTCGGGCGTCTGGCCTCGATCCGTCGCCGCGCGCTCCACGGCGACCGGGTCGGCTATACGGTCAACCTCCACATCGACGTCACCAACATCTGCGCCAACCGGTGCCGGTTCTGTGCCTTCCGGCGCGACGAAGGGGACGCCGACGCCTACGCGATGACCCCCGAGGCCGTCTGGCGCTATGCCGAGGAACGCGCGCCCGACGGCGTGCGCGAATTCCACGTGGTCGGCGGCTTGAATCCGCGCGTGACGCTCGAGAATTTCGAGACGATTCTGCGCGGACTTCGCGTGCGTTTTCCCGACGTTCATCTCAAAGCCTTCACCGCCGTCGAGATCGACCACCTGGCGCGCACCGAGGGACTGACGGTCGAGGAGGTGCTGAGGCGGTTGATCGACTCGGGCCTGGGGTCGCTCACCGGAGGCGGGGCCGAGACGCTCAGCGAGCGCGTGCGCCGCGAGGTGTGTCCCGACAAGCTGGACGGCGAAGGCTATCTCGACGTCCATCGCCGGGCGCACCGCGTCGGACTCCGCTCCACCGCGACGCTTCTCTTCGGCCACGTCGAGACGGTGGAGGAGCGGATCGACCATCTTCGCCGGATTCGCGAACTCCAAGACGAAACCGGCGGATTCACGGCTTTCGTTCCGCTCGTCTTCCATCCGGCCAACACCGAGCTCGATCGCCTTCGCCGCGCGACGGCGCGCGAAATCCTCGAGACGATCGCGCTGTCGCGTCTCATGCTCGACAATGTCCCGCATATCAAGGCCTATTGGATTTCGCTCGGTCTCAAGCTCGCCCAAATCGCCCTCGCGTGGGGCGCCGACGACCTGGACGGCACGGTCGTCGACGAACGCATCCACCACAGCGCCGGTGCGTCGAGTCCGCGCGCGCTCACCCCGCGCGCGGTTCGCCGGACGATCTCGGAGGCGGGATTCGCCCCGGTCGAACGCGATGCGCTGCACCGGCCCGTTCGCGATTCGTTTCCGGAGGACGAAACGGATCGCGAGAAGAGAATCGTTGGAGTGCAAGGACTGGGTTCGTCGCGTCCCGCGGGAGCCGACCTCGAATCCATCGCTTTGGGCAAGACTCGCATGACGCGAGACCAAGCGGCGCAACTCCTCGCGCAAGGCGACCTGATCGACCTCGGTCGCGCGGCCAACGACATGAGAATGCGGCTGCACCCGGACCCGATCGTCACCTACGCCATCGACCGCAACATCAACACGACCAACGAGTGCGTTTCGCTCTGCGAGTTCTGCGCCTTCGCGCGCGAGCCGTCGGCGAGCGAAGCCTGGACGCTCGATCGCGACGCGATCGCGGCCAAAATCGAGGAACTCTGCGCCTGCGGGGGACGTCAGATTCTGTTGCAGGGCGGCCTCAGCCCCCGGCTCGACCTCGCATGGTACGAAAACCTCTTCCGATGGATGCGCGAACGATGGCCCGATCTTCACATCCATGCCTTGTCGCCGCCCGAAATCAAGCACCTCGCCTCGGGCGCCGGGATCGGGTGGCGCGAGACGATCACGCGGCTTCGCGCCGCGGGTCTCGATTCGATTCCCGGCGGAGGCGCCGAAATCCTGAGCGATCGCGTGCGCGCGGCGTTGAGTCCGCGCAAATGCACGGCGGACGAATGGATCGGCGTCATGCGCGCGGCGCACGAAGAGGGGCTCCGCACGTCGGCCACCATGGTCGTCGGCCTGGGCGAGACCCCGGCCGAGCGCGCCGAACACTTCGACCGCATTCGAGCGCTCCAGGACGAAACGGGCGGCTTCACGGCGTTCATTGTCTGGACTTTTCAGCCCGGCGCGACGCGGCTGGCGAGAAGGGCCGAGGAGGAAGTGGACGGAGTGGACTCGGTGAACGGGGTGGACAAGGAAAAGAAGGAAGACATGTCTCCGGGTGTTCTTGGGGCGGGTGCGTGGGATTATCTTCGGACTTTGGCGGTGGCGCGACTCTATCTCGACAACGTCGCCAACCTCCAGGCCTCGTGGGTGACCCAAGGGGACGACATCGCCCAACTGGCGCTTCTCTTCGGCGCGAACGATCTCGGCTCGACGATGCTCGAAGAGAACGTCGTGGCCGCCGCGGGAACCCGGTTCCGCATGGGGATCGACGATTTCGAACGTCTCGCCGCCGATCTCGGGATGCGCGTCGTCGAGCGAGACTTTTTCTACCGCCCCCGTTCGGAATTTGGTAAGATCTAGCGAATGTGGCGGGAATGTCTCGCCCGCATGCCACGGACACAATGTCGATATTGCACGAGGAGCGACCAGCGTACGCCATGAAGAAGACTCCTGTTTTTCTAGCGATCCTCCTATTGCCTCTCGCGTCGCTCTTTAGCGGGTGCGAGACGATCAACCAGGTGACGGGGACCGTCTTTCTCATGACGCCCGAGCAGGAGGCCGCTCTGGGCAAGCAACTCGCCGTCGATATCGAGAAGCAATACCCGATCTATCGAGGCGATCCGAACACGGCGACTTACATCGAGCGTTTGGGACGCGAGATCGTGGCCTCGTCGCCGCCGAGCTCTCAGGAGATCCGCTTTCATCTGGTCGATTCCGACGACGTGAACGCCTTCGCCATCCCGGGCGGATCGATCTACGTCCTGCGCGGCCTGCTTTCCGTGGTCGACGACGAGTCGGAGCTGGCGGGCGTTTTGGCGCACGAGGTCGGCCACGTGGTTCAGCGCCACAGCGCCAAGCGGGTGAGTCAGTCGCAGTTCTACAGTCTCGTTGGGGAGCTGGCCTTGGGAGAGAACGCCGGCGAGCTGGCTACGCTCTCGACCTCGATCGTCCAGTCCGGGATTCTCCTTCGCAACAGTCGCCAGGCCGAGTACGAAGCCGACGCCGTCGCCATCGACACGCTTCGCCGGGCCCGAATGGACCCGCGCGGCATGGCGCGATTCCTCGACAAACTCGGAGGCGCGAGCAGCGGCAAGCCGGGCGGGGCGCTCGCCGCGGTCATGCAATACACCGCCACCCACCCACTGACGCCCGACCGCATCGCGGCGGTCGACGACCGAATCAAGCGACTCGGCCGCCTCGCCTCGTCGCCGAACTCCGACGGCTTCAACCGCATGAAGGCGCGCTATCCGTCGGTGAAGTGAGAGGAGAAACGCAGAGCGGTCGTTCCAGACCGCCCGCCAGCGCCATGATCGTCGGTCTAGGAATCGACATCGTCTCGATCGAACGCATTGCCGCGATGCTCGAACGTCACGGCGGACGCGCCGCCGCGCGCCTCTACACCGAAACGGAACGCGCGTACTGCGAATCGATGGCCAAGCCCGCCTTGCACTACGCCGCGCGTTTTGCGGCCAAGGAAGCCTTCGTCAAAGCGCTCGGCACGGGGTTCTCCTCGGGCATCCGCTGGCGCGATATCGGCATCGTGCACGACGCGAAGGGCAAGCCAGAGATCGTTGTCGAAGGCCAAGCCGGCCAGGCGATGGGCGCCCTCGGCGCCGACCGCTCGTACGTCAGTCTCTCCCACGACCCTCTCCACGCCGCCGCGGTGGTGGTGCTCGAGAAGTCTTGAAAACGCAACCCCAGAGCCTTCGCCACGGGGCAATCTCTGCGCCTCTCAGAGAACGAGCCGTTCTCCGCGGTCGAGCAGGTGAACGCGTTCGCGAAGACGTTCGGGAAGCGCCCGGACGAATCGCGCGGGTTCGATCGAGTTGTGTTTGAAGCAGTCGTAGTGACACGGGACGATTCGCGCGGGATCGACCCATTCGACGAGACGGCGCGCTCCTTCGGGGCCCGGGTTGTGGAAGCCTTCGTTGATCGGAACCATCATCGCGTCGGGTTTCGAGTCCCGTACGGCCCGCATTCTCTCCGCGTACGTCTCGAAATCGCGATGCGTATCCCCCGTGTTGTAGATCCGAAGACGACCGAACTCGAAGATATACCCGAGGTGAGTCGTCCGGTCGTGCTCTCCCGTGTTCCGGGCGTAGACCGCCTGCGCGCCGAAAGAGCCGCACTCTATCCGCGCCCCTTCGCTTGCTTCGGTCAACTGCGCCGCTTCGATTCCCAAGCCTCGGAGTCGATCGCACGATTCGCGCGTTCCGACGAAACGACACTCGGGGTTCGCTCGCGCCAGAGGGCCGAGGGTGTCCGGATCGGTATGGTCGCGATGGTCGTGGGTGAGAAAGACCCAGTCGGCCCGAATCTCGTCCGGTTCCAGCAGGGGTCGAGGGTGAATGTGATTCTCCGGTTTGACGAGGCGCGAGACGAAGGGATCGATATGGACGAGAAGGCCGTCCGCCGTCTTGAAGAGGAAATGATTCTGTTCCAGGCGGAAGAGAGCCAGGCCGCCCGGGGGCACGACGGTTCGATCGACGAAGGAAACGAAATCGGACATGGAGAAGTCGCCCTGTCTCGGTGCGGTTGTCGGCCGCGGATCAACGAGGCGTCTGAAGATCGGCGCCGAAAGTGAAGGGCACTCGGGCCGTGATGTAGGCCCTCTCGGTATAGTCCTTGAGCGGGAGCAAGGCGTTCGTCTTGATCACGGCGTCGAGCGCATAGCGTTCCAGATTCGAGTTGCCCGGGGTCTCGACCACGTTCCAGTCCGAGATCGCTCCGTTGTTGTTGATCCGGAACTGGACAATGCAGGTGACGGGCGCCGAGAGGCGGGTGTCGATGCTTTTGGGATAGACGAAGTTCGCCCGCAGCCGCGCGACGGCGTCGGCGACGTAGCCGGCCGGAAGGACCACGTCCCCCTCGATCTGCATGGGCGGCGCGAGGGCGGGGTCGGCGCCGTCGGGCGAACCCTTGCGGTCCGGTCGGTTTGGGATACTCTCTTCGGGGCGAGGGGTGGCTTGGGCGATCTGTTTCGGCGTGGGACTGGGTGTGGCCTTGACTTCTTTGAGCGGCTCGGGAGGCGTCTCTTTCGGTTTCGGCTCGGGCGTGGGGGTCGCCTTGACCTCTTTCATCGCGACCTTCTTCTTCACCGTCGGACGTTCGATCTCTTTCCTCGGCGCGGGAGTCGGCTTGGGCGTCGGTTTGGGGGTGGGCTTGGGCGTGGGATCGACGGCGTTCTCCACCTCGAGATCGCGTTTTACCCCCTTGGGCTCGGTCTTGTCCGATATGGCGGGGAAGGTGTGAATCGTGACGGACGACGGGACGATGCCGATTCGGAGCCGGCGGTGCGGAGCGGGAAGAACGCTGATCAGGACGACCAGCGCGACGAGTCCGGCGTGTCCCATGGTCGACCAGTAGAACGTCCGCCGCAGCGACAGGGGGAAGTGCGTCTTGACGCTCCACAGCATCTTGTCGGGCAGACCTCCGCGAGCCCACTCCGTCCCAATCTACCGCCGGATTCGGGGCTTTTCCAATCCTTTTCCTCACATCCCGGGGTCGGGTATCTGCTCGGGGGGTAGATCGTCGCCGGTTTGCCACGGCGGGGCGAGGAGGTCGCGAGGGGCTTCCTCCCGGGGCTCGATTTCGGGGAGCGATTCCTCGGTGGGATCGAACGGGAAGAGCGCGACCGAAGGAGGGACCCAATACACGGCTTCGGACATCTGTCGGTTTATCTCCGGGTCGGGATGCTGATATTCCCAATACGGGAGGCCGTCGTAACCCGCGCTTTCCTCGGTCGGCTCGGTGTTCTGAATGAACGGGACCTGGGCCAGGGTTTTCTCGCCGCCGTTCAGGCCCGTCTTGGGCACGAGCAATCCCGTGCGCGACGCGATGTCGCGAAACACGATTCCCGCCGGAACGTCGAACTCCATCTTCCAGTCGGTGCGAGTCTCCAGAATGCGGCGCATCGTCTCGCGCCATATCGGACACGCCACCCGCGACCCCGTCATCTGGGGTCCCATCGAGCGAACGCCGCGATCGAACCCGACGTAGACGACCAGCGCGAGCTCGGGCGTGTAGCCGACGAACCAGGCATCGACGCAATTGGTCGTCGTGCCCGTCTTGCCCGCGATCTCGGGAGTGCGCGACCAGTCGAAGAAGTCCCCGATCGTGGTTCGAGCGGTGCCGTGGCGCACGGCCTCGATCAACATGCGCGTGACGATGTACGCCACCTGGGTGGAGATCACGCGACGTTCCTCGCGCGGTTTCATGAAGATGGTTCGTTCTCCGCGCGCCTGAACGCGGGTGACGCACCAGGGGGCGACGGCGACGCCCTGGTGCGCGAAGGGGAGATAGGCGGCGGCCAGAGAAAGAGGGGTCACGTTGAGCGAGCCCAGGCACAGAGGCATCTCGGGCCGCATTTTCCAACGGGCCTGGGGAGGCGACATGTCGAAACGCCGATAGCCCCGGAAAGCAGTCGAGAAACCGAGTTCGCCGAACAGTTTGACTGTGACCACGTTGTTGGATTCGGCCAACGCCTCGTACAGCGTGGTCGGGCCGCTGTAGCGGTTGGAGTAGTTCCGCGGCACGTAGCCGTTGGAGAACTCGACGCGGTCGTCCATGACCACGCTCGCGGCGGTCATTCCCGACTGAATCGCGGTGGCATACAGGAGGGGCTTGAACGCCGACCCGGGCTGGCGGGCCGCTTGGGTGGCTCGGTTCCACATCCCGTCGTTCGACTGGTCGTAGAAGTTCTCGCCCCCGACCAGGGCCAGGATCTGACCCGTCTGGACGTCGAGCAGGACAGCCGCTCCTTGAAGGCGGTGCGTGTCGGACAACCTCAGTTCGATCTCGCCGCCGGGAGAGACCGCCCGGACGTCGACGTCGATCAGCTTCCCTCGGCGCAGGACGAGGTCGGGATTGTAATAGGGCTTCACGTACCGACCCGTCCAAGTCATCTCGGTCGTGCCGTCCATCCTGCGGGCGGGGGCCATCTCCTTGTGGAACGGAACGAAGGCCGTATAGCCCTCGAGCTCGACCCGGACGCCGTCGGGCAGGACTTCGACGATGCGCGCCAGGCGAGTTTGGCCCGGCTTGGGCGCGGTCGCGCCCGATTCCTTCTCGAGATCGCGGCGTTCGTAAACCAGTCGCGAGGGCTTGGCTTCCTGCCACTTCTTCTCGACTTCGGGCAGTCCGGCCGCAATCTCTTCTTCCAGAATGCGTTGATACTCGGGGTGCTCGGTCGAGTAGATCCGGTATCCTTCGCGCATCAGAAGGTCTTCTTCGAATTCCGACTCCTCGACGAGCGAGCGCCGCAGGTGATCCACGAAATAGGGCGACACGACACGCGGCTGGACGACCTCGCGTTTCTCGGGCAACGGCTCCTTCTTGGCTTCGTCGGCGCGAGTCGGGGTGACAAGACCTTGGCGCTTCATGTTCTCGAGCACGAGGGCGCGCCGCTCGATGAGGCGTTGCGGCGAGCTGATGGGATTGATCGCGCTCGGCGCCTTGGGTATCGCCGCCAGCGCGGCGCACTCGGCCAGGGTCAGGTCCCGAGCGTCCTTTCGGAAATAGGTGTGCGCGGCCGACTGCACGCCGTAGGCGTTGTGTCCAAGGAAGATGTGGTTGAGATAGAACTCGAGGATTTGATCCTTGGAAAACCGCTCTTCGATTTGAAACGCGATGAACGCCTCGCGAATCTTGCGCCGGATCGAACGTTCGCGTCCCACGGACCGTGCGAGAACGTTGCGCGGCAACTGTTGCGAGATCGTGCTCGCTCCTTGGCGCACGCCTCCCGCCTTCAGATTCACCGTGAGCGCGCGGACCACGCCGCGGAGATCCACTCCGAAATGATCGTAGAACCGTTCGTCCTCGATGGCGACGAAGGCGTTGACGAGATCGCGCGGCATGTCTTCGAGCGCGAGGAGTTCGCGCCGCTCGTCGAAGAACTCGGCGATCGCGTTGCGGCCCGAGCGATCGAAGACGCGCGTGACCTGGGGTGGGTCGTAGCGTTCGATCTTGTCGATCGGGCCCTGTTCGCGCACGTAGGCCAGGAGCGCGCCCGTCGCCCCTCCCGCCCCGGCGCAGACCGCGAGGACAAACAGCCAGAACAGAAGGTGGAGCACCTTGGCCAGAGGGTGGGGATTCCGACGAGAAGAGGACTTGCGGGAAGCCCGGCGAGACATGAGTTCCTCCATCCCCTTTCTATCACAACGGCCCGATCCCCGCACGGGTCGTTTCGCTGCGAAGCGTTTCGCGGCCGCCCTCTCGCGCGAAGCCGCCCGCCATCGATGTATGGCGGGCGGCTCGCACTACAGGCAGCGCGTTCGACGATTCTCGGTCGCGCCGCGGGATCGCGGACCTACCGGTACAGCATCCAATCGTCGGCGCTCAAGGGCTGATGCGTGATGACGACGCTGTACATTCTGTAGCCGGTCGGCATCCCTTCCTCGCGGTTGGGGCCCAGGTAAACGCGTCCGGCCGCGAACGCCTTCTTGAACACCCGGCGCTTTCCCGAGATGTCGGTCCGGAGCCGCTCGGGCATCTCTTCCCAGCCGTCGAGCCACGAAGGTGGAGTCGGCATGTTATTGGCAATGCCGACATAGACGAACGCCTCCTCGCCCACATTGAACGAGAGGAAACTGTCCGTCGTGATCAGGTCCCGATCGGCGTCGAGCGTCTTGATGTAGAGTTCTCCTTCGAGGTAGTCGGGTATCGGGTTGGTGAACTCGTACGTCCGGTCGTTGTACACTCTCTTCCCGGCATAGAGAATATCGGTCGAGTATCCGGGGCGATCGATATCGGTGACGACCACCGGCGCCGGCGTGCCCGTTCCCGAGAGAGGCACTTGGGCGACCGGCTCGTCCGCGTCGTTCGTGGCGATCTCCAATAGGGCCGATCTCGCGCCGGTTGCCGTGGGTTCGAAGACGATCCCCACGTCCAGCTGCGCTCCGGGGCCGAGGGGCGTTGTCGGCGGGGTGCTGGAGAGGGCGAAGTCCCCGGCATTCGCACCCGTAATGGAGAACCCTCCTCCGGTGAAGGCGAGGTCCGATACTCCGATGCTCAGCACGTGCGCTATCGACTCCGCCGAAGGACCCATACCCATCGCGTGCATTCCGAAATCGAGCGACATCGGACTCACGGAGATCTCGGGACCGCCGAACAATCGCTGACCGAAGATCTCGAACTCGTCGTCGATCAGCCCGCCACGGTTGTCGTCGCCTTCCCACACGACCAGGGCTTCTCCGTGACCCGGGTTATACACGGCCGCGGGCGCAAAGCCGCAGTACGCGGTGTCGTAGTCGGGTCCCATGTCGCTGATGCGGAAGTCGTCGATTCCGACTTCGGCGCCGGTGGCGGCGTCGAGGCGCTGGCCGAACACGTCGGTCTCGTTGGCCAAGCGAGCGGAGATCAGGAAGGGGAATCCCTGGAAATCCGACGGTGCGCCGTCGAACACCGGGTTCCAGGTCACGCCGTTGTCCGTGGACTGCATCCCGTTGCCCGTTGCGTTGCCCGCTGCCCCAGGATCGAGCGCGATCGGCGGCGCCCACGGGCCGGTATAGGAAAGGCTCCCACTGGTCTGCCAGTCGAGCCAATACGATCCCGGGGGCAGGATCGCTCCACAGGCGACCGTGTTGGCCATGATGGGTCGCGTGGCGTCGGCTCCGGAATTCACGTCGGTCACGCGATAAGTTTCTGACCACGCGCTCTGCGCCAGGCGGTTCGTCGAGGTATCGCCGAAGATCACATTGCTGCCTGGCTCGCCCGGCGGGCCATCCCAGATCCGGTAGTTGACCTCGGTCATGGTGATTTCCGAGTTTGTGGCTCCCGTCTGGTAGGCATAGAAAACGACTTCGTCGATCCGCCACCCCTGGGGGTCGGGAATCGTGAAGTCATCGGCGATTCGGTTCCCGGCGGAATTCTGATGCCCGTAGCCGTAAAGGCCCATGCCTCGCGGTGTCAGGAGAATGCTCTCGTCGAATCCGCCCACGCCCGTACCCAGGCTGTTGGCGATGGGCCCGTTGGTCTCGGGGCCGGGACGGCCGACGATCTGGAAGGGGAATCCTTGTTGGGGCGTGCCCGTGCCGGTATCCAGTGCCGGAGCCCAGGCTCCCGTCCACTGAAGGGCGTTGCCCGTCACCCCGCTGCCCGCTCCGAGGTCGACCGCGATGGGATCTGCCCAGGGACCGGAGGCGAGCGATCCGCCGCACTGCCAATCGAGCCAGTACGTTCCGGGAGGCAGAATGACTCCTGCCCTTGCGGTGCTGGCCATGATGGGGCGAGAGGTGTCGGTTCCGGAGCTGGTCTCGGTCACGCGGTAGACGCCCGACCAGGTCGACCCGGCCAAGCGATTCGTGGTCGTATCGCCGTAGACGACGTGGCTACCCGGATTGTCCGGCGAGCCGTCCCAAATCCGGTAGTTCACATCGGTCATCGTGGATGTCTCGGTCGTTGCTCCGGTCTGGTGGGCGTAGAAGACGATCTCTTCGATTTGCCATCCTCGGGGATCGTCGATCGTGAAATCGTCGGCCACGCGGTATCCAGCCGATACCTGATGGCCGAAACCGTACGTGTTCATGCCCAGGGAGTTGTTCCGAAGAATGCTCTCGTCGAATCCGCCCGAGCCCGTGCCCGGGCTGTTGAGGATGGGGCCATTGTCGTGGAGAGTCTCGTTGTAGGCGACGAGCGTGCCCGAGGAGAGGATTTGGCCGTCCCACACGACGACGAACTCGTCGAGATCGCCGTTGTAAACGACCGACGGATTCCGCGCGCCCCCGTCGGGATCGCCCAGTTCGCCCGTGTTGCTGATTGAGAACGGCAAACCGGCGGGGGCCCCGTTGCCGTCGAGGCGCTGACCCCAGATTTCGAACTCGCCGTCGACGTATCCGCCGCTGCTCTCGTCGCCGTGCCACACTACGAGATACCGATTCTGGGTCGGACCGTAGGCGACGCTGGGAGCGTAGGCTCCGGTTGTCGTATCGCCCGACGCGCCGCCCATGGCGGTGAGGCGCGTGTCGGAGCCGATCTGCGTGCCCGCGGAGTTCAGAAGCTGACCCCAGATCTCGATCTCGCCGTCGGCCAGGGGAGGCGTGCCGTCGTCGCCCTGCCACACGACCAGGTACTGATTGTTCACGCTGTCCCAAGCGACGGCCGCATTCGTCGCGCTCGACGTTGTTGCGCCGTCGTTCCCCATGTCGCTGATTCGAGACATCCCGCCGACCGGCGCTCCCGTGTAGTCGGCGCGGCGAATGAAGATCTCGAACTCGTCGTCGACCAGCGGGGCGGTGTCGTCGTCGCCGTGCCAAGCGATCAGGTACTGGTTCGTCGCGGTATTGAACACCACGCACGGAGCGAACGCGCCGTAGGCCGGGTCGCCGTCGGGTCCCATGATGCTGATGCGATAGTCCGAGCCGATCTGCGAGCCCGAGGCGCTGACGACCTGGCCGAAGATCTCGATCTCGTCGTCGACCATCGCGCCCGACGCGTCGTCGCCGCTCCAGACGACGAGGAACCGGTCTTGGGCACTGTTCCACGCCACGGCGGGCGTATAAGCGCCCGCGCTCGGATCGCCGTCAGGTCCCATGTCGCTGAGGCGGAACATGTCGCCGGCCGGAGAGCCATCGCCGTTGAGCATGCGGCCGAAGATCTCGAATTCTTCGTCGGCCAGCGCGCCCGAATTGTGGTCGCCGCTCCAGACGACGAGATAGCGGTCGCTGGTCTCGCTATAGGCGATGGCGGCGCTCGAGGCGCCGTAGACCGTGGATCCGTCGGCGCCCATGGCGCTGATCGGATAGTCGGCCGGACCGACAAGAACGCCAACGTCCAGCGCCTGCGATTGGTTGTCGTAGAGATCCGGCTCAATCGGATAGTCGGTGAGCGTCACGGTATTGGTGAAGGGAGCGGGGCCGATCGGGGCCACGGCCACGTGGCACGAAAGGGTTCCACCGGGCCCTACGTCGCCCGTGTCCCACGTCCAGACGCCCGCGGTCGGCGGTCCGACGCCGGCCGTGTCCGAAACGTATTCCACCGCCGGCGGAAGCGTGTCGACGACCCGCACGCCGCTGGAATCGGTCGTTCCCGCGTTGGTCATTTCAACCAGGTACTCAAAAGGTGTGCCGAGGTCCACGCCGAACCGGCCCGCGCGCTTGGAGACCCGGAGTTCGTTCGCCGCGCAGGTGGTGATTCTCAAGGCGAGTCCATCCAGGGCGCCTTGATCGGCGCCCGCGTTGTCGTGGACGGTTAGCGTCCACTGTCCGTTCGGGTTCTCGCCGATGAAAGCGCCCATTGCCTCTTCGGGGCAGAGGGGAGAAGCGACAACGCCGTCTATCCAGCCGGTATAGTCGGTCACTGCTCCGGGATAGTTCGTCGCGCCGGCGCTGTCGTCCCAGAGCGTCCCGTTGAAGACGTCGTCAAAACCGCTTCCGTTGCGGCTCGATATCGTGACCGTTGTGCCGGCGGGCGACTTCAACCAGATGTCCAGGTCCCAGTTGAATGTGTGCGTGATCGAAGTCGCCAGGTCGACGTCGCAAATGAATTCGTCCAGGGCGCCGACCGTGATGTCTTGCAGGGTCGTCGTATGGTCGAGGATCGGCAGGCCGAGTCCCGTCAGGGAAACCACGGAAGTCGTCGTATTCTGGGGCGCCGAAGGGAGCGTGGTCAACCTCAGCGACGACGCACGAAACCGACCCTGTTCGCCTGCGGCGGTGTCGGAGACACGTGCTCTCCAGGTGCCGTTCGGGTTCTCGCCGATGAAGGCGGCCAGCGCCTCTTCGGGGACGACGACCGTGGAGACGACCAGATCGGCGTAGGCTACGTCGGTCACCGGGCCGGGAGCGCTGACCCCGCCGGCGTCGTCGTCGAACAAAGTGCCGTTGAAAACGTTGTCGAAGCCCCCGCCGTTGTTCGACGACAGAGTTACGGAGGTTCCGGCGGGGGAGGTCAAAGTGATGAGCAGATCCGAGTTCCGGGTATGAGTGATGAAGACGGTGAGACTCGCGTCCCAGACGCAGGGGTCCAGGCCACTGACGTAATGATAGAACTCCACCCACCCGTCGTCAGGGATCGCAATGTTGGCGGCGTTCGTGTACACCTCCGTCGTGTAGGCCATTCCGGGGGGCGGGGGAGGAAGCGTGTCTCGCAGTCCGTGCGGCCCCCTGCCGGACGCCTCTGAAGTCATCCGACCCAGCGGCGGAGCCACGTTGTCGGGTTCCGTCGGCGCCGTCGCCGTCTCGACGACTTCGACCTTGTCGAACCGGGTCTCGACGGCCGATTCGTCGGTCTCGTCCGATCCGGCGTGGATCGCCGCGGTCGAGATTGCACAGAGAACCATCAGAAAGAAGATGCTTCGTTTCCTCGAGAGAAGAATCGTCCCTTTCATTGTCCTCTTCCTTTCTGCCGGTGGGATGTATTGCCCCTCTCCCCCAGCGCGGCCACCGCGAAGGTTGCCGCTTGTCAGTGTGCTATGAACCTGATGCTTCGGATTCACGACCCCGTGAGGCCGCGGCTACTTCCCGTTCTGTGGCGCCGTCTGTTGCATGGCCGGTCCGGTTCGAGCGGGAGCGGAGCCCCCGGTTTCCGGGATCTCCTCGGCCGCCGGCGGACGGCGCAGACTCGGGTGATCGGACGGAAGCGTCCGCATCTGCCGAATGCGACGCGCGAGCCAGACCAGAGTGAGAGCGAGAACCTTGAGGTCGAACAAGGGCGACCAGTTCTCGATATAGTAGAGATCGTATTTCAGGCGCTCGGAAATCGTCCCTTCGTACCCCGTCTGGCCGTTGACCTGGGCCCAGCCCGTCATCCCCGACTTGATGCGGTGGCGCGCCATATAGAGCGGAACTTCCTCGGAGAACTGCTCGACGAAGTGCGGCCGCTCGGGACGCGGCCCGACCAGGCTCATGTCGCCGCGCAAGACGTTGAGAAGCTGCGGCAGTTCGTCGAGATGGGTTTGGCGCAGACGGCGTCCGATGCGCGTCTGGCGCGGATCGTCGGGCGTCGAAAAGACCGGGCCGGTGCCCCGCTCCGCGTCCACGTACATCGTGCGAAACTTGAGGATCGTGAAACGCCGGCCGTCGGTTCCGATCCGCTCTTGTCTGAAGAAGACCGGCCCCAGCGAGTCGTTCCGGACAAGCCAGGCGATCAGGAGCATGAAGGGGGAAGACAGCGCGAGAAACGCTCCCGACACAACGAGGTCGAACGTTCGCTTGAGAACGGCGTTCCATCCTTCGAGCGGCGTGTCGCGCAGCCCGAGGAAGGGGATGCCGTCCACTTCCTCGATGCTCACTTGGCTGAACAGCATCTCGGCCAGATCGGGGACGACTTTCACGTCGACCATCCGTTTCTGGCACTCGAAAAAGACGCCGGCGAGCATTTCGTGGCGAAAATCGGGCTGCGCGACGAAGACCGCTTCCACTCGCTCCCGCTTGAGGACTTCGCGCAGAGCGCCTACGGTCCCGACGACCTCGATCCCCGTCAGCACGCGGCCTACGTCTTCGTCGTCGGCCGACAGAAAGCCGACGATGTTCCATCCGAACTCGGGGTGGCGCCGCACGCAACGCGCGACTTCCTTGGCCGTGGGGCCGACGCCGACGACCAGTGCTCGGGCCAGGCCGCGCCCGCTCAGGCGGGCCGATACGATCAAGCGACGATGCAGGAACCAGCGGCCCGTCCCGATCAGGCCGGGGACCGTGACCAGCATGAGCGGGACCATCCAACGCGCCGGGGGATGCCGCGTCAGGCCGTGCGCGAAGAACAGAACCGTCGCGATGAGCGCGACGCTCAGGAGCGAGGCCCGAGCCAAACGCCGCGCCACGCGCCAACTCCAGATCTTCTCGTCGCGCCGGTACAGATGCGAGAAGCTCAGCGATACGACCCAGACGAGCATCGCGATCGGCAGGAGCCGCGCGTAGTCGGACGGTTCGTAACCTTCCACTACGGCGATCCAGCCCGACGCGAACCGAATCCAATAGGCGAGCAGGAGTCCCGCGGCGATGGCGGCCAGGTCGTGGAGAGTCAGGGTGACGGGAATATAGAGTCGGCGTTTGCGCTTCAGGGACGTAGGACGGGAAGGAAGTCCGGTCATCGCAGTCCGCCGGGAATAGATTGTGGATCGAGGAATCCGCGCCATTGCCAGATGAAGACGCGCCCTGGAAAGCAGGCCTTATGCTATCCTCCACCCCCTGGCTGGCGCAAGGAGTTTTCTCCCCTGCCGCGTGGGCTTGACGCGCTCCCCGTCGGCGGCGTAGGCTGGGGACCGGGCTGAGGGAGATTCGACGTGGGTTTCTTGGCTTTGTTCGGAAAGAAGAAGATCGACCGCGATCAGTGGGGCGACGGCGACAACGTCTCGCGCGAGACGTATCGCCGCTACATGCGCCTGTCGTGGGACGAGACCCGGCTCGACTCGCCGCAGTACTTCGAGCGCCTGCAGTTCTGCGTGCAGCGCGCTCGCGGGCGGGTGCTCGAGATCGGCTGCGGCATCGGCAACATGACGCGCTGGCTCGCCGCCTCGCGCCGAGTCGAGTCGATCCTCGCCGTCGACGCGTTCGAGGCCGCCGTCGAGGAACTGAAGACCTATGGCCTTCCCAAGACGACGGCGCGGACGATGAATCTCGAAGACCTGCGCTTCGATCCGGCCGAGCGATTCGACACGGTCATGCTCTGTGAAGTGCTCGAACACATCTATCCAAGCGAAGAGAAGAAGATGCTTCGCGCGCTTCGACCTCACGTGGACGGCGCGACGCTCTACGTCGTCTCGACCCCGATCGGATGGCTCGAAGATCCACATCACGTCCGCGCGTTCTCGAAAGAGAAGTTCCTCCGGCATCTGAGAAGGAAATACGGCGATCCCGACGAGACCGACTACGACTCGGGCTACTCCCAATGCGCGGTCGGACGGTTTCGGCCTTGAACTCGCGCGCGCTTTCGATCGCCGATCTGTGCGGTCTTCCCGATCTCGATTTCGAGACCGGGTCGCCCGGAATGGCGCCGGGACACGATTCGCTCGCTCTGGCGAGATACGCCCGGGTCGCGGCGAGGGAGCGGGTTCTGGATTTGGGGACCGGCCAAGGGATCGTCGCCCTAATGCTGGCCGCGCGCGAAACGGTTCATGTGATTGGGGTCGAGCGCGAGAAGAGGGTGCTGGCTGCGGCGCAACGCAACGCGCGGCGCAATGCCGAAAGACTCCAAGGACGCGTGACGTGGCTGTGCGCCGACCTGAGAAGCCTCTCCCGGAATCGCGACACGATGGCGCCGACGGAAACAGAGGGCTTCTTTGACCTGGCGACGATGAACCCGCCCTTTATGAGGGTGGGCGAGGGGCGCATCTCGCCCGATTCCGCGCGGGCGGCGGCGCGCCAGGAAACTCACGGCGTTCTGGTCGATTGGATCGAAGCCGCGGCGCGAGCGCTTCGGCGAGGAGGGCGACTTGCCCTTATTCAGCGTATCGCCCGAGGCGACGAAACGCTCGCGGCGCTCGCCGAGGCCGGATTCAGCATCGTCGACCGCGTCCGCCTGAGCGACACGCCCGGACGCAAACCGGGGTGGCTTCTCGCGACCGCCCGGAAATCCTGACCGGCCGATTTCCTACTCGTGCAGATACCAGTTCGACACGCCGGTCCCGGGCGGAGGCTCGATATTGATCTCGAAGTTCGCCCGCAACGTCATCGTCTCAGTCACGCTCGTGACGGTGAGCGGATTGTCGGTCGAATAGTCCGCGCCGCCCTTCGTCCAGTTCACGAAATGGTGGTACAACGGCGCGACCGCGGTCACCGGCGTGCAGTCGCTGCCGTGGTCGATCGTCTGCGGGCTGGTCCCGATGAGCGACGCACCCGCCATCCCGTCGGTCTCGAACGTGACCGTGTACTGGTTGATCGCGAAGTTGGCCGTGACGCTGATGCTCGCGGTCACGTTCGTATCGGTCCGCGGGTTTTGGGTCGACGAGTCGCTCCAATTCACGAAGTGATAACCCGTGTTGGGAATCGCCTCGACCTGGCTGCCGTCCGAACCGTAGTTCACCGTCTGCGGCGAGGTGCCCGAGATCGAGCCGTTCGCCCCAGCCGTATAGGTCAGAGTGTACTGGTTAATGGCGAAGTTGGCCGTGACGCTGATGTTGCCGGTCACGTCCGTATCGGTCCGCGGGTTCTGGGTCGACAAGTCGCTCCAGTTCACGAAGTGATACCCCGTGTTGGGAATCGCCTCGACCGCCGTGCCGTCCGAACCGTGTTCTACCGTCTGAGGCGAGGTTCCCGAGATCGACCCGTTCGCCCCGGCCGTGTAGGTCAGGGTGTACTGGTCGAGCGCGAAGTTCGCGGTCAGGGTAGTCTCGGTCGTCACGTCGGTCACGGTGAGCGGATTGTCGGTCGAATAGGGCGAGCCGCCCTCGGTCCAGTTAACGAAGTGCCAGTTCGCCGGCGCGTTCGCCGTCACGGCCGAACAGCCGCTGCCGTGGGCGACCGTCTGGCTCGTCGCGCCGTCGAGCGACGCGCCCGGTGTCCCGTCGGTTTCAAACGTCACGGTGTAGTAGTTGATGGAGAAGTTGGCAGTCACCAACAGGTCGGTCGTCACGCTCGTATCGGTGCGGGGATTGTCCGTCGAGCTGTCGCTCCAGTTGACGAAATGATAGCCCGTGTCCGGAATCGCCTCGACCGCCGTGCCGTCCGAGCCGTGATCCACCGTCTGAGGCGTCGATCCCGAGATCGATCCGTTCGACCCGGCGAGATAGGTCAGGGTGTACTGGTCGAGGGCGAAGTTGGCGACGAGCGTCATGTCGTCGGTCACGTTTGTCGCGAGCAGCGGGTTGCTCGTCGAATAGTCGGCGCCGTCCAGGGTCCATTTGACGAAATGCCAGTTCGCGGGCGCGTTCGCGGTGACCGTCGTGCAATCCTCGCCGTAGATCGAAGTTTGTGTTGTCGCGCCGTCGAGTGTCGCGCCCGGCGTTCCATCGGTCACGAATGCGACGGACTGGATGACCTCGAATTGGGCGAAGCCGACTTGCGAGTGCCCGCCGATGGTCGTGAAGGCGCCTCCGGCATAGAGCGCGCGATCCGCCAAGTTCAGGGTATAGACCGAGCTGTTCGCCCCGGGATCCCATCCCGTGGCCGAGGCGGTCGAGACGTCGAGCGCCGCGATGCGGTTGCGCGTTTGCCCTCCGATGCTCGAGAAATCGCCCCCTGTGTAAAGCGTCGGACTCGATATCGCCAAGGTCCGGAGTATGTTGTTGGGGTTGGGGTTCCACAAGGAGGCCGCGCCGGTCGATGTGTCGAGCGCCGCGGCGTAAAGACGCGCCTGTCCTCCGATGCCGGTGAACTGGCCCCCGACGAAGAGCGTCGAACCGGAGAGCGCGAGGGCGCGAACGACCGCGTCGGCGTTGGGATTCCAGGCGGTGGCCGCCCCGGTGGACGTGTTGAGCGCGGCGATCCGGTTGCGGGCCGCGCCGCCGATGTTGATGAAGGCTCCGCCGACGTAGAGCGTCGAGCCGGAGAGCAACATCGTTCGTACTTCATTGTCCGCGTTGGGATTCCAGGCGGTGGCGACGCCGGTGGATAGGGCGTCGAGCGCGGCGATATAGTTGCGCGCCGCGCCGCCGATGTTGGTGAAGGCGCCTCCGGTGTACAGGGTCGAGCCCGACAGGAGCAGCGAATAAACGCTTCCGTTGGCGTTCGGGTTCCAGGTCAGGGCCGAACTGGTGGCGGGATCGAGCGCGGCCAGGCGATTGCGCGCCTGTCCGCCGATGTTGGTGAACGCGCCTCCGGCGTACACCGTCCCGCCCGACGTTGCCAGAGCCAGGACTTCGCCGTTCGCGCTGGGATTCCAGCCGGTGACCTCGCCGGTCTCGGCGTCGAATGCCGCGATGTTGTTGCGGGTCTCCCCGCCGCCGATACTCGTAAACTCACCGCCTACGAAGAGGGTCGATCCGTATAACCCTAGGATACGGACCGTGCCGTTCGCATTGGGATTCCAGGCCAGGGCGTTCCCGGTCGCTATGTCGAGCGCGGCGATGCGGCTGCGCGCGGCGCCGCCGATGTTGGTGAAGAACCCGCCCGCGTAGACGGTCGAGCCCGAGATGAGGATTGCGCGAACCTCGCCGTTGGCGTTGGGATTGAAGGCCGTGGCCGTCCCGGTGGAGGCGGCGTCGATCGCGGCGATCCGGTTGCGCGCGGCGCCGCCGATGTTCGAGAAGTTCCCTCCGGCGTAGACCGTCGAGCCCGACACGCGCAGGTCGGCGACCCAGCTGTCGGCGCTCGGGTCCCAGCTCGTCGCCGTGCCGGTGGACGCGGCGTCGATCGCGGCGATATAGTTGCGCGTCAGGCTGCCGCCGACCGTGGTGAACGCGCCGCCGATATAGACCGTCGATCCAGCGGGCGTCACGGCATAGACCCAAGAGCCCGCGTTCGGGTTCCACGCGGTCGCGGCGCCCGTCGAGGCGCTGACGGCGCCGATGTAGTTGCGCGCGGCGCCGCCGATATTGGTGAACGCGCCCGCCGCATAGACGGTCGAACCCTCGATGCCGACGTCGTACACTTCGCCGTTGGCGCTCGGGTTCCAGGCGCTAGCCGCGCCCGTCGAAGCGTCGAGCGCGGCGATGCGGTTGCGCGCCGTGCCGCCGGCGATGGTGGTGAACGCGCCGCCGACGTAAACCAGCGAACCCGACGTCTCCAAATCGTAGACTGCGGCGTTGGCGCCGGGATTCCACGTCGTGTCGACCGTTCCGTCGCTATGAATGTAGGCCAGATTGGTTCTCGCCAGGGATCCGACCTGCGTGAAGACGCCGCCGATGTACCATCCGCCCGAGCCGTCGGGCGCGCTGGCATAGACGAGTCCCGTCACTTTCGGGAAGGGGCGGACCGCCAAGGCCGTCGTCGTGTCGATCGGAACGTAGGCGCCCGTGTTCTCGCGGACCGCGGTGAAGTTGCCGCCGATATAGATCGTGTCCGTTGTGCACGCGATGGCGCTGACCGAACCGTTCGTAACCCAGGTTTCCTCGCGCGCGGTTGCGCTCAGCGACTCGGCATACCCGAGACCGCTTGTCGCTGCGCAGACCGCGGCGATCATGCAAAGGAGTACGGAAACGCGCGGGCGTGCACCTCTTGCAGACATTGTTTCCTCCTGCTGACGAAACATACCTGTTTCCCCCCTGTACGGCAGAGTGAAATTGCTGGGGAAATCCTAACGGTTTACGGGAACAATAGCAATATCTAATCCGTGGCAAGGCGAAGGAGCGCCGTTCTCGGCGGCCGGGGCGATACGAGGCCGATCACTCCGCGACGAACCGTACTCTGGCCACGCGACGAAGATCGACACGGCGTCTAGCTTGCCAGAGATCGTGGTTGCCCTGCATGGCGAGCCAGCTTTCGGGAGAACGCCCCAGGGCTTTGGAGAGACGAAGCGCCATTTCGGGACTGACCCCGCTCGATCCCTTCAGAACGCGTCCCAGCGTGGACGGGGCCACGCCGAGCTTCGCGGCGAGATCGCGCGCGCTCAGTCCGTTGGGTTTAAGGTAGACCTCGGCGATGGACTCGCCGGGGTGTGGGGGGTTGTGCATGGGCATCAGTGGT
The DNA here is from genome assembly GCA_016931035.1 of Candidatus Sumerlaeota bacterium. Taxonomy (GTDB): domain Bacteria; phylum Sumerlaeota; class Sumerlaeia; order UBA8349; family UBA8349; genus JAFGFN01. Next base: position 36,241 of record JAFGFN010000167.1, read on the forward strand.
AGTCCTCGTAGTCCAAGACGTGAGCGGTCAGACAATCATCACGGCTTCCTTCTCCAACTTCTTCCAGTCCGGATGGGGTTCGATGCCGGGGGTGTCGGGGGCGTTCATGAGGCCGTCGACGATGGCGAGCGGGCCTTGGTTCTTGAGGTCGGCGATTTGCTCGGAGCTCCAGACGAGTTGTTCGTAGAAGTCGGTGTTGGGGAAGGCGGCGCAGAGGTGGAGGTTGGCCAGGCCCATGCCGTGGACTTGGACGCGCATGCCGCAGGATTCGGCCAGGTGGGCGACCTTGGTCGCGCCCGTGATGCCGCCTTTTTCGTGACGCGAGGTGCGCATCATGTCGAGCGCGCCGAGCCGGATCCAGGTCGATGCGTTCCAGTGGCACCCTTCGCAGGTTTCGGCGGCGCAGATGGGGATGTCGAGCGCGTCGCAGAGCTTCTTATAGCTGAAGAGGTCGAGTTCGCGCATCGGCTCTTCGAACCAGTAGAAGTCGGCTTCTTCGAGGACGCGGCCCAGCTTCATGGCCTCGACGTAGTCGAACGCGGCCGAGCCGTCGTACATGAGGGTGGCGTCGTCGCCGGTCCATTTGCGCAGGTTGCGGCAGAGGGCCGAGTCTTCCTTGAGGCGGCCCCAGCCGTGGAGTTTGAAGGCGGTGAAGCCGACGTCCATGCACTCCTTGATGCGGCGTTCGTACTCGTCCATCGTCTCGAAGGTCGTGGTCGAGGCATAGGCCCGGACCCGGCGGGTGTTGCCTCCGAGCATCTGATAGAGGGGCATGGCGGCTTTCCGGGACTTGATGTCCCAGAGACACTCGTCGAGCATTCCGAGCACGTGGAGCTGAAACCGCTCGATGCGGTCGATCTCCCAGACGAGGAACCAAAGGCGCTCAGTGAGGAGCGGATCCTGGCCGATGAGGGGTTTGAGGCGGCGGCGGACGACTTCGGCCGTCGCGTATCCGCGTCCGCCCTTGCTCTGGGTCATTCCGACGAGACCTTCGTCGGTCTCGACCTTGAGGATGGCGGTGTGGAACTTCTCGCCGGGCGCGACTCCGGGGCCGTCGGGCAGATGTCCGTCGCGCCAGCGATAGCGCGGCGGCTTGGCGGTGGATTCGGTGACGTAGCACTTGATGTCGGTGATTTTCACGGTAGCGACTCCCGGGCGGTCGAGAAGTTGGGCCGGATTCGGGTCTCGGGTTCCGAGGACGGCGTTCCGCGCCCAAGCCGTCTTATGGCCGTAGCCATGTTATGGCCGTAGCCATTCCATGGCCGTCATCTTAGGACCGTTCATTCTGAAAAGTCCAGGACGACGCGCGGCTCGGCGAAACGCTCGGCGAAAAGCCTTGACAATTCGCCGCCCCGGTCCGTATCCAGTAGGGTCCGTTTTGGGTCTCGGCCGAGGCGTGTCGAGACGAGAGAAGGGGAGGTTGTTTCTTGCTCAGAGTTCTGCAACGCTATGTTTTGCGCGAAGTCATGACGCCGGGCCTCATGGCCCTAGCCACCCTCGCGTTCGTCCTTCTGGTCCGCATGATCTTTATGCAGTCCGACGATTTCTCGGGCATGCTTTCCCTTCCCGTTCTCCTCTTGACGACGTTCTACTTTTTCCCGACGCTTCTGACCCTGGCCATTCCGATGGCGATCCTGACAGGGGTGTTGCTCGGGATCGGGCGGATGACGGTGGACAGCGAGGTCAAAGCGTGCCGCACGCACGGCGTGAACCTGTTCAAGGTGTTCAGCCCGGTTCTTGTCTGCGGCGGGGTGGCGTCGGTCATCGTCTTTCTCAACAGTCTGTACTTCGCCCCGTGGATGTTCTCGCGGAGCCTGAGTCTTCTGGATCGGCTCAGATACGAGGTGATCGATTCGATTCAGCCGGGCATGTTCGAGTCCGTGAAGATGGGCAAGGGCATGGAGATGGTGATTCAGTTCAAGGACCGCGACCCGGAGACGAGCGAAATCGAGAACGTCAAGATCTGGTTCGAAGGGGCCCCCGGCGAAGTGGGGAAGAGGGGCAAGAAGGCCGCCAAGAAGCGAGCGACCCTGGAAGAACTGAAGGCCAAGGCTTTGGGCCCCATCGCCCTTGCGGACGCGGCGCCCGACGACGCCCTCTCCACTCCAACGCGCGCATCGGGTCGAGCCTCCGACGCGGACGACGCGACGACGGACACGCAGTCGGAAGAGCCGACCAAGACCCGTTTCCTGGCCTCGTCGGGCCGGATCGAGCTCGACACGAGCGTCGAGCATCCCAGCGCCGCCCTGGTCTTGCGCAACGGGTCGATCCACGTGGTGCAGGACGAGAAGGACCCGCGCTACAGCCTGGTCGAGTTCAAGCAGATGCGATACGAGTTCAGGCCCGACACCGACGAAGACTCCGCCCGGATGATTTCCCAGGCCATGACCATCGGCCAGCTGCGTCGCCGGATCGCCGTGTGCATGGACGAGCACGCGCGCCGCGTAGCCGAGGGCACCGACGAGGACGGCGTGACCAAGGGCCTCAAAATCGCCCGCACGCTGCGAGGCGAGATGTGGCAGCGCTATTCCATCTCGTTGGCCTGCATCGCTTTTGTCTTGATCGGGGTTCCATTGGCGGTCTATATTCGCCCGTCGGGCAAGTCGATCGGGATCAGCATCGCGTTCTTGCTGATCATGGCCTACTACGGGGTGTGGCACTACGGCGCCCAGCTGGTCCGAGGGGGAGTGTGGTTCGGCCCCACGGTCGTGTTTCTGCCAAATGTTTTGTTGACAATCATAGGCGCCGTGATGTTACATCGAACCGTTCATCGCTAAGGGGGGCGGCGCGGGCCGCGGGACCCGTCCCTCGAACGAAGGCCGCGGAATTTTACGCGTTTGGAATGGAAACGAACCGGGATCGCTTTATGCCGTCTTTCCTCTCTTCGCCTCCTTGCGGCTTCGCGTGCGATCCTTTCTTTTTTTCCTCGCGCGCGGCCACGCCGCGCGTGCGTGCCGCCATGGGCCTTGTGCTGGTGGCGATCATTGCTTTAGTTGGAGTTACGCCCGTCCTCGGCGCGGACGATCCCGCGACCTCCCCGACGAAGGAAATCGTCTTCCCGTCCTCCGAAGGAGAGGGGGGCAAAGGGGCCGTGCGGATCGAGACGACCGAAGGCTACCTGCACTACGACGAGGAGAACGACCTGATTCACGCCAGTCGGCGCGCGCGGGTGACCTACGAGGGGTTGGTTCTCGAGGCCGACAGCATGGTGCTCGACGTGCGCCTCAAGGAAATCCAGGCCGCGGGCAACGTCCGCATGGTGGGGAACGGGGCCGACGTCTCGGCCGAGAAGATGCGCTACGACCTGGGCGCCAAGGAAGGCGAGGCCTACAAGGCCTACGGCAGCTACGGCGAGGGCCGCACCCTCCAAGAGGGCGGCACGGTCTATTTCCGCTACGGCGAGAAGGAAAAGCCGGGCGAACCCACCTTCCGGCAGTTGACCGAGTACGAGTCGGTGATGCACGGCGCGTCGCTCTCCTCGTGCGACTTCACGGTGCCGCATTATCGGATTTCGGCCCGCGAGATTCTTCTTTACCCAAACGACCGGGTGTTCATGAAAGGCGCGACGCTTTACATTCGCGAAATCCCCGTCTTCTACTTCCCGGTTTATTCCAAGTCGCTGCGCGAGAGTTCGCCGTGGATGGTGCGGGTCGGCTACAAGTCGAGCCTGGGGCCTTATGCGCGCGTGGGCTACGTGTTCCAGCACGAGAAGAAGGAACCCTCGCTCGAGAGCGACAAGAAGTTCGTGACCAAGTCGCGCGGCGAGGCGCAGATTTTCGCCGATTTCCTGGCCAAGCGCGGTTTCGGCGCCGGGGCCACGTACAAGTACTTCTTCAACGAGGGCGCGCACGAAGGCCAAACCGAGGTTTACTATCTGAACGACACCGACCGCGAGGTGGACGAGGAAACCGAGTACTCGGTTCAAGAGTGGACCCGCGATCCGGCAACGGGCGATGTGATTCCGATTTACGAGTGGGCGGACGGCACGCTCCATCGCGATCGGGAGTTTCCGGGGCAAGAGCCCTACAAGCGCAAAAAGAAATACGAAGGCAAAGAGAACGACACGGGGCGGTATCAGATCGTCGTCAAGCACCGGTCGGCCATCACGGGCCACACCCGGTGGATCGTCAACGCCGACTGGGTGAGCGATCCCGACCTCTATTACGAGGTCTTGGATCTGTTCCGCGACGAAGCGCGCAAACGGGTGATGGAACGGCGCGCGCGCACGGCGCTCACTTGGGCGCGCGAGCAGTTCGTCGCGCGGCTTCTCTTCGAGGTCAAGGACCGGATCGGCCGCGACCGGATCACCGACTTCTCGGACCCGTCGGACAACGATCGCGATTACGACGAACAGCCCGAGCTCGACATTGAAGACCGCGAAGAGCGCGGCATTCCGATGCGGCGGTGGGGACGGGCGACGATCCGCGCGCCGCAGATCGAGCTCTCGACGGCCTGGCTCAAACTCTGGGGTCTGCCGGTCTACTATCACACGGACCTGAACATCTTCAACAATCTCGACAAGGGCCTGAACACCGTCGATCAGGACGACGACGCCTTTGTCCGCGGGTTCGACTGGTATCACGCCCTGATGTGGCGCTGGCGTCTGGCCGAGCGCTACACCCTGCTCGCGAAGCTCGGCGCAGGCGGCGGATTCGCCTCGCGCGAGCAGACCGACTTCAATTACTTTCAGGGGGAGGACCACCTTTATCCCCTGATTCTCGACAACGCCGAGGGCGGGAGTTTCAACCGCGCCGAAGACGCGGGCCTCGAGTTTATCGATCCCGAGACGTTCAAGATCGGCGAAGAGGAGTACAAGCTGAGCGACGTGAGCAGCGGCTACGGCTACGCCGACCTGATGCTGCGTCTCAACGCCCGCTTCACCGACGCCTTGACCGGCGACGCGATCTATCGCTATCGATTCGCGACGAGAGACTCGCTCGGCGACTGGTATTCTCAGATCGGCGACAAGTACGTCCGCAGCGACCTCTACAACTTCCGCCTGCGCGAGCACAACATCGAGGGCGTCTTGCGCTATCAGCTCGCCGTGCCGCGTCTGTCGGTGGCGCTGCGGCTGTTCCGCAACCTGGTGAGCAACGGCGATCTCTATCCGCAGGAGCTGATCAGCTCGTACGGCTTGTACGGATCGTGGATCAATGCCGCCGAGACGCTGAACGTGAGTTCGGGCGTCTCGCTCGACGGACGTCAAATCTTCCATCCGAGCGACAAACGCGCCTACGTCGATTCCGGGCTCAACTATCGCGTCTCGGCGGGCTATCGCCCGCGCAGCGGCTTGTGGTGGACCCGCGTCGGCGCGAGGTATCGCCAAGGTCTCGACAAAGCTCTGGGCGACTCGGATCGCGACCGTTTCAGCGAGGACGACGACCGCCTGACGGTGTCGGCTCTGCTGGGCGGGAAGATCGGGCCGAAATGGAGCGGCGAGCTCGAGACCGAGTGGGATTCGCGAGCGAGCACTCTCAAGACGATCGGACTGACCCTCAATCGCGACCTGCACGACGCCCTGCTCATGATGCTGATTCGCATGGAGCAGGACATCTACGACAACGAGGACAACGGCAACAACGGAAGCAGCAGTTTCCTCGACCAGATGGACTTCCGCGTCGCCGTCCAGCCTAAGCTTCCCAAGGACCGGCTGCCCCGAGGCGTGCCCGGCATCACGACCCTCGAAGATCGGGTCAAGACCCCCGCCATCGGCGAAGCCGAAGCCGGCGCCCAAGAAGTCTCCTTCCAGAGGTATTGATCCTCCGGCTCGCGAGACGAAACGGCTCGCACTCTTTCTCCAGCCCCTGACTTTTGCACTCCTCCGTTCGGGACGAGTCGCGACGCGAGTCCCGCGCGGGTTGCCGCATACCATTCACAGTGCGGAACTTGGACCCGGCTCCATACCCTTCTCTATCGGGATCGTCAGAATCGTCTTTTTCGCTTCTTTTTCTTGTTGACAATCGATCGGCGATCCTTAAGATGTAACGTCTTGTGCGCTCGACGGATCGAGGTTAGGGTATCGGTACTCGGCGCCGAACGGTCTTCGGAAACCCTCATCTGAAGGTCGGAGCACTAGGGCCTGTAAACGCTCGATAGTTTCAGGGCTCGCCTCGGGGATCTCTTATGGGGACGCCGAGGCGAAAGCCGGCGGCGAGGCCCTGCCGCAGAGCGAAGCAGTAGAGAAGCAGAGGGCGACTTCGCGGCGATGCCGCCGCTCCCTCCCTGGCAAAGGGAGTAAGGAGCCGAGTGGCTTCCGCCCAAGTTTCGGTGCGCTTCGGCGCCCGAACGCCCTCGCCGGATTGACAATCCAGTATCGCTTCTCCACTCAAGCCGTTTTTGCACTCGGCCGACGGTCGCACTCGCGCGGGCCCGAATTTCGAGCGTTCGAGGGAACGCTCGATCCCGCGAGGATGCGCGGGAGCCGGGGCGAGGAAGTTAAGGAAGGATGCGCTTCATGGGGCGCAGAACGCTTCAGAAGAAGATAGACCCCAGCTAGGGAATCGCCGGCGGGACGCAAACAGGTCAGACACGTCGCAGCTGCGCAAACCAGGAGAGGGAGGCCTTGAATCATGGCAAAGGAAAAATTCGTACGCAACAAGCCACATGTCAACGTCGGTACGATCGGTCATATCGACCACGGCAAGACGACGCTGACCGCCGCGATCACTAAGCATCAAGCGACCAAGGGATTCAGCGACTTCGTTCCCTTCGACCAGATCGACAAGGCGCCGGAGGAGAAGGCGCGCGGCATCACGATCGCGACGGCGCACGTCGAGTATCAGACCGACAACCGTCACTATGCGCACGTCGACTGCCCGGGCCACGCCGACTACATCAAGAACATGATCACGGGCGCCGCGCAGATGGACGGCGCCGTCCTGGTGGTCGCGGCCACCGACGGCCCGATGCCCCAGACCCGCGAGCACATCCTGCTGGCTCGCCAGGTGGGCGTTCCCCACATCGTCGTTTATCTCAACAAGTGCGATGCCGCCGATCCGGACCTTCTGGAGCTGGTCGAGCTCGAAGTGCGCGAATTGCTGGACAAATACGAATTCCCGGGTCAGACAACGCCCATTATCCGCGGTTCGGCCCTCAAGGCCCTCGAAGGCGAGGACTCGGAGCTCGGCACGCAGTCGATCGACAAGCTGTTGGACGCCCTCGACAGCTTCATTCCCGAGCCCAAACGCGAGATCGACAAGCCCTTCCTGATGCCCGTCGAGGACGTCTTCTCGATCACGGGCCGCGGCACCGTGGCCACGGGCCGCGTCGAGCGCGGCGTGATCAAGGTGGGCGAGAACATCGAGATCGTCGGCATCACCCCGACACAGAAGACGGTCGTGACCGGTGTCGAGATGTTCCGCAAGGAACTCGACCAGGGCCAGGCGGGCGACAATGTCGGTTGCCTGCTCCGCGGTATCGAGAAGGAGAAGATCGAGCGCGGTCAGGTCCTGTGCAAACCCGGCAGCATCACCCCCCACACCAAGTTCAAGGGTACGGTCTACGTCCTGTCGAAAGAAGAAGGCGGACGTCACAAACCGTTCTTCAAGGGATATCGTCCGCAGTTCTACTTCCGGACGACCGACGTGACGGGCAACGTGGAGCTGCCCGAGGGCGTGGAAATGGTGATGCCCGGCGACAACGTCGAGATCATCGGGACGTTGATCACGCCCATCGCCATGGAGAAAGAGCTTCGTTTCGCCATCCGCGAAGGCGGCCGTACGGTCGGCTCGGGCGTGGTGAGCGAGATTATCGAATAGTCCGCAATGGGAAAGGCGTAAGGCCCGTGGGCGGCCGAAGAACCGGTTGCCAACGAGCTTGTCCCAAGGAGAGGACCCGTCAATGGCAGGCCAGAAGATACGCATCAGTCTCAAAGCTTTCGATCACCGCATTTTGGACCAGTCGGTGGGCGAGATTGTCGATACGGCCCGGCGCACGGGCGCCAATATCGTGGGGCCGATTCCCCTTCCGACGCGGATTTCCAAGTACACGGTGCTGCGCTCGCCCCACGTCGACAAGAAATCGCGCGAGCAGTTCGAGATGCGCCAGCACAAACGTCTGGTTGACATAGTGGATCCTTCCCAGAAGACGCTCGACGCCCTGACCGGGCTGGATCTGCCCGCAGGGGTGCATGTGGAGATCAAACTGGCCTGAGCCGCCGGGCCGCGCAAACCTGGGCGGCGAGGGTTGTCTCGATCTCGGGCAAGGAAGAAGCAGAGGAGTTGGGAGAAATCTCCGTGACGCGGTCTCCGAGACACGCAGGTCCCGCACCGCTCGCGTGGAGGAATAGATAGCCATGGCGATAGGACTACTCGGCAAGAAACTGGGCATGTCCCAGATCTACGATGAGAACGGCACGGCCGTCCCGGTGACGCTGATTCTTGCCGGGCCGTGCCCGATTCTACAGAAACGGGTGCCCGACAAAGACGGCTACAGCGCGCTCCAACTCGGTTTCGAGTCGCGCGCGGGACGAACGATCGCCAAGCCGATGCTGGGCCACTTCAAGAAGGCCGGCGTCGATCCCGTTCGTTTCGTCCGCGAGATTCGTCTGAACGACTGCAACGGTTTCGAGGTGGGTCAGACCCTCAAGGTCGATCTCTTCGCGGTGGGCGACCGCGTGGACGTGTGCGGCGTGAGCAAGGGCCGCGGTTTCAGCGGCACGATCCGTCGTTTCCATACGGCGCGCGGACCGATGAGCCACGGATCGACCTATCATCGCCGTCCGGGATCGAGCGGCGCCTCGGCCGATCCTTCGCGCACCTATAAGGGCAAAGTCAGCCCCGGCCGTCACGGGGCGGTGCGCCGCACGGCCCAGAACCTCCAGGTCGTCGGAACGGACTTGGAGAGGAACCTGTTGATCGTCAAGGGGAGCATTCCGGGAGCGGCGAACGGCTACGTGGTGGTAAGCAAAAGCGTCAAGACGTCGACCAAGACCCACGGCGGACCGACCGCGGGCAAGTAAGGAATGGGGTCGGATCGACCGCGAAGAGTGTGCGAAAAGGGTCCCGCCCGTCGGACCGGACCTGGGGAGTAGCAAGATATGCCTTCAGTATCCGTAGTGAATATCCAGGGCTCCAAGGTCGAGAAGATCGATCTGGCGCCCGGCGTCTTCGAGGCGCGGATCAGCACCGATTGCGTTCGCGCCGCGGTCAACAACCAATTGGCGCACCGTCGCCAGGGGACGGCCGCGACCAAGACCCGCGGCCTGGTGAGCGGCGGCGGCATCAAGCCCTATCGCCAAAAAGGCACGGGGCGCGCGCGCGCGGGCTCGACGCGTTCGCCCGTGCGCCGACACGGCGGGGTCGTTTTCGGCCCTATGCCCCGCTCTTACGGCGGCAAGGTCAACCGCAAGGTCCTGCGATCGGCCATCTTGTCGTGCCTGACCTCGTTCGCCCAGGAGGGGCAGATCGTCATCGTGGACGCGCTGGATTTTTCGGAGCCCAAGACCCGCCAAGTGTCCGAATTGCTGAGCCATCTCAAGATCGAAGACAAACGCGTGCTTTTCCTGACCGACCGGACGAACGTGAACCTGGCGTTGAGCGCGCGCAACATACCGTGGGTGGATGTGATCAACTGCGACAATCTCAACACGTTCGACCTGACGACCCACGACGTGCTGGTGGCGACGAAAGCCGCCATCGAACGGCTGGAGGAGGTCTACGCATGAAGGCGACCCCTTACGAAATCCTGGTGCGTCCGGTCATTACCGAAGACAGCATGTCAGGCACCGCTCGGACCGAGCCGCAATACGTGTTTCAGGTGGCGATGCGCGCCAACAAGGTGGAGATTGCGCGCGCGGTGGAACTGGCTTTCGGCGTGCGCGTGAAGTCGGTCAACACCTTGCACCAGAAGGGCAAGGTGAAGACCATGCGCCGCCGCACGGGCAAGCGGCCCGACATCAAGAAGGCGTTTGTGACGCTCGAAGCGGGTCAGACGATCGACCTGTTCTAGGAGAGGACCGGGACACGGGCTTGCGGCCCGTGGGCGGTAGGCGAAACGACGCCCACGCCACGCATGAAACGGAAAACGGAAAAATGGCGATCAAGACTTACAAGCCGACAACCCCGAGCCGACGGACAATGACCACCCTCGGTTTCGAGGAAATCTCGCGCACCACGCCCGAGAAGTCGCTGCTCGAGAAGAAAACGCGCGGATCGGGTCGCAATTCCCAAGGCCGGATCACTTGCCGTCACCAAGGGGGCGGACACAAGCGCCGCTACCGTCTGATCGACTTCAAGCGCGACAAGGACGGCATTGCGGCCCGCGTCGCCTCGATCGAATACGATCCGAACCGGACGGCCAACATCGCGCTGCTTCATTACGCCGACGGCGAGAAACGCTACATCGTGGCCCCCATCGGCCTCAAAGTGGGCGATACGGTCGAGAGCGGCCCGCAAGCCGACGTCAAGGTGGGCAACGCCATGGCGTTGCGCATGGTGCCGCTCGGAACGATGGTGCATTGCGTCGAGCTGCGGCCGCGCGGCGGAGCCAAGATTGCCAAGAGCGCGGGCGTGGGCGCCCAGGTGATCGCCAAGGACGAGAAGTATGCGCACCTTCGCATGCCTTCGAGCGAGGTGCGGCGCGTGAGCTGCGAATGCCGCGCGACGATCGGCGTGGTGGGCAACAGCGACCACGCCAACATTTCGATCGGCAAGGCGGGACGCTCGCGCTGGCTGGGCATTCGGCCCACGGTGCGCGGCGTGGTGATGAACCCGGTGGATCACCCCATGGGGGGCGGCGAGGGCCGCTCGTCGGGCGGCCGGCATCCATGCACGCCCTGGGGCAAGCCGACGAAGGGTCTCAAGACGCGCAAGTCCAAGCCGTCGGATCGCTTTATTGTGACGCGGCGCAAGAAGAAACGGTGATCCCTATGAGGATCGCCGCCTGAGCGACGCCCGCGCGGCGGAGCGTCGTCGCGATCGAGGAGGAGACAATGCCGAGAAGCCTCAAGAAAGGTCCCTACGTTCATCCGAAGCTGAGCGAGAAGATTCGGCGGATGAACAATACGGGGGAGAAAACGGTCATCAAGACCTGGGCCCGGGCGTCGATGATCACGCCCGACATGGTGGGTCATACAATCTCGATCCACAACGGCAAGATGTTCATTCCCGTGTTCGTGAACGAGAACATGGTCGGTCACAAACTGGGCGAATTCGCGCCCACGCGTACTTTCCGCTCTCATGGCGGCAAGCAGGCCAAGAAAGCGACGGCGAAGAAATAAGTCCGAGCGTCGGACGGGTCCGGCGGACCAGACCGAGTAGATGGAGAATCGAGCAACATGCCAAAGTTCGAGGAAAACCAGGTAGTGTCCAGGGCGAGCGCGCGGTTCCAGCGCGTGTCGGCCCGCAAGGCGCGCACGTTGGGCGATAGGATCCGCGGCAAGACGGTGGCCGAGGCGATGAACATTCTTCGTTTCACGCATCGCCCCTCGGCGGATTCCATCATGGAGAATCTGCTCAAGAGCGCGGTCGCCAACGTGGATCGCTCGCAGTATCCCGACACCGACGAGCTGGTGATTGGCGAGCTGCAGGTGAACGGCGGGCCGATCATGTACCGGATTCTGCCGGCTCCGCAGGGACGGGCGTACCGCATTCGCAAGCGGTTTTGCCACATTTCGATGAAGTTGGTCGAGGCGTAGGGACGGTCCCGCGGGCGCCGGGTTGCGCCGACGGGCAGCACGAAAGGAGACGACTCCGTGGGTCAGAAAGTTCATCCGGTATCTCTGCGGCTGGGTATCGTCCGCGATTGGGAATCGCGGTGGTACGCGACGCGCGAGCACTACGCGGAGTTTCTCCACGAGGACATCGAGATCCGCAAGTTCATCCGCGGCAAGTATAGCCACGCCGGCATCGATCGAATCGAGATCGAGCGTGCGGCGGACCGCGTGAAGATCACGGTCCACACGGCGCGTCCGGGCATCGTCATCGGCCCGAAGGGCTCGGAGATCGCGGCGACGGAAAAGGATCTGGCCGAGAAGACGTCGAAACAAGTCAAACTGCTCGTTGCGGAGGTCAAGAAGCCCGAGCTGAGCGCGCAGCTGGTGGCCGAGAATATCGCCGGGCAGCTCATGCGGCGCATTTCGTTCCGCCGCGCGATGAAGAAGACCATCCAGGCCTCGATGGACGCCGGCGCGCTCGGGGTCAAGATCGCCTGCGGCGGCCGTTTGGCCGGCGCCGAGATGGCTCGCGCCGAGTGGTATCGCAAGGGTCGCGTGCCGCTTCACACGCTGCGGGCGGACATCGACTACGGTTTCATGGGCGCCAAGACCAAATACGGGATGATCGGCGTGAAGGTGTGGGTGTTCAAGGGCGAGATCTTCGGCAAGGTCAAGCCCGAGGCGGCGGAGGCCAGATAACCGCCGCGTCGCGGCACTCGTGCGGATGAAAGACGTGGGTGGGAACTAAGGATCGAGCGAGAGGTAGCCTGATATGTTGATGCCGAAGAGGAGCAAGTACCGCAAGACTCAGAAAGGCAAGCGCCGGGGCAAGGCCTATCGGGGCTCGACTTTGAGTTTTGGCGAATACGGCCTGAAGGCCATGGAGTGCGGCTGGGTGTCGAACCGCGAGATCGAGGCGGCGCGCGTGGCGATCAACCGCGCCGTGAAGCGCGGCGGCAAGTTGTGGATCAACATTTTCCCCGACAAGCCGCTGACGGTCAAGCCGGCGGAAACGCGAATGGGCAAGGGCAAGGGCGCGCCGGAACGCTGGGTGGCCGTGGTCAAGCCGGGCCGCATCCTGTTCGAGCTGGGCGGCGTGACTCCCGAACTCGCCTTCGAGGCCATGGAACGGGCGCGCCACAAACTCTCGATCAAGTCCAAGTTTGTGATCCGAACCGCCCTGTGACGCGCGCGGGACGCGCGAGCGTCCCGTCTCAGAGAAAGGTAGTGGAGAGCATGAAAGCGAAGGAATACCGAGAGCTGGGAGTCCACGAATTGGAGGCGCGCGAGGCCGACCTGCGCAAAAGCCTGTTCAACCTTCGCACGCGCGCCACGACCAAGGAACTCCACGACGTATCGCGAATCGGGCAGGAAAAGCGCGAGTTGGCGCGGGTCCTCACCCTGATTCGAGAGAAGAAAGGCAAAGCCTAGGCCGTTCCCGAGCGATCGGGAGGCAGACATAGAGCGACGGAGCAGACCTCATGCCGGAAAACAAATCGACACAAGGCTCGCGCAAGATTCGGGCCGGCCGCGTTGTCAGCAACAGAATGGACAAGACGATCGTCGTGATAGTCGAGCGGACCGTTCGCCATCCGCTGGTCAAGAAGTTCGTTCGACGTCACAAACGCTACTATGCGGACGATCCGGAAAACAGCTGCGGGATCGGGGACTTCGTGAAGATTGTGGAGTGCCGCCCCTTGAGCCGCGTCAAACGTTGGCGGTTGACGGAGATCGTGGAGAAAGCGAAGTAGGGGAGGGGCCTCCCGCGCCCGGACCTCGGCTTGCCCGCGGGGCAAGAAGCCGCGGGTTGCGGGCGGAGCACGAAAGGATACGCGAGATGATTCAGGAATACACGGAACTGGTGGTGGCGGACAACAGCGGCGCCCGGCGTCTGCGGTGCTTCAAGGTGCTCGGCGGCACGCGTCGGCGCTACGCCCGAATCGGCGACATCATCGTTTGTTCCGTTCGCGACGCTTCGCCCGAATCGCAGGTCAAGAAGGGGTCGGTGGTCAAGGCGGTGGTGGTGCGCACGGCCAAGGAAGTGGGCCGCGAGGACGGTTCGCGGATCCGGTTCGACGAAAACGCCGCCGTGGTCATCAACAACCAGAACGAGCCGATCGGGACCCGTATTTTCGGGGCCGTCGGCCGCGAGCTTCGCAAGAAGAACTTCATGAAGATCGTTTCGCTCGCGCCCGAGGTGATCTGAAACAGCCGCGGGGACGCGGCGAAGCAAGGCAACCCAGGAGAGAAGCCCGAGATGAGCCTACGAATCAAGAAGAACGACACGGTGTTCGTGCGAAGCGGCAGAGACCGCGGCCGCACGGGGCGTGTGCTCATGGTCATGCCCAAAGAGGGCAAGGCGTTGGTCGAAGGCGTCAACATGGTGCGGCGTCACGAGCGTCAGCGTCGGCAGGGTCAGCCCGCCGGCATCGTCTCGAAGGAATCGCCGGTGCCGCTTTCGCGCTTGCTGCTGGTGGATCCCAAGAGCAGCGATCAGCCGGGACGCATTCGCGCCAAGGTCAACCCCGACGGCGCGAAGGTGCGTGTTCACGCCAAGACGGGCAACGAAGTGTAACGGTTGTCTGGACGAAACCGCGACCGGCCGCCTCCGACGCGGCGGGGAAAACCAGGAGTGTTTGAGCGATGGCAAAGGAAAAAGAGAAGACAGCGCAGAAGAAGCCGGCCGCGAAGCCCGCGGGGGACGGCAAGAAGAGCGCCGCGCCCCAGGCCAAGGCCAAGGACGCAAAGTCGGCCAAGAAGGGCAAGGCGGCCGAATCGGCGTCGCCTATCCCCAAGGGCTACGTGCCGCGTCTGCGCAAGAAGTACCGCGAGGAGATCGCTCCGGCGATGAAGGCCAAGTTCGGCTATTCGAGCGTGATGCAGGTCCCGCGCATCGAGAAGATCGTGATCAACATGGGCGTGGGCGAGGGAACGCGCAACATCGCCGCGCTCGACCAGGCCGCCGAGCAGTTGGCCCTGATCGGCGGCCAGAAGCCCAAGATCACGCGCGCGACCCGTTCCGTGGCGCAGTTCAAGGTGCGCCAGGGAATGCCCGTGGGTTGTTGCGTCACGTTGCGCGGCTGGCGGATGTACGATTTTCTCGACCGGTTGATCAATGTGGCGATCCCCCGTATCCGCGATTTCCGCGGTTTGCCGGTCAACGCGTTCGACGGACGCGGCAACCACAGCATGGGGATTCGCGAGCAGTTGATTTTCACCGAGATCGAGTACGCCAAGGTGACTAGCACGCAGGGCATGAACGTCACGACGGTCACCACCGCCAAGAGCGACGCCGAATGCAAGGAGCTGCTGCGGCTGTTCGGGATGCCGCTGCGCAAGGACTGAGATCGAGAAACGCCCCGTCGCCCGGGCCGATCCCGGCGACGCCAGTAAGGACCCATTGCGAGGAGCAAGCGACCATGTCGAGATTGTGTCATAAGGTGAAAATGCGCGTGAAGCCCAAGTTCTCGTCGCGCAAAGTCAACCGTTGCCCGATTTGCGGGCGGCCTCGCGCCTACATGCGCCGCTTCAATATGTGCCGGATTTGTTTCCGCACCTTGGCGAGCCAGGGCCAGATTCCGGGCGTGACGAAATCTTCCTGGTGAGAAAGGCCGATGGGACGAACGCCGGCCGACCCGGGCCGGCGACGGAACACCACCAACGACGCTTATCGTCGAGAGAGAAAACAGGAGAGAGAATGGCATGCCAGTGACGGACCCGATTGCCGATATGTTGACGCGAATTCGCAACGCCTGCGCCGTGGGCTCGGACGAGGTGGCCGTGCCGACGTCGCGCGTGAAGGTGGGAATCGCCAAGATTCTGCGCGAAGAGGGTTTCATCAAGCACTACAAGATCGGCCAAGTGCGCCGCAAAGCGCCCAAGAAACCCGGAGCGAAACGCGAGGTCGCGCCCGACAAAGGCAAGACGGGTTTCAAGCGGACCGAAATCCGCATCTTTCTCAAGTACGGGCCCCGGCACGAGAAAGTGATCAACGGCGTCAGGCGGATGAGCTCGCCGGGGCGGCGCGTGTACGTCAAATCGAGCGAGATTCCGCTCGTGGACGGCGGACTGGGCATCACGATTCTCTCGACCTCGCGCGGGCTCCTGACGGGCGAACAATGCCGCAAGCGCAAACTGGGCGGCGAGGTGATCTGTTCGGTTTGGTAGAAGATGTGGCACGGGCTTCCAGCCCGTGGAAGAACACGGCCAAGATGGCCGTGCCACAACGTATGGAGGACTCGATTCGTGTCTCGCATAGGAAACAACCCGATCCCGGTGCCCAAGGGGGTGCAGGTGACGATCACTCCCGAGATGAGGGTGTCGGTCAAGGGCCCCAAGGGCCTGCTCGAGGTCGACACGCGACGGCGCGTCAGCGTCCTCATGAAAGAGGACAAGATTCACGTGGCGCGCCCTGACGACTCGCGTTCGAGCCGGGCGTATCACGGTCTCTACCAGCGCTTGCTGGTCAACATGGTCCACGGCGTGAGCGAGGGTTTCTCCAAGGAGCTCGAGATCCAAGGCGTGGGCTACCGCGCCACGGCCGAGGGCAAGGGGCTGACTCTGCTTCTCGGCTTCAGCCATCCGATTCATTTCCCGGCGCCCGAGGGGATCGTGTTGAGCGCGCCCGAGCCGACGCGTATCGTCGTGGCGGGCTACGACAAGGAGCTGGTGGGCCAAGTGGCGGCCGATATCCGCGCCCTGCGCAAACCCGAGCCGTACAAGGGCAAGGGGATTCGTTACAAAGGCGAACACGTCAGGCGCAAAGTGGGCAAGGCGGGAGCGTAAGAAGGAAATACCCCAGGTTCGGAATCCGGAATCTCCGAAACCTCGAACCTGGAACCTTCGAACCTGGAACCTGAGAATAGAGAACCGATCGGAAGAGGTTTCGAACCATGAAGTTGTCCAGACGACAATCGCGAATCCGCCGGCACTGGCGCGTGCGGTCCACCCTGGCGGGGACGGCCGAGCGGCCCCGGATCTGCGTGTTTCGCAGTAACCGCCACTTTTCGGCCCAGGTGATCGACGATCGGGCGGGACGGACCCTGTTGTCGGTCTCGTCGGTCTCGAAAGCCACGCGCGACGGCAAGAACTACAGCAATCGGGCGAGCGCCGAGAGGCTGGGCCGCGAGTTGGGCGAGAAGATGAAGAGCAGCGGGATTCAGAAGGCCGTGTTCGACCGCGGAGGTTTTCTCTATCACGGCGTGATCGAGACGTTTGCCGAGGCCGTGCGCGCGGTGGACGAGGAGAATCATTTCCACTTCTGATTTGGGCGCGGGCCGGCGGCCCGCGGCGGACACTGGGTGCGACGCCCATGCCGCTTAGAGAAGATGGCGAGGAGAGCCAACGTGAGTGAGAACGAAGCAACCCGTCTGCTGGAAGAGGCCGAGGTTCAGGTCGAGGCGAAGGAACGGATCGATCCGTCCAAGCTCGATCTGAGCGAGCAGGTGATCCAGCTGAATCGCGTGGCGAAGGTCGTCAAGGGCGGCCGGCGCTTCAGCTTCAGCGCCCTGGTTGTCGTCGGCGACTCGAACGGCCACGTCGGAGTCGGTTTCGGCAAGGCCAACGAGGTGCCCGAAGCCATTCAGAAGGCCGTGCAGAACGGCAAGAAGAGCCTGATCGCCGTGCCGCGAGTGGGACGCACCCTTCCCTACGCCGTGATCGGGGAATTCGGAGCGGCCCGCGTGCTGCTTCGGCCGGCGAGCGAAGGAACGGGGATCATCGCGGGTCCCGCGGTGCGCTCCGCGCTCGAACTGGCCGGGGTCCAGGACGTTCTGACCAAGAACCTGGGATCGAGCAACGCGATCAACATCTTGAAGGCCGTTATCGAAGGTCTCAAGAGCATCCGCGATGCGAACCAGGTGGCGCGCCTTCGCGGCAAAGGCCTCGACGAGGTGCTCGGCCGTCGCGCCAAGTTCTTCGGTCACACCGGAGAGTCCGCCGCGCCTCCCGCGGCCCCGAGCGTGAGCGAGGAGATCCGGTTCGACGCCGAGGACGCGAAGTCGGACGAGCCGAAGGACGAAGAGATAATCGAAAGCGCCGGGGGCGAGGGGATGGAGACCGTCTCCTCGTAACCGAGCCGTGTGCGAGAAATCGTGGGCGTGACGGCCTGCGCCGGGCAAACCGGGCCGATTTTGTGCAGGAGCGACGCCGAGTTCAAGGGATTCGAGAAATGACGAAACGCGAGAAGCAACCGAAAAAGATACGGATCAAGTGGGTTAAGAGCGACGTGGGCGCCAAGGAGCCGCACAAGCGCACCATTCGCGCGCTGGGTTTCAAGCGCCTTCAGGGCGAGGTGGTCCAGGTGGCTACGCCCCAGGTTCTCGGCATGGTCCAGAGCGTCCGCCACATGGTCGAAGTCTCGGAGGTGTCCGGATCATGATACGACTCGAGGAATTGCACGGCGACAAGGGCGCTCGCCAGAAACGCAAACGCATCGGCCGGGGCGAGAGCTCGGGCTGGGGCCGGACGGCGGGCAAGGGCAACAAGGGCGCGCAGTCGCGCGCCGGCGCCTCGAAACGCAAACGGTTCGAGGGCGGTCAGACCCCGCTGGGTCTGCGTCTTCCCAAGCGCGGGTTCTCGCACGACGCCTGGCGCGAGAAGACCGGCATTGTGAACGTCGCCCAGTTGGGTCGCTTCGAAGAAGGGGCGAAGGTCGATTTCGCGGCCCTCTACGAGGCGGGGCTCGTGACATGCAACACCGAGCGGGTCAAGGTTCTGGGCAACGGCGAAATCGAGAGGAAGCTGACCGTAGTGGCCGACACGTTCTCAGCCTCGGCCCGTAAGAAGATCGAGGCCGCCGGCGGGACGTGCGAAACGGCCCAGGCGGAACCGGAGGCCAAGAGCTAGGTCGCGCGGATGCGGCGCGAGTCGCCCGCGGCCTTTTCGTCGACTCTCGAGCGGCGCGCGTGCGCGACGATTCTCCAGGGGTAGGGTTTTCATGTTCGGATCGATGCTCAACATTTTCAAGGTGCCCGACTTGCGCCGCAAGCTGGGCATCACGATTCTCCTGATCCTGGTGTATCGTATCGGGGGACACGTCCCGTGCCCGCTGGTGGACGCCCAGGCGCTCCAGAAATTCTCGAGCGGGATGGGCGGCGGCGGGCGCTCGATGTTCGACATGGTGGACATGTTCGCGGGCGGCGCCTTCCGGCGAATGACGATCTTCGCCCTGGGCATCATGCCCTACATCACGGCGTCGATCGTTCTCCAACTTCTCACCGTGGTTTGGCCGCGTCTCGAGAAGATCGCCAAGGAGGGCGAGGCGGGACGCAAGAAAATCAATCAGTACACGCGCTACGGCACGGTGCTCCTCGCGGCGTTCCAGAGCATCGGTTTGGCGATCTTCATGCTCAAGTCGGGCCTGGCCCTGACGCCGGATACGGCGTTCGGCCGATCCCTTTTCGCCTTCACCATCATGGTGGCCATCACAACGGGGACGTGCTTCATCATGTGGTTGGGCGAGAAGATCACCGAACATGGCATCGGCAACGGGATTTCGCTCATCATCGCCGTCGGCATCATCGCCGACTATCGCAACAGCGTCGTCCTCGGCGTGTTCGACGCTATCAAGGGCGTCATGGCGCCGGCCTGGCTCGTCATCGTCTTCGCGCTCTACGTCGCCGTCACGATGATTGTGATCCTAATGCAGCAGGCCACGCGCAAGATTCCGATCCAATACGCACGGCGGATCGTCGGGCGGCGCGAGACCCAGGGAGGATCGAACTATCTTCCGCTCAAGATCAACACGGCGGGCGTGATCCCGGTCATCTTCTCCTCGTCCATTCTCATGTTCCCCGGCATTATCGCCAACTTCTTCCCGACCGATTGGGCCCTGAGCGTGTTCCTGGGCGACATGTTCCAGCAAGGCTCGACGCTCCACAACCTCTACAACATGCTGAACCTGGAGAAGGGCGGCCTGCTCAACCTCCTCAAGATGGGCAACATGTACAATCTGCTCTACGCCGCCCTGACCATCTTCTTCTGCTACTTCTACACCGCCATCACCTTCAACCCCGTCGATACGGCGGACAACCTCAAGCGGGTCGGCGCCTTCATTCCCGGGCGGCGTCCGGGCAAGAACACCTCGGACTACATCGATTACGTTCTGACCCGGATCACCTTGGTCGGCGCGACGTTCCTGGTCGCCGTCGCCTTGCTGCCCGACGTGTTGAGTTTCTCGTTCGGCATCAACTACTCGTTCGCCGACCTGGTCGGCGGCACGGGTCTGATCATCGTGGCGGGCGTGTTGCTCGACCTGATGAAACAAATCGAATCCCAGCTTCTCATGCGTCACTACGAAGGCTTCAAGTACCGCTCGCGCGGCGGCGGGGCCGGGCTGAGCGGCGGCTTGCGGGGATTTCGGGGCGGCGGAATCGGGGGCAGCCGCACTTTGGCTTCGCCCGACCGGCGAGGGCGCCGGTGAGAGCGAGTCCAGGAACCGGAGAACGGAGTCAGGCTGAATGAATGGTGTGTTGTTCGGGCCCCCCGGATCGGGAAAAGGCACCCAGGCCGGGGCTCTTTGCGAACATTTCGCGATGACGCACGTTTCGACGGGCGACATGCTTCGCGAGGCCGTGCGCAACGGCACCGAGCTCGGCAAGAAGGCGCAGTCGATCATGGCGGAGGGCAAGTTGGTGCCCGACGACCTGGTCGGCGGCGTCGTTCGCGAGAAGATCCTCGACCTGACGGCGAGGGATCGGGGCATTCTGTTCGACGGCTATCCGCGGAATCTCGAACAGGCCCTGTTTCTCGACTCATGCCTCGAAGAAGCGGGAACGCGGATCCACGTGGCCGCCGTTCTCGAGATCGCGGAAGAAGAGCTGGTCAAGCGTATTTGCGGGCGACGGCTTTGCACTCGATCCGGATGCACGGGAGCGTACAACGTCTACTTCATGGCCCCGAAGACCGAAGGCAAGTGCGACCTGTGCGGCTCGGACCTGATGCAGCGCAAGGACGACAACGAGGCGACGTTGCGCGAGCGCCTGGAGGTCTATAACGGCCAGACGCGGCCCCTCCTGGAGTACTACGAGGAAAAAGACCTCTTGATTCGGGTTGCGGCAAATGGTAGCGTGTCCGACATTCGTCAGTCCCTGTTGGCGAAGATAGAGGAGAAACAGGGGGGGAGCCGCTAGGAGGATGATTCAGGTTCAGCCCGGTCGCCACGCAGGCTTGATCAAGAGCGACGAAGAGATCGAGCAAATGCGCGTGGCGGGCCACGAGTTGGCCCGGGTCCGCGAGCGGCTGAGCGAAATGGTCCACCCCGGGGTCTCGACGTGGGATCTCGACCGGGTGGCGCGAGAAAGCATCGAGCGAATCGGGGCCGTGCCGGCCTTCTTGGGTTATCACGGCTACCCGGCGACAATCTGCAGTTCGATCAACGAGGAGGTAGTTCACGGCATCCCGTCCAAGAACCGCATTCTGGCCGACGGCGACTTGATCAGCATCGACGTGGGCCTCGTGCTGGGCGGCTTTTTCAGCGATACGGCCCTGACGTTGCCGGTCGGCCGGGTCGCGCCCGAGGTCGAGCACCTGATTGCCGTCACGCGGCGGGCGCTCGACGTGGGAATCGAGGCGGCGCGCGCGGGTCGGCGGCTCGGCGACGTCTCCTCGGCCATCCAGGAATACGTCGAGGGCGAGAATCTGTCGGTCGTGCGCGAATACACGGGTCACGGGATCGGGCGCCAGATGCACGAGGAGCCCAAGATTCCGAACTTCGGCGAGGCGGGCAAAGGGCTGCGGCTGCGGCCCGGGATGGTGCTGGCCCTCGAACCGATGGTCAACCTGGGGGTCTGGAACACCGAAGTCATGCCCGACGGCTGGACGGTAGTCACCGCCGATCGCAAACCGTCGGCGCACTTCGAGCACACGATTTCTCTGACGCGCGACGGAGTGGAAATCCTGACGGAATAGGGCCGGCAAACTATGGCGAAAGAAGGCGTGATCGAAGCCGAGGGCAAAGTCGTGGAACTGCTGCCGAACGCGATGTTCCGGGTGGAACTCGACAACGGCCATTCCGTGCTCGCCCACATTTCGGGAAAGATGCGGATGCATTTCATCCGAATTCTGGCGGGCGATCGGGTCAAGGTGGAGCTTTCGCCTTACGACTTGGACCGGGGTCGAATCACCTACCGGTTCAAATGATTAGAGGTTCGGAGTGCAGCCTTCAGGCTGCCGGAGAGGCGCGCGCAGGCGCGCAAGCAGCAGGCTGAAGCCTGGACTCCGAACGAAGGAGCGGGACAATGAAAGTGAAGTCGTCTATCAAGAAGCGGTGCAACAAGTGCAAGATCGTCCGACGTCGGGGCGTGAACCGCATCATTTGCGAGAACCCGCGCCACAAACAGCGCCAAGGATGAGGCGCCCGGGCCGGCGACGCGGCCCCACTTCAATCGAGGAAGGAACACGACCTTGGCACGCATAGCTGGAGTAGACTTGCCGAGAGACAAACGGGTGGAGGTCGGACTGACCTACATCTTCGGGATCGGCCCGACCACGTCGAAAAAGATCCTGGCCATGACGGGCACCGACCCCGACACGCGCGTGCGCGACCTGAGCGAGGAAGAAGTCAGCCGCATCGCCGCGGCGATCCAGGGCGCCCTGGTTGTCGAGGGCGACCTGCGCCGCGAAGTGTCCCAGAACGTCAAGCGCCTCATGGACATCGGTTGCTACCGCGGGCTGCGCCATCGCCGCGGGCTTCCCGTTCGAGGTCAGCGTACCAAGACCAATGCCCGTACGCGCAAGGGCCCGGGCTCGAGGGTCGCCGGCCGCCGCTCGTCGGCGAAATAGGAGATACCCCCGGGGCCGTCGAGGCGCGCGAGCCGTCGAGGTTGCGCGCGTGTCGCGGTCTTCGGCATCGTCAACATACACGAGGGACTAGAGCATGGGAAAAAGACGCGAAAGCACCGGACCCCGCAAAGCGAAGAAGAGCGTCAGCGAGGGAGTCGTTCATCTCAGCGCGACGTTCAACAATACGGTGATCACGATCGCCGACAAGGCCGGCAACACGATTTCCTGGGCGAGCGCCGGCGGCGTGGGCTTCAAGGGTTCGCGCAAGAGCACGCCGTTCGCCGCGCAAATGGCCGCCGAGAGCTGCGGCAAGAAGGCGATGGACCACGGCATGCAAACCGTCGAGGTGCACGTCAAGGGACCCGGCAGCGGGCGCGAGTCGGCTATTCGCGCACTGCAGAACATCGGTCTGCGGATCACGATCATTCGCGACGTAACGCCGCTGCCGCACAACGGTTGCCGTCCGCCCAAACGCCGACGCGTCTGAGGCCCACGCGACAAAGAAGGAACCTACAGGAGGATTACAGGAGTGGCTCGTTATACCGGACCAGTCTGTCGGCTTTGCCGCCGCGAAGGACGCAAGCTCCACCTCAAGGGCGATCGCTGCAACTCGCCCAAGTGCGCTTTCACCAAGAAGGGGTATCCCCCGGGTGAGCGCGGCGCGGGCGGCCAGCGCCAGGGCAAAGTCTCGACCTACGGTCTTCAGCTGCGCGCCAAGGAACAGGCCAAGCGCACCTACGGCGTTCTCGAACGCCAGTTCCGGCGTTATTTCCAGATCGCCGACCGTACGCCCGGCATTACGGGCACGGTGCTCCTCCAACTGCTCGAGCGGCGGCTGGACAACATCGTGTATCGACTGGGGCTCGCCTCGTCGCGGGCCGGAGCGCGCCAGCTTGTGACGCACGGCCACGTTTTGGTCAACGGCCGACGGGTGGACATCGCGTCGAGCCTGGTCAAGGCGGGAGAGACGATTTCCCTCTCGCCCAAGCTCAAGGAGAA
This sequence comes from Candidatus Sumerlaeota bacterium, assembly GCA_016931035.1. GTDB lineage: Bacteria > Sumerlaeota > Sumerlaeia > UBA8349 > UBA8349 > JAFGFN01. Next base: position 59,675 of record JAFGFN010000167.1, read on the forward strand.
CCCCTACGTCGCCTCCGCCCAGGCCTACGCCGACACGGTGGGCCGGCTCGAGTGGCTCGAGTGGGATTCCGAAACCAAGCAAGGCCGGCTGCTCCGCATTCCCGACCGCGATCAGATTCCTTCGGATCTCAAGGAGCAGCTCATCGTCGAGTTGTATAGTAAATAGCGCCGTACCCTAAGCGACGGCGGACCGAACCGCCGCTCGCCAGGTCTAACCTCGCCGCGTTCGCGGGAATCTCAGGCTGACCCGCGCGCTTGTCCGGAAAAATGGGAGGTTTTGCCCGATGGACTTCAAGCCCCTGATTATGCCGCGTGGACTGCAGTGCGAATCGGCAACCCGCACCGACACGTACGGACGCTTCCACGCCGAACCGTTCGAGCGTGGATTCGGCGCCACAGTGGGGAATTCCCTGCGTCGCGTTCTTCTCAGTTCGATCCAGGGCGCCGCGGTAACCGCCCTGCGGATCGACGGAGTGACGCACGAGTACGAGAGCATTCCCGGCTGCAAAGAGGACGTCTGCGACATCATCCTGAATCTCAAGCAGGTGCGGATCTCTCTGACCGGCAAGGAGAACGAAACGAACTTCGTCCTCGAAGCGACCGGGCCCAAGGTCGTCACGGCGGGCGATTTCGAGACCGGGGAAGACGCCCAGATCCTGAACCCGGACCTCGTGTTGGCCACCCTCGCCGAGGACGGCGTGCTGCGGATGGAAGTCCACGTCGCCATGGGACGCGGCTACGTTCCCGCCCACAAGGAAGCGGACGAGGAAGACGTCATCGGCATCATTCCCGTCGATTCGAACTTCTCGCCCATCGTCAACGTCACGTACTCGGTCGAGAACGCGCGCGTGGGGCAACGCACCGACTACGACCGGTTGATTCTCGACGTGACGACCGACGGCACCGTGTCTGCGGAGGAGGCGGTTTCGTGCGCCGCCCGGATTCTGCGCGACCATCTGTCGATGTTCATCCGCGCCGAGGAGGAGCAGGCCGCCGTGGCCGAGGCCGAAGAGGCCGCCGCCGAAGTGTCGCCGCACGTCGAGATGGAAGAGAAACTGGGCCGCAGCATCGAAGAACTCGAACTCTCGGTGCGCTCCTTCAACTGCCTCGAAGCGGCCGGCATCAAGACCATCCGCGACCTGGTCCAGAAGAGCGAGTCCGAGATGCTCAAGTATCGCAACTTCGGCCGCAAGTCGCTGTCCGAGATCAAGAACATCCTCAAGGATATGGATCTGACCTTCAATATGCGGATCGGCCCCGACGGACTGCCGGTCGAACAGAAGGAAAAGAAGGAATAGTAGAGACGCGCGGCATGGGCGTCGCGCCCATGCGCGGATGCGCCGCGGCCCTTTCGACGCCCGCGCCGCGACTCTGAAATCGAACGGGAAGAGACGATGAGACACAAGAAACACGCCACTCGGCTCGAACGCATGTCGGGGCATCGAAACGCCCTGGTTCGCAACCTGGTCGAGGCGCTCCTGACGCACGAAAAAGTGCGCACCACCGAGAGCCGCGCCTCCGTGGTTCTGCGCCGCGCGGAGAAGATGCTCACCCTTGCGCGCGAAGGCTCTCAAGCCTCGCGCCGCCAGGCGTTCGCCTTTCTCCAGCACAAGGAAATCGTTCACAAACTCTTCGAGGAGCTCGCCCCGCGTTTCGCCGACCGCCCGAGCGGCCGTTTCCGCATCGTGAAGGCCGGGCCGCGCCAGGGCGACGGAGCGATGATGGCCGTGGTCGAGATGGTGGACCGCAAGATCGAGGTGATTACCGCCGAAGAGGCCGACAAAAAGAAGTCGCGCCGGCAACGCATGCGCGACATGCGCCGCGCGATGGCCCGCAAGCAATAGTCTCCGCGCCGCGCGAGCGACCTCGAAGACAAATCCAGCCGAGAGGACGGACCCCAACGGAACCTTCTCTCGGCTTTCTCTTTTGAGGAAATCTCTACGGGGCGGCTCGCCGAATCTAGTGTGCGCCGCCGTGGTGAATCCCCGCGTGGGCCGCGGTTTGAGAGGCTGCGGCCGCCTGCTGTTGGGTGAGATGCGCGATTGCCGCCGCCGCGCCTGTTGCATCGCCCGCCAGGACCGCCGGAACGTGCTTCAGTTTCTCGATCGGTTTGCCTTCGACGAGGATCTTCCCCGTGGTCTTCTCCAGGACGAAGAGTTGTCCGGAACAGAAGGCATAGAGAACGTTCTCATCTTCGACCAGACTGAGAAAGGGGTTCACGATTTTAAACCAACCGCCCTTTTTCAGCTCTCGTTCCCACAGGACCGACCCGTCATGGGAGCTTACGGCGCAGACGCGCCCCTGACCGCCGACATACACCACTCTCGCATCATCGCGCCTGATCATGGCCGCAACCTCCTTGTTATCCGGCGGATTGCATCCGTTCGACCTGAGCGGGATCGAGTTCGGAGCGGCGGTCCTCGGGGATCTCGTCGTAGAGACGCCGCAGGTGCTCGACCGGCATCGGGATGTCGGTCTGAGTGTTGTTGAAGAGGGTGACTTTGCCCCCGACCATGAAATGCTCGACTTGCGACGAGTCGAAGACGCGGTCTTCGAGCCGGCCCCGGTAGCACGTCCGGATAAACGCCTCGAACTCCTCGAAATACGAACCGTAGATATGGAACGAGTCGGCCATGTGGATATAGCGTCCGACGGCGATTTCGCGACCCATTTTCTCGCTCAGGCGCCGCGCGACCCACGCCTGGAGCTCGGTGAAGGCGTACATGTTCATGAACGCGGCTTTGAAGGCGTCGTTGCTTCGCATCGTCACGTTCATGCCGAGGCGGTCGTCCCGGACTCGGAACCACAGGCGCTGAAGGCAGGCCGGATCGACGCAGTCCATGTCCATCCAGCACTGCCAGGTCACGGCCTGGGCCCGGCGTGTGTGAGGGGCCGAGGCGAGCTTCTCGATCAAGCGCTCGATCTGGTTCACCCTCTGTCCGTCGGGCAAGCGATAGTCGAACAGCCGTTCGTGATAGGTGTATTCCCACTTGCCCGAGGCGGGATCGACCCAGTTGTCGTGGACGCCGTAGAGAACTTCTTGCCGGTAGATCTCGAGGTCTTCGAGCCCGGCGGGAATCGCTTTGTGGATACGCGGCTCGGCCATCGGGTCGGTCACGACCAGGCGCGCCACGCAATCGCGGCTCGGCGGATCTTCGGGTTTGTCGTATTCCGTGCAGAACTCGCGGCCGTTGTGCCAACACATGATGACGGCCTTTTCCCACACTTCGGGCAGGGTGCGTCCGTGAACGTCGATCACCGAAAAATCGTGTTCCTCACCGTTCATTGTCCGGATTCCTTTCTCGTCTCCCGGGGTCCTTGCCCGTCCGCGCGACCTTGCCGGAGCAGGGCGAAGCAGGACCCTCCGCTTCCGCCTTGTGGGATGAGAGTGACACAAAGCGTGCGGGGTTTCAAACGATTTCCCTCTAGCGAAATTCCTGGCAAACCCGTCCCGCTCTTGGTAATTCTTCGGACCGGTAGGCCAATCGGGAGGACTCGGGCATCGCGGCCGAAAATCGGAGAGTCGAGCCGACATCTATGGAACAAAAACGCCGTTCGTGGTTGGAACCGCTCTTGAATCCGGCGGTTGTTCTTCTCCTTGTCCTTCTGGCCTGGGGGTTGAGCGACAATGTCGCGGCCTTTCGCAGATACTCAGGCCTGGACTACTACATCTTCTGGGTTTATGCCCAGGCCGCCCGCGAGTCTCCCCTGGAGGACATCTACGGCCGGGAATCGACCGTTCGGCTCGGACAGAAGTTCTACGATCGAGCAGTTCAGGCCCAGGAATCGCTGCTGCAACTGGATGCCGCCCTTGACCGCAAGATTCTGATTCCCGTCTCGACACCCTTTCTTTTCGCCAGCTTCGGTCCGATCGTCACGGGTCGTTACGAGCTCGATATTCGCGTGTACCAAATCCTGAGCCTTGCCGTGGCCCTCGCCGCCGTTGCTTTCATGGCCCGCTCGCTCGGTTTCGGCGCGGTCGGCATCCTGGCCGCCATGGCCTACTTCGCCCGGGCCTACGAACCGCTCCAGATCGACATCGAGCACGCAAACGTGAATCGCCTCCAGCTCGGCATGATCGGTCTGCTGTGTTGGGTTCTTTCGAAACGGCCCGAGCGGGGCCGAGTGTTTCTTGCCGCAGGGATGGTGCTGGGCGGAATCCTCGCCTTCAAACCCAACCTCGCGCTCGTCTTCGTGCTTCTTGTCGGAGTCGCTCTGGTCGACGGCCGTTTCTCCAAGGCGGCGTGGATCGTCGCCGGCGTCGCGATCGGGGCGGGGGTGGCCGTGGCCGCGTCGAGTCTTTACTTCGGATCGTTGCGCTGTTGGATCGAGTGGATCGTCTTCTTCCCGAGTTTCGTCAGCCGCGAAGTCTCGCTGCAGGCCACCAACCGGAGTCTCGCCCAGGCGTTGCGCACATGGACCGGTTTCAATCTGAGCGGCGTCTTGTTGGCGGCCCTGTTGATCTCGGCGTTCGCCGCAGCGGTCTCCGGGCGTCGCGGTCGAGTCTCGGCCGCATCGCCGGTCCCCATAGACAACGCCTACTCGCGCGATTTCGCGGCCGTCGCCTTGGGGTGCGCGATCCCGCTGGTCTCGGGTCCGCTGGCGTGGCAGCACTACCTCACGTTGATGATCCCTCTTGTCTTGTACGAAATCCGGCCCGAGGCACCCCGGTCCGCCGAGCATGGCGACCTGGCGATTCTCCGCCGCATGGCGCCGCTGGCCGCGCTGGCCGCCGTCACGGTCTGGCCCGCCGCCACCGAGTGGTTCTACGACACGCAGGTACACGCGATCCGCTACGCGTTCGCTTCGACGGTCTGCGTTCTTCTGGGAATCTGGCACCTGGGGCGGACCGAAGGCCCTCGGGCGTCGCGAGTCAGCGATGGACCCGCCACGAAGGGTGAGTGAGGCCGTACTTGCGCACCCGCGCATTCATCCGATCCACCGAAATCCCGAGAATCTGCGCCGCCCTCTTCTGACTCCACTCCGACCGTTCGAGCGCCTCGACCACCAGGCGCCGCTCGACTTCTTCGAGCGAGATCCCTTCCTCGGGCAGAGCGATCGGCGACGGGGCGCGACCCTCCAGGCTCACGCCGCACCGCTCGAGGTCCTCGCGCCGGATCGTCTCGGACGACGAGCGGATCGCCAGGCGCTCGACCACGTTGCGCAGTTCGCGCACGTTGCCCGGCCAATTGTAGGCTCGCAGGACGACCAGACTTTCCTCGTCGAACCCGCGCGGGGCGTTGCGATACTTGGCCGAGAACTGGCCGAGAAAAAAGCGGGCCAGAACCGCCACGTCGTCGCGCCGCTCGCGCAGCGGCGGGACATGGATCGGCAAAAGATTGATGCGGTAGTACAGATCCTCGCGGAATCGCCCCGCGCGAACCTCTTCCTCCAGGGTGCGATGCGTGGCGAACACCAGGCGACACCCGACGTCGATCGTCTGGGTCCCGCCCAGCCGGTTGATTTTGAGCGTCTCGATCGCCTTGAGGATCTTGGCCTGCGGTCCCGGGGGCATCTCTCCGATTTCGTCCAGAAACAGCGTGCCCCCCTTGGCCATCTCGAACTTGCCCCGCTTGAGCGAGACCGCGCCGGTGAACGCGCCGCGTTCGTGGCCGAAGAGGTCGGACAACAGCAAGTTTTCGTCGGGTAGCGCGCCGCAGTTCACGTCGACGAACGGACCGCCCGGGTGCGAGCCCGTGCGGTGCAGCGCGCGCGCGACCAGCTCCTTGCCCACGCCCGTCTCGCCCGTGACGAGGACGGGCACGTCCTGTCCGGCCAGACGCGAGATTTCCCGTTTGATCTCGCGGATCGCCGCGCTCTCGCCTACGAGATCGCGGAATTCGTCCTGCCGTTCGAGTTGGCCTCGAAGATAGCGATTCTCGTTGAGGAGCGCGCTCTGTTCGAGGACGTGTTCGAGCCGCACGACGATTTCGGACTTCTCGCTCTCCTTGGTGATGTAGTCCGCGGCGCCGTCGCGCATCGCTCCGACGGCGGTCTCGATGTCGCGCACCGAGGTCAGGACGACCACGGGCAGGTCGGGATCGAGGTTCTCGGCGCCCTCCTTGATGCGGCGCAGGATCGCGAGGCCGTCCAGATCGGGTAGGCGGATGTCGGTGACCACGAGATCGAAGTATTCCGAGTGCAGGAGGCGCATCGCCTCGGCGCCCGTCGCGGCGATTTCGGCGCCGAACCCGGCGGACCGCAGGTTGGCCTGCAATCGGCGCGAGAACGCCTCGTCGTCTTCGATCAGGAGCAGTTTTCGGGGCATGAGCGAGTATTCATTTCTTGAAGAGATCGGAATGCGCGCCCATCCGCTCGAAGACGAGCCGGGGTTTATCGATCTTGTAGATGAGCAGCCAATCGGATTCGATGTGACACTCGCGCCGCCCGGCGCAGTTGCCGACGAGCCGGTGATCGCGATGAATCGGGTCGAGGGGCTCGTCGTCGAGCAGGGTTCGCGCGACGATCTTGAACTTTTCGAAGTTCTTTCGGCGGCGCCGGAGACGCCTCACGTCCTTCTCGAATTGCCTCGTGTAGACGGGAGAGAACTTCATAGGCCGAGCTTCTCGAACATGTCGTCGGCGTCCGCGCATACGACTAGGTCGCGGCCCGAGTCGGTCGCCTCGAAGGTCCGCTTCGTCGTGGGCGTCGCAACGACCACGTCGAAGGGCAACCCTCCGCGCAATTCCACCTGCTTATAGAACAGCGTGATCGCTTGCGTTGCGTTTAGGCCGAGTCGCTGGAACACCGTCTCGGCGCTCTTCTTGAGTTTCGGTTGGACCCTTGCCCGCACCATTGCCGTCTTGTTCATGACAGAACCACCTCCACCGTTCGCGGGGAGTGTAGCACAAATGGGATACGCGATGCAATGGTTTCTCGAACCGACCGGCACGCCGGACGAACAAGTCGCCGCGGCGACGTCGGAGTGGGTGCAACCCATCGTTTCAGGAAGAACCCGTTCGATGTCGCTCTTCGCTACCGCTCCTTCTTCGCCACCGCCGACTTCACGTCGGTGGGGCGATGGTTTTG
>JAFGFN010000168.1 GCA_016931035.1 Candidatus Sumerlaeota bacterium
CTCGCTTGCTATGGAATCGAACCCCTACTACCCAACTTCCGGACTCAGTCTCCCTCAATTCTCGGTGCTCAGTCAAGATGCGCCCGGTAGAGAGCGGTAGACCGTGGGCAGTATGACGGAGACAAGGGGGACGAACCGCATTCCCCGATCTGTCGTGCGTCGCGGGTCAGTGTTTGGGGATCATCGAGGTGTCGGGACAGGCGACGTGGCCGTTGGGGGCGCGAAACTCGAATTCGAGCGAGGAGTGGCCGATGTCGAACTCCGAGGCGAGCCGACGCTTGATCTCGGCCTTGATCCGCTCCATCACGGCGGCCGAGTCGGGCTCCGAGTCGGCGTCGGCGGGAGCGACGACGATGTGGGCTTCGAGCGCCGGGTGGCCCTCGTCCATCTGCCACACGTGCAAGTGGTGCAGGTCGCACACGCCGTCGACCGACCGGATGCGGTCGATCAGCCGCTCGGGGTCGTGGTCCTCGGGCGCGGCCTCCATCAAGAGCAGAACGGTGCGTTCGAGCATCCGGAACGACAGCCAGAGAATATAGGCCGAGATCAGGATCGTGAGGAGCGGGTCGACCCACCACGCGCGCCACAAGAGGATGGCCACGCCGCCCAACATGACGGCGGCCGAAGCGAGCGCGTCGGAGAGGTTGTGGACGAAGGCGGCGCGCAGATTGAGCCCCTTGCCCGACATCGTCCAGAGCAGGGCGGCCGTCCCGAGATCGACGGCGAGCGCGACGGCGGCGAGCGTGACGACGATGCCGCCTCGGATCTCCTCGGGATGGATGAAGCGGACGATCGCTTCGTAGACGAGGTAGAGGCCGACGAGGACGAGGGTGGTGAGGTTGATCATCGCGCCGATCAGCTCGGCGCGGCGATAGCCGAAGGTGAACGAGTGGTCGGCTTGGCGTCGGCCGATGCGGCGCGCGACGAGGGCGATGAGAAGCGCGGCGCAGTCGTTGAGATTGTGCAGCGCGTCGGCCATGAGCGACAGGCTTCCGGCGATCGCCCCGCCGACCACCTGGACGACGGTGAGCAGGAGGTTCAGCGCGACGGACCAGACGAGGCGCGCGTCGCCGACGGTTTCGATTTCGCCGTGATGGTAGTGCGGTTCCATGGTGCGGGACGATTCCCGTTTCTCTCGTGGGTCGAGGGCCGCTGGGCGCGTGCGCCGCCTATCCCAGGGCGACGTCGAGCGCCATCATGATGGCGAAGCCCGTCATGACGCCGATGGTCGGCAGGTCGGTGCCGCCTTTGCGCTGCGACTCGGGGATGAGTTCCTCGGCGACGACGAAGATCATGGCGCCGGCGGCGAATGCCAGAGCGTAAGGCAAGATCGGTCGGCAGACGACGACGGTCGCCGCGCCCAAGACGCCCGCCACGGGTTCGACTATCCCCGACAGCTGGCCGTACCAGAGGCACCGGCCTCGCGACATCCCTTCGCGCCGCAACGGCATGGCGACGGCGAGTCCCTCGGGAAGATTCTGGATGCCGATGCCGAGAGCGAGCACCATGCCGCCCGCCAGAGTCGCTTCGGGCAAACCGGCCGCCGCCGCGCCGATGGCGACTCCCACGGCGAGCCCTTCGGGGAAGTTGTGGAGCGTGATCGCCAGAATGAGGAGCGTGCTGCGGTGCCACGAGGTGTGGATGCCCTCGGCTTCGTCCTTGGGCAACCCCAAATGGAGATGGGGGAGAATCTTGTCTATCCCGAGCAGAAAAGCGCCCCCGAGCAAGAATCCGACCGTGGCCGGGAAGAACGCTCCGCCGCTCATCTCGATGGCGGGCGCGAGGAGCGACCAGAAACTCGCGGCGATCATGACGCCCGCCGCGAAACCGAGGAAGAAGTTGAACTTGTCCGGGTCCAAACGCGACGTGAAAAGGACGGGGATCGCGCCGGCCGCCGTCATGCCGTAGGTGAACAGCGTGGCCAGAAGCGCCTGGACGATAGGATTCGCGCCAGTGAAAGCCTCGACGATCGAAGCGAAAAAAGCGCTCATGGAGTCCTCCCCATCCGGCAGGCGATCGGATTCTCGATCTTACATGTTCCGCGCGCGGCGACACAACAAGACAATCGCGCGGCGCAAAGGGGTGTGACCCGCCATTTTGAAGAAGGTGTTTTGCGTCGCAATTCCTTGCCCCCACCGACGTAAAGTCGGCCGTGGCGTTTTCAAAACGGTGGGTTGCACCCCCGGGGCAAGACTTGCGATGGCTTTCAGTCCGACAAACTCACCTCGATGATCTTCCAGGTCTCGCCTTCCTTCACCATCTCGATGCCGAGCATGCGGCCTTGGACCAAGGACGAAAGACCCGTGCGGGGCGGATCGGTCCGCATGGCCGAGAACGACAGCATGCTCGTGCCGCCGGCGAGGGCTCGGAGCGTCTGCGCGACGCCGCGGGCCTCCGACTGGGCTTGGGGCAGACAGAGGGCGTCGACCGCGGCCATGTCGTTGGCGACGGCGGCCTTGACGTAGGCCTCGGCCGTCGCGTGGGGCGTTCCCGCCGGGGCGGGCCGCATGAAGAGCGCATAGGCGAGCCATCCGCCGACCACCAACACGACAATCAGGTACACCCATTTCATGGCGAGCTCCTCCTGATTCGCAGAGTCGGAAACCGAGCGGCCTCAACATAGGTCGGGGTTCGACGATTCTGCAGTCTACCTTGCCGCGGGCGCGCGGAACAACAAAATCTTCTCACTGTCGTCCCACAGGACAAGGTAGAACGGAGGTCGGTTTGCGGGTAACATTCTCCTGACGAAACCGCAAAGCGGCGAAAGCCACC
>JAFGFN010000169.1 GCA_016931035.1 Candidatus Sumerlaeota bacterium
ACGCGGCTGCTGAGAAGCAGGCGAGGAAGAACGCGGCGAAGAACCGTGAGGCGAGAAGGTCCAAGAACGTTGTCAACGGCCTCGGGAGCCCAGCGCCGCAAGAAGTACAACCCGAACGTCCAGGAGAGCGCTCACACCGGACGAGACAAAGCTCCTTTTTTGTCTTGACCGAACCCTATCAAGAATGTCTTGACCTAACCCTATCATGAATGACCCTGGTATTCTGACCCTGGTATTCTAAGTCTGACCCGGGTCTTCCGAGGAGAACCGGCTCGATTGGGGAGAGGAAGGCTATTGGCGCCGTTCTGGAGCATAATCAGCGCCCCACCGACGTAAAGTCGGCGGTGGCGTTCTCAAAATGGCGGGTTGCACCCGGGAAAGGAATTAGAGGGACTGCGCGCTGCGGTACCACTCGACGGTCTTGCGGATGCCGTCTTCGAAGGAGACCCGGGCCTCGTAACCGAGAACTTCGCGCGCCATCGAGACGTCGGCCAGGGAGTGGCGCACGTCGCCGACGCGCGCCGGACCGAAAGCCGGAGGGACCTGGGCGCCGAGGGCCTGGTTGATCGCATCGAGCAGATCGAGGATCGAATACGACGTGCCGCAGGCGATGTTGAAGACCTGACCGCTCCCCTTGCCGCAGGTGGCGGCGAGGATGTTGGCCTCGACGTTGTTGCTCACGTAGGTGAAGTCGCGCGTCTGAAGCCCGTCGCCGTCGACCGTCGGAGAACGGCCTTCGAGAACCGCGGTGATGAAGATGGGAATGACGGCGCTGTAGAGCGATTTGGGGTCCTGGCGCGGACCGAAAACGTTGAAGTAGCGCAGCGAGATGGTTTCGAGCCCGTAGCAGGTCGTGAAGACCGAGCAGAGGTGTTCGCCGCTGAGCTTCGCCGCCGCGTAAGGAGAGAGCGGCGTGGGCAGGAGCGCTTCGGACTTCCACTCGTCTTCCTGGTCGCCGTAGGCCGACGACGACGCGGCGTAGACCACCCGCTTGACGCCCGCGTCGCGCGCCGCCAGAAGCACTTGCGTCGTTCCGATCGTCCCGACGTTGAGGCTTTCGACCGGGTCTTTCACGGATCGCGGAACCGAGGGCAGGGCGGCCTGATGAAGGACGTAATCCATGTCGGCCGCCGCGCGCTTCATCGCGTCGGGATCGCAAATGCTCCCCTCGATCAGGTCGATTCGCTCTTGGACGTCCGCCAGGTTCTCGCGCCGCCCGGTCGAGAAATCGTCGATAACGCGGACGCTTTCTCCGCGGTCCAGGAGTTCGCGGACGATGTTGGAACCGATGAAGCCGGCGCCGCCGGTGACCAGATAACTCGCCATATGTTGCGGTTCTTTCCGAGAGAGGGTCGTTGGGACCGAAGCCGTCTCTCGGCGTCCCCGCGCGAGGGCTCGATCCGCATGAAGCCTTATCCCCTATCGGGCCGGTTTTCGCAAGCGCGTTCCATATTGTTTTGCGCCTCGCCGAGCCCCGTGGGATGATCGGCCAGCGAGTCTGGTGCGGCGTCGGCGCCGGACGGGCGGACGAGGCGAACGGAATGGGCGCATCGGAAAGACCTCGGTTGTTTCTGCCAACGACGCGCGACGAGATGCGCGTCCGTGGGTGGGACGCGCTCGATGTTCTCCTGGTGACGGGCGACGCCTATGTGGATCACCCCGCGTTCGGCGCGGCGGTGATCGGCCGCGTCCTCGAAGGCGCGGGCTTTCGCGTCGGCATCGTCGCTCAGCCCGACTGGCGACGCGACGACTCGGTCTCGGCGATGGGAAGGCCGCGTTTGTTCGCGGGCGCGACGGCCGGGGCGATGGATTCGATGGTGGCCAACTACACGGCCAACCGCCGACCTCGGCGCGACGACGCTTACTCCCCCTCGGGTCGGGCGGGCGCTCGACCCGACTACGCGACGATCGTCTACACCAGCCTCCTGCGCCATGCGTTCCCCGGACTGCCCATCGTCCTGGGCGGAATCGAGGCGAGTCTGCGCCGATTCGCGCACTACGACTACTGGAAGGACGAAGTCCGCCGCTCGATCCTCCTCGACTCCAAGGCCGATCTAGTGGTCGCGGGAATGGGCGAGACCGCCGTCGTCGAGATTGCCCGGCGTCTCGCGAACGGAGGCGATCTCAGGCGGATCCCCGGGACGGTCGAGTGGTATCGCGAATCCGAGTTTCCGTTCCCGCCCGAATCCGACGAGGCGACCGTCATCCCTTCTTTCGAGGAGGTTCGCGACTCGAAACGCCGCTATCTCGAAATGGCCCTCGAACTCGAACGAGCGGTCGGGCGCGCCGGGGGACGGCGTCCCGTCGCGCAACGTCACGGCGACCGGTGGGTGGTCGAATGGCCCGCGCCCGTTATGTCGTCCGTGGAACTCGACGCGGTCTACGCTCTGCCCTTTCAACGCCGCGCGCACCCCTCCTACGCCGAAGGCATTCCCGCTCTCGAACCCGTGCGTTTCTCGGTCGTGAGTCACCGGGGCTGTTTCGGCGGGTGTTCGTTCTGCGCCCTGGCGCTGCATCAGGGGCGTCGAATCGTATCGAGGAGCGAAGAGTCGATCCTGTCCGAAATCCGTTCGCTCGCGCGCCATCCCGATTTCCGCGGCACGGTGAGCGACGTCGGAGGCCCTTCGGCCAACATGTACGGAATGGGCGGGCGCGACCTAGCCGTGTGCGAGCGGTGCGGCCGCGTTTCGTGTCTCTGGCCCGCTGTCTGTTCCAACCTCGATACGTCTCACGCGCGACAGGTCGGGCTTCTCCGCAAAGCCTTGGCAATCCCGGGCGTGCGACACCTGTTCGTCGCCTCGGGTATCCGATACGATCTCTTGCTCGGGCGGCGTACCGCTCGACGAGGACGAGGAACGACGACTTTCGCCCGACTGCGCAAGGATCGGAAGGACTATCTGCGCCTCCTGGTCGAGCGGCTCGTGGGAGGCCACTTGTCGGTCGCACCCGAGCACGTCTCGCCGCGCGTGCTGCGCCTGATGCGCAAGGCGCCGTTCGAGACCTATGTGGAGTTCAGTCGCCTTTTCGCCGAGTTGAGCGCCCGCGCGGACAAGAAGCAGTACCTCATGCCCTATTTCATCGCCTCGTTCCCCGGCTCGACCGAGCAGGACATGAGCGAAGTCGCGAGTTTCCTCGAAGGCGCCGGACAGAAGATCGAGCAAATCCAGGACTTCCTCCCCGGACCGATGACGGTCGCTTCCGCGCTCTACTGGTCGGGCCTCGATCCGGAGGGGTTCGACCCCGTTGACGTCCCCCGAACCGTCCAGGAACGCAACGCCCAACGCCGCATCCTCCTTCGCCGGTCCCAGGCGGCCCGCCCTCGGAATTCGCGACGCTCCAGGAGGCGGCGCTGAAAAACGCACGCCAAACACAATATAAACCACTTACAAAACCCTGTACAAAGCGTGTAGAAATCTCCAGAATCGTGGGTTGCTCGGCCAACGGCCTCCCGGCTGACGTCCCCGCCAACCCACCCTCGCCGGAGAAGTCCGCACGCATGAAATCCTCTCATACCCCGGATCGCTACCTCCAAGCCGTTCGCAGTTTCGCCGACCGAATCCTCGAGTGCGGGCGCGACGTCTACGGCAAAGAGCCCACTCCCCTATTCGTGGACGTCCTCGATCTCGAAATGCGCCAAGCGGTCAAGTGGCGGCCCGCCGACCCTAAGGTGGGCGAAAGGGTGCTCTCGAATCAGGCGTATCAACAGGTCTTCTTCCGGATGTTGGACGGACTGACCCGTCTGACGGGAGAAGAAATCTACAAACAAGCCGCTATCGACGCGACCCGCTACGCCCTGAAGAACCTGCGGAGCAACGGTCTGATCTATTGGGGAGGACACGCCACCTGGGATCTGACGGCGGGCGCTCCCGGTTTCGCGGCGATGAAGGGCACCCAGCACGAACTCAAGTGCGTCTTTCCCTACTACGAGTTGATGCACGAGGCCGACGCCGACGAGACCCAACGCTACATCGAGGCATTCTGGAACATCCACGTCATCGAATGGTTGAACCTCGAGTTCAGCCGTCACGGCTCGCTCGGCAAGGACGAACAAGTCCCAACAACCGTCCCCTGGGACAACACGTACAAGGGCGGCCCCGTTTTTTTTGTCGGAAAAGGTCTGACCTTCATCAACACGGGAACCGACCTCAGCTACGCCGCCGCCATGCTGAGCCGCCTGAGCGGCGATCCCCGGCCCCTCGTCTGGGCCAAGCGCCTCGCGCACCGCTACGTCGAGACGCGCAACGTCCAGACGGATCTCGGCGGATACCAATTCAGCATCTCGCAGCTCCCGGGAGGCCGCGGAGACCGAGCGCGCGACCAGTTCGGCGATCAGCTCCGCACCCACTATGTGATCGAACCGGTCTTTCTCAACTCGCGCCAGGTGCGGACGGTCCTCGCCAGCGCGGGAGCGTGTAAGATGAAACTGGGCGAGATCTTGGGCGAGGAGGGACGCGATCTGTGCCAGTGGGCGGTCGAGGACCTGGTCGCCTACGGCAAGCACTCGTACGACGAGGCGGACAACGTCGTCCACCCGATGCTGACCGACGGCCTTCGCCTGACGGGGCTGGTTCCGGAGAAGAGCGGGTATTTCGGACCGGCGGGCAAGCCGCTCGCCGCCGCGCCGGCCGATCCGGCGCTGTTCTGGGCCTACGCCCTCGGATACCGGCTATCGGGCGACCCGTTCCTGTGGCGAATCGCGCGATCCATCGCCCGAGGGAACGATCTGGGCGACATCGGCGCGTCGCCCGGGGACACGCCGTCCATGGACCTTTCGTGCGAGTCGAGCGACGCGCACTGCATCTTCGGCGCGATTGAACTTCATCGGGCTACCGGGAATCCGGCCTTCCTCGAATTCGCGCAACGCATCGGAGACAGCATCCTCGTCGAATGCCGCCAGGGCGATTTCTTCGTCTCGGGGCGCAACAGACCGGTGGCCCGACTCGACAATATCGAATCCTTCGCCCTCTTGCATCTCTACGCCGCGCTCCGCGACAAGACCGACCGGGTTCCCGACCATGTCGGCGGATTCGGAACCTATTGGGGCGGCAGACGCGACGGGAAACGCGAAAGACGCCAGGAGATTCTGTTCGACGGCACGGCGTAGTAAGAATCGACAAGGAACGATCCGGCCGAAACAGACATTCCAGAAAGGAGTTCCCGTCCGGTGGGAATTCTTCAGTCGCTTCGCGAAAAGCAATTCACCTGCATCGTCGAGTTTACGCCTCACTCGCGGGCCGACGTTCAACGCATGGCCGAGGTCAGTCGCGACTTGGCCGCTTTGAACGACAAGTACGCCTCCAAGGGGGTGAAGATCGCGGGCGTCGCATTGACGCAGAATCCCGGCGGTTCGCTGGCCTACGAACACCACGCGGCATTGGCGGTGCTCAACGAGAAGGGCATGGGCGAAGGGATCGAGGCGATGCCCCACATCACGGGCAAGGAGATGAACGCCGACGCCCTGCGGACGATCTTGCGCGCTCTAGCCGAGGCCGGCGTGACGACGATTCTCGCCCTCACGGGCGACGTCCCCGGCTCGGCGCAAGGCGTGTTCGAGCTCGACTCGCTCGGCATTCTGGAACTGGCGAACGAAATCAGCTACTCGCTCCTCAAGAAGGCGCGCAACCCCGAACAGATGGCCCAGATCCCGGTCCTGAACGCCGGGGCCGCCGTCTCGCCGTTCAAGTACACCGAGGGCTCGCTCGCGATGCAGCTCATCAAGGCGTCGAAGAAGGTCCGCGCCGGAGCCGCGTTTCTGATCTGTCAGTCGGGGTGGGACGCCGAGCGTTCCGAATTCCTCCTCAACGAACTCCAGGTTGAGAACACGCCCCTGATCGGCAACGTCCAGGTGGTCAACTACGTCGCCGCCCGTTTCATGCGCTCGCTGCCCGGATGCGTGATTAGCGATCCGTTCCTCGAACGGCTTCGAGGCGAGACCGCCGACGACGCGCAGGAACGCGCTTCGCAACAGGCGGCCATGTTCCGAGGTCTCGGCTATGCGGGGATTCATATCGGGAAACCGGGGGACTTCCAGTCCGCCGAAGAAGTCGAGGCGATTCTCGACCGCGCGCTCGAGATCCCGGACTGGCGTGAGCACAAGGAAAACCTGACGTTTCCCATGCCCGAACGGCCCGCTCCCCTCCTGCGGTCGAGCGCGAGCGTGTCGAAAGCGGTGCACAATCTCGTTTTCGACGAGGCGGGGGCGCTGCACGGAATCGCCCGCGCCGCGCTTTCGCCTTTCAATCGCTCGGCGGAGCGCGAGGGCGGGCTCTATCGGCTCTTCAAGGGGTGGGAGGCGATGGGCAAGGGCGTTCTCTACCAGTGCGAAAACTGCGGCGACTGCTTTCTACCCGAGAATCAGTACGTCTGCACGATCGGCGAGTGCGAGAAGGGCCTGAACAATCCGCCCTGCGGCGACGCCGACCCGACTGGGATCTGCGGCAACAATCCCAATCGGGTGTGCGTGGGCGAAAAACTCTACTATCGCCTCGTTCACTACAAGGCGCTCGACAGTTTCAAGCGGACGATCCTTCCTCCACGCGACTATGCCTTGCGCAACACGGCCTCAGTCCTGAACTACTTCTTCAACCGCGATCACGCGACGAAGCCGAATCCGCTCGCCTCGAGCGGCCTGATTCAAATCGGCGAACTGCTCCACGCCACCATCCCCTTCCCCGGAGCCGCGATGCGCCTCATGCTCGAAGCGGGCGACAAGGCGTTCTCGGAATCCAACAAGGGACGCCTCGTCGTCGAGCATCTGATCGCCGACCAAGCGCGACAAGGAGCGAACTACCTCGACGTGAACCTCGACGCCCTCGGCGCGCCCAACGCGCCCGACCTGATGCGCGGCTTCGTTCGCATGATTCGCGAGCACGGCTGCGGCGTTCCGCCGTGTGTGGACAGTTCCGACGTCGCCGTGCTGCGGGCGGGTCTCGAAGAATGGTTCGCCCTGTCGGACGCCGCGAAGCAGAACGGCGGCGAAACGATTCGTCCGCCCCTCGTCAATTCGATTCCGTTCGTCGAGCGCGAGAAGTTCCGCCCCTTGATCGCCATGCGGGCCGATCGGCCCTTCGGCATCGTCTGTCTCCTGGTCGGCATGGCGGGGCCGCTCAAGTCGCCCGACGAGATGTTCGAGGCGGCCCGCGAGATGTTCTCGCTCGCGACCGAAGCGGGATTCCAACCCGGCGATATCTTCTTCGACACCGTGACGCTCGGGATCGCGTCCGACGGATGCATGGACGCGATGGGCAACATCAAGGCGTCGCACACGCGCAATTCGTTCCTGGCCATCGAGCGCATCCGGAAGGACCCGACGATGAAGGGGGTCCACGCCCTGTTGGGCGTTTCGAACTGGACGTTCGGCGCTCAGCGTCGCCGCATCGGCCACATCCGCGCCTTCATCGCCGCCGCCCAGAAGTACGGTCTCGACGCCGTCATCGCCGACGTCGAGAAAGAGTTCGGCCTGCGCGAAGCCGCGCCCGAGCTCGTCGAATTCGTCGAGATGTTCGTCGGTTTGGACGGCGGCGAGGAATCGATGCTTACCTACAGCGCCGAAATGCAGAAGGCCCGACAGGCAGGGTGGATCTGAGCGCCCCTCGGGAGCCTTTCCTGCCCGCTTCCAGGGCGTGTCGCCTACAGTTGGGCTCCCTGTGTGTGTCGCCTGGATCGGACTCCAGGAACTCCTCAAGGAAGAACGGTCTCCTCTCATGTTTCTCAGCCCTGTAGGGGCGATCTATGGACGTCCGAAGACTACAGGAATAGGCCGCCCCTATAGGGCTCCTTCCGAGCGCAATCGCTTTTCCCAGGGCGCTGCCCTGGGCTTCACTAGGGCCGCCCCTTCGGGGCGAAGACAGTGAGTATCCCGTGCCCGCAGGGATTCGTTAGTGTGGATTCGGTGTAATCGACGGCAAAGACTGCGAAGAGCGAGAACTTCAAATCGGTGGGTCGCACCCGACGTCCTCCATCGCTGTCCGTTCTCCTTGCCCTCCGTCCCCGAATGCTTTAAGAATGGACCAGCATCCGGTGTCGATACCCGGAGATCTCCACATCGAACTCCTTGCCGGAGGAATCATGGCCGCCAGAGAAGACAAACAACACCGCGCCGTCCTGCGCCGCATCGCCCGCCAGGCGATGATCGAGAGAGACCTTCTTCCCGATTTCTCGCCCGAGGCCCTCGCCGAACTCGATCGAATCTCCGGACCCGCCCAACCCGCCGACGAATCGAAGCGAGATCTCAGAAACCTCCTCTGGTGCTCGATCGACAACGATACGTCGCGCGATCTCGACCAGCTGACCGTCGCCGAGGCCCTGCCCGAGGGCGCCACAAGAGTCCTGGTCGCCATCGCCGACGTGGACGCCCTCGTCAAGAAGGACTCTCCCCTCGACGAACACGCCCGCCAGAACACCACGTCGGTCTACACCGCCGCCGAGATGTTTCCGATGCTGCCCGAGCGACTCTCGACCGACTTCACGTCGCTCAATCGAGAATCCGACCGCCTTGTCATGGTCGCCGAGATGATCGTCGGTCCCGACGGCTCGATCGAGGAAGCGGACGTCTACGACGCAATCGTCCGCAATCGCGCCAAACTCGCTTACAACAGCGTCGCCGCCTGGCTCGACGGCGAGGGACCGATGCCCGAGCCGATCGGCGCCGTCGAGGGGCTCGACGAGAACCTCCGGCTCCAGGACCGCGCGGCCCAGAAAATGAAGGCCCTCCGACGCAGCCACGGCGCGCTCGGTCTCGAGTCGCTGGAAACGCGGCCGGTGTTCGACGGAGACGAGATCAAGGACTTGAAACACGACGATCGGAATCGCGCGAGGGACATCATCGAGGACTTCATGATCGCCGCCAACGGCGTCGCGGCCCGCTACCTGGGCGCACAGAGGTTCCCCTCGCTGCGCCGCGTGGTTCGCACGCCCAGACGCTGGGAACGGATCGTCGAGGTCGCCTCGGAAAGAGGCTTCAAACTCCCCCACGACCCCGATTCCAGGGCGCTGGAGGAATTCCTGACGCTGGCCAAGGCCGACGATCCTTTGCGCTTTCCCGATCTCTCCCTCGTCGTCATCAAACTCCTCGGCCCCGGCGAATACGTCGCCACTCTGCCCGGAGAGGCCGCGCCGGGGCACTTCGGTCTCGCCGTCGGAGACTATGCCCACTCCACCGCACCCAACCGCCGCTTCCCCGACCTGATCTCGCAGCGACTCCTCAAGGCGGCGACCGCCGGAGACTCTGTCCCCTATGCGGACGACGGATTGCGGGAATTGGCGCACCACTGCACCGCGCAAGAGAACGCGGCGAAGAAGGTCGAGCGCCAGGTTGCGAAGTCGGCGGCCGCGCTTCTTCTCGAATCGAGAATCGGCGAACGGTTCGACGCCGTTGTCACCGGCGCCTCGTACAAGGGCACGTGGGTGCGCATCTTCCATCCGCCCGTGGAAGGGAAACTCGTGAGCGGCGTCGCCGGCATGGACGTCGGACACAAACTCCACGTGCAACTCGTCCACACCGACGTCGAACGCGGCTTTATCGACTTCAAGAGGGTGGGCTAGGTCTCGGAAGATCCCGATTCTCTCGCGCGGCGCGCCGCCCGTCGGCGTCGGCTTTCACGCTTCTTCGTTTTCGTCGGGCATTCTCTCCGCCCGAAACGGTTCGATGACGCCTTCGAGTTGGGGCGCGAGGCGGACGCGCAGGAGCTTGCCTTCGGCCGTGTCGCGACCCGCGAGCACCTGACCCTCGCGATGAAGGCGCGAGACGAGATCGTATCGGTCGTATGGAATCCGTACGATCGCCACGCGTCCGAGCGCCAGGATCAAGCGCTCGATCTCCCCGAGAAGTCCCTCGATCCCGCGCCCGGCGAGCGCCGAGATCGTCACGGCGGGAGGACGGTTCAGGGTGAGAGCGTTGACCAGAACGGGATCGTCGATGAGATCGGTCTTGTTCCACGCGGTCAGTCGAGGCGTCGCGTCGGCCCCGAGTTCGCGCAGAATCTCGTCGGTCGAAGAAATCTCCGCCGCCCGACGGTGCGAGGTCGAATCCACCACGTGCACGATCAGGTCGGCGTACGTGATCTCCTCGAGCGTCGCGCGGAACGCGGCGACCAGCGTCGGCGGGAGTTTGCTCACGAAGCCGACCGTGTCGATCAATCCCGTCTGCAAGCCGCTCGGAAGCGAGAGAGTGCGCACCGTCGTGTCGAGGGTCGAGAACAGCCGGTCCTCGGTCAAGACGCCCGCATCGGTCAGACGGTTGAGAAGCGTCGATTTCCCCGCGTTCGTGTAGCCGACCAGTCCCACCATCGGAAGGCCCGATCGCAATCGCTTGCGCCGTTGAATCTCGCGATGTTGGGCGATTTCCTTGAGAGTCTTTTCGAGCCGCCCGACGCGCTCGCGAACGCGCCGCCGGTCCACCTCGAGCTGGGTTTCGCCCGGTCCGCGCGTGGCAATGCCGCCCGAGGCGCCGACGCCGCCCATGCGCGCCGTGGCGATCGACGCGCCCACGAGGCGCGGCATGCGATAGCGCAGCTGCGCGATCTCGACCTGGGTCATGCTCTCGCGCGTCTTGGCGTGTTGGGCGAAAATGTCGAGAATCACCTCGGTACGCGTCACCACGCGCCGCCCGAACGCCTTTTCCAGGTTGCGCTGCTGGACGGGCGACAATTCGCAATCGAACGCGACCAAGTCGACGTCCGCCGCGTCGGCCCAGGCGGCCACGTCCTCGGCGTGTCCCTTGGAGAGCAGCGTCGCGGGATTCGGATCGCGCAGGCGCACGAGACGCGTGTCCTCCACCTCCGCACCGGCGCTCGTCGCGAGGCGCTCGAGCTCTTCGAGCGAGGCGCGGGCGTCGATCGCCGTCTCGTTTTCGCGTTGGAGACCGACGAGCAGAGCGCGTTCGGGCGCGAGTCGCGCGGCTTGGTCGATGGGCTCCTTCATTCCGGCAGTTCCCCGGTCTTGGAGAGAATCCGGAAATGACTCTCGGGATCGTTGACGCCGCGATACGCATACATCATACAGTTGACGCAGAACTTCGACGGCCGATCGCTCGACAGACTGCGGCGGTACGCGCGATACTTCGCCCCGTTCCAGATCGCGGCGAAGCTCGTTTCTTCCTTCAGATCGCCAAGCTGCGCGTACTCGGTGGAGCACGGGACCACCTTTCCCTCGCAGTTGAAATTCGCGTACTCCCACGGCTCGCGGCACTTGCGATAACCTTGCCCGTCGCCGACCGAAGACGCGGACTCGCCGCCGCTCGCCATCGACGCCGGGTCGAACTCCGGCGGACCATGGAACGCGATGCCGAACTCCGCGGCCAGGTCGCGCGCCTCGGACATGAAACGGTTCGAGGTCTCGGGATCGTAGTAGAGCGACTCGTTGCGCATCCCTTCGTCGTAAACGATCAGATAGGAGAGGTAGACGCCCACCGCGCCCAGGTCGCGCGCGAGCCGGACGTAGTCGGGCAATTCGGCAATGTTGCGGCGCATCGCGGCGAACGCCAGACTCAGATCGGGCGGTTTCCGGCCCAACTCGGCTGCGATCGCGCTCAGCCGTCGGATATTGTCCAAGATCCGGTCAAACCCGTCCACCCCGCGCACTGCCCGGTAGGTTTCGGGCGTCGAGGCGTCGATCGAGATCCAAAGATCGCTCAATTCCTTCTCGACGAGGAATCGCGCCAGATCGTCGTCGATCAGAAGGCCGTTCGAGATGATCCGCGTCGTGAGACCGGGACGCGAGACTCGTTCGAAGAAGGCCCGGAAGTCGCGATGCAGAAACGTTTCGCCGAACCCGACGAGCGAGGCCCGTTCGACGTAGCGCAGCACCGGCTCGATCTCCTCCATCCGGTCCAGATCGAGAAAGACCGGCGTCAGAACGTCGAGCGAAGCCTGCGGACACATGCGGCAGCGCAGATTGCACGCGCTCGTGAGCTCGATATAGATCCGATACGGAAACCCCTTGACCCGCTCGACCCGTTGGTCGGCTTCGTACTCGACGATCTTGCGGTTGATCGCCCGGACGCGGTACGGATCGGGTTCGGATTCGAGATACCCGTGGATCGCGTCTTCGAGACGACGGTCGAGCGCGTGCCACGCGAGGGCAACGGGGCGTTTGTCACTCGTCGGATCCCCCGGACGAATCGTCTCGAACGCGATGCGAACGGCCTTGTAGAACGTGATGAAGCGATACGGATTGCGGCGCAGCCAGGGCCGCGCAAGCTCCAACGCCCCCCCGACCGCCGCGAGGGCAAGTCGATCGAGCACCGGAAGGGAAAGGCCAACCGAGAGGAGAAAACGGAGCAGTCTCTTGAGAAGGGCCATCACGGACATTTCCCATCCACGTTGCATTCGGTCTTCTTCATCGCATCTCGGTCCCGCACGCATCTCCGAAAAAGGAAACCAGACAAGAAGAGGAAGACGAGCGGGGAAAGAAGAAACACAAGCGCCATGAAGATCGTGTCGCTTAGAGAGAAACGTTGGAGGATCAGCTTGGGGCCAACGGTGGTAAGGAGAACGAACACAAACCAGCCAAACAAGAGCGCCATGACGAGATTCGTGACCGAACCAAGCAAAAGGCAAAGAAGATCGACGCGTTTCCTGGAGTGAGGATTCAGCCGGCGTCGGTCGATATACTCCCCGAGCAGACCGAGGACCGCAAGACCTCCCGGAATCGGAAGCAGCCAGGGATTCCTTCGGCAGTACTCGGCATAGTCGTTCGAGGCGAACTCCCAGACGCACCATGCGATGACCCCTGCAACAAAAAGAGGCGCGCCCCAGGAGCCCTTGGTTCCGCCATGGCGAACGGGTGTTCGATTGGCCACGTTCTTCTTCTCTCTTTGGTGTGATTCTCTCGAGGCGTTCTCGCCCGACCTCAGGCGGTCGACAACTTGGCGTAGTTGCCGATCGCATCGAAATCCCTGTCGTTATGGAGGAGTTGGACGCCGTGCCCGATGGCAACCGAGGCGATCATGCAGTCGAGCGGCTTCCGGATTGTGGCTCCTCTCTTGCGGAGAGAGCGGTACAGGGCGGCGGACCGAAGGAACGTATCTCGCGTCATCGGCAGATAGACGAGGGACTCGAAGTACTTCTTGGTCCTGCGGTGTTCCTGGTCCGATCGAATGCCTTGAAGGACTTCGGCCAACACGATGCCACATATGCAGATGTCTTTCCCCTCCGACAAGAACGCAGCCAACCGCTCGACGTGCGCCGCGTTGCGCCCGGCGAAGAAATCGATCCATACGCTCGTATCGACGAGGATCATCCGAGACGATCCTTCCGCCATGCGGCCAGATCGCCGTCCCAATGGACGGCCCCCTTCAGGGCGAGAATCTTCTTCTGTCCTTCCCGCCGCAGGAGTTCGCGCAGCGCGTGGTCGATCACGGCGCGCCGCGTCTTGATACCCGTCCTTTTGCGGCACTGATCGACCAGTCCTTCATCCAGCACAACGTTCGTTCTGATCATACGTTCGGCCTCCTCTATCCATACACATCATGCGCCCAAACAATGTGTATGGCAAGGCCTATCTGGGACAGCGCGTCGGAAATGTCGCCTTGCCGCGTCTCCAGCCGGCTCAGACTCGGGCCCAAGAAGAGAACCCGGCTCGGCAAGACCGTGCTCGCCGGGCCGGGATCGAAGAATCGAGAAACCGTTCTCGCCGCGAGGGCGAGATTACTCCATCGAGATCGCCTCCGCCGAGCACGCCGACTCGCAAGCGGCGCAATCCACGCACTCGTCGGCCTTGATCTGCGGAACGACGCCTTCTCCTCCTACGATGCACTCGACCGGACAGGTGCTCACGCAATCCTGACACTTGGTGCACTTGTCGGGGTTGATAACCGCTGCCATGTACGTTCCTCCAACCTCTGAGATCCGGTCCGGAATGCCCTTCGGACAAACCGAAACCGAGCGATTTTGGCAGCGTCCGCAAGGAAAATCAACCCCAAAAGGGACGCCGGAGAAAGGGTTTGACTGCCGTCGCGGGGGGGCGATAATGAGGCGGACGCGGCCGCCCCGCTGGTATCTCGCCGCGCAAGGGACTTCGTGCCAACCATCGACTACGACGAGTATCTGAGCATCGAGAACCTCGAAGCGGGATTGCGCGAGCGAACCGTGCGCGGGGGCGTCTACACGATGGCGGCCCAAGGGTGCAAGGTCGTCCTTCAGTTGAGCTCGACGATCCTTCTGGCGCGCCTCCTGGTGCCCGAGGACTTCGGCTTGGTCGTCATGGTCACCTCCGTGACCGGCATCCTCGACATGCTCAAGGATCTGGGCTTGTCGGTCGCCACGGTCCAACGCCAGAAGCTCAGCCACAAACAGATGAGCACGGCGTTCTGGATCAACGCGGGTCTGGGCGCGCTTCTCATGCTTATCGCCATGGCCTGCGCGCCGCTCCTGGCGTGGTTCTACGGCAAGCCGCAACTCGTCGGCATCGCCGTCGCCCTTTCCCTGACGCAGCTGATCGGCGGCCTGGGAATGCAGCATTGGGCTCTGCTCAAACGCAAGATGCGATTCAAGGCGATCGCCGGCCTCGAAATCGCCGCCTGGGTCTTCGCCCTGTCGCTCGCGGCCGTTCTGGCGCTCCTCGGCGCGGGCTACTGGGCGCTCGTCGCGATCCATCTGGGTTACGCCTTCTTTCTGGCCGCGGGCTCGTTCTTTCTCTCGCCCTGGAGGCCGGGACCGCCGGAGCGGGGCGTGGGCGCGCGGTCGCTTCTCGCCTTCGGAAGCAACGTGATGGGATGGCAGTTCTCGAACTACTTCACGCGCAACACGGACAATCTTCTCATCGGATGGCGTTGGGGGGAGGCGGCGTTGGGTTACTACACCAAGGCCTACAACCTCCTGATGATGCCGCTACGCCAGATCAACTACCCGATGGGCGACGTGATGATCCCCGGACTGAGCCGCGCGCAGGACAACCCCCAGCGCTTCCGCGCCCTGTATCTCGAAGCGCTGTTCTTCATTTCGTTTTTCACTCTGCCGGCGGCGGCGCTCCTCATCATTCTGGCCCAGGAGGTCGTCCTCCTCGTTCTGGGCGACCAGTGGGTCCCGGCGATTCGGATCTTCCGGCTGCTGGGCATCGCCACGCTGGTCGAGCCGATCGTCCACACGGTCACCTGGCTCTATATCTCGCGCGGCCGCGGAGCGGGCCTTCTTCGCTGGAGCGTCTTCTCCACCCTGTGCGCCGTCGCGGCCTACGCCGTCGGCCTGCGTTGGGGCGCGCACGGGGTGGCGGCGGCCTACTCCGTCGTCCTGCTCTCGCTCACGGTTCCCGCGCTCTATTTCGCGACGCGCGGGACGGCGATCCGGATGATCGACGTGTTCCGCAGCCTCGGCCCGATCGCGGGCGGAACGCTTCTGGCGGCGTCCGCCGCTTGGGGGATCCGCACGGTCTGCGCCGCGCACCTTTCGAGCGGGTTGACGTTGGCCGCGACGCTCGCTACGATGGCCGTCGTGTACGTGACGACGGTTTTCTTCCTGTTCGGCAAGAAAGCCGTGTTTGTCGCCGTGGCTAGGGAGTTTCTGGCCGGATGGCGCGAGAAAGCCGTCCAGCCGCAATCCTAGGCTCACGGGACGGACCCGTCCGATCGTGTCCGTCCGACGATTCTGTCCGGAATAGTAGGGAGACAAGACCTTTGAAGATTCTCGTTGTGGCATCCGAAGTCGTTCCGTTCGCCAAGACGGGCGGACTGGCCGACGTCACCGGGGCCTTGCCACGCGAACTCGCCCGTCGGGGTCACGACGTGCGCGTCGTCATGCCTCGATATCGCTCGATCGATCCGGCGGCGCAAGGGCTCCGGATCGTCTTTCCCGAAGTTTGGGGCCTCCTCGCCCGGTCGCGGATCGAAGGCCGAATCTACGGGGGCTCGCTCCCCGGCTCCAATGTCCGGGTCTATTTCGTCGATAGCCCGCCGTTGTTCGATCGACCGGAACTCTACGGCGAAGATGGGGGCGATTACCCCGACAACCCGCAGCGATTCGCGTTCTTCAACATGACGCTTCTGTGGATGCTCAAGGGGCTCGACTGGGCGCCCGACGTCATCCACTGCAACGATTGGCAGGCCGCTTTCACGCCCGTCTATCTGAAGACTCTGTTCCCGTTTCGCCACGATCCGTTCTTTTCCCGGACGCGGCTCCTTCTCACGATTCACAACCTGGCCTACCAGGGCCTGTTTCACCCTTCGCACCTGGCGACGACGGGCCTGCCCAGCTCGGTCTACCACGCCGAATGCATGGAATACTGGGGCTGGGTCAACCCGCTCAAGGGCGGGATCGCGTTTTCCGATCATATCGGCACCGTCAGCCCGCGCTACGCCGACGAGATCCAGACCCAGGAATACGGTTGCGGTCTCGACGGCTTCATCCGAATGCGACGCGACCGCCTGACCGGGATTCTCAACGGAATCGACACGGACGTGTGGAACCCAGAGACGGACCCGTGCCTTCCCGCGAGGTATTCGCGCGACGACCTCTCCGGAAAAGCGGCCTGCAAGGCCGCGCTGCAGAAACGGTTCGAGCTCCCGGGGCGTGCCACGACCCCGCTCGTCGGAATGGTCTCGCGCCTCGAGCAGCAGAAGGGGATCGATCTGATCGAGACGGCGCTGCCCCAGATAGCTCGGCTCGGCGCGCAATTCGTTTTCCTCGGCGACGGCAATCCCGCCTACCAAGACGCGCTCGAGCAAGCGGCGCGCGACTATCCGAAATCGATCCGGACGGGTCTCGCCTTCGACGAGGATCTCGCCCATCTCATCGTCGCCGGGGCCGACGCGTTTCTCATGCCGTCGAACTTCGAGCCCTGCGGCCTGAGCCAGATGTACGCCCTCAAGTACGGAACGCTTCCCATCGTCCGGCGAACGGGAGGCTTGGCCGATACGGTCTTCGATCCGAAAGACCCGGAGACCGCGCCGAGCCAGGCCAACGGGTTCTCGTTCGACGAAAGGACACCCGAGGCGCTCGTGGCGACCTTGAAACGCGCAATCGCGACGTTCCGAACCGAACCCGCCCTTTGGCGTCGCCTGCAACTCAACGGGATGAATCGGGATCATTCCTGGGCGAAAGCCGCGGGCAAGTACGAGCAACTCTACGAACGGATGCTCGGAATCTAGCCGTCCAAGTACGGAGTTCGATCCTTCCCATGGCGCCTCCATTCCAGGAACCTGTCGCCCTCCGCCAAAACTCGGTCTTCGCGTCGCGCGCCGCGGGCTCTCCCCTCCGTCATTGGATTCCCGTGGTGGTTTTCGTTCTCGTCTTGACGCTGTACATGGTCACGCTCTGCCCGACGATCTACCCGGGCGACGGGGCGGAACTCACCGCGGCCGCGTGGTGCCTGGGCGTCCCTCACCCCACGGGCTATCCCCTCTTCATGGTCCTCGGCCACCTCGTGCAACGCGTCGGCATCGGTTCGCCCGCGTTCTCGATGAACTTCGTGACGGCCGTCTTCGGCGCCTTGGCAACGGTCGGAGCGTTCCGGTTCATGCGCGAGCTGATGCGCCTTCTGATGGGTCGCCGGCGCGCTCGCCAGATGCCGTGGCGCTACCTGGCTGCCGCCTCGGCCCTGGCGATGGGGACAAGCGCGACGTGGTGGGGCCAAAGCAATCAGACCGAAGTCTATTCGCTCCTGATGGTCTTTGTCGCCTTCGCGTGGGCCATGGGACTGCGAGTGATCCGTACGGGCTCGCGCCGCAGCCTCTGGGGGTTGGCTCTGTTGAGCGGCATGGCATTTCTCCATCACCAGGTTTTCGTCGTGACCGTTCCTCTCTCTT
This sequence comes from Candidatus Sumerlaeota bacterium, assembly GCA_016931035.1. Lineage (GTDB taxonomy): Bacteria > Sumerlaeota > Sumerlaeia > UBA8349 > UBA8349 > JAFGFN01. The sequence continues at coordinate 17,738 of JAFGFN010000169.1, forward strand.
TCCTGGCGCTGATTGCCGTCTGTCGAAAACCCAAGACGAACCGCGAGGAGGATCCCCCGAAGAGATGCGACGCCCCCTCCCCCTCGCGCGTCGCGACCGTTCTGGTGGCCGGAATCCTCTTTCTCCTGCCTCTGGCGGGCTATGTCTATTTGCCGCTCCGGGCGTCGTCCCATCCGCCCCTGAACTGGGGAAACCCTCGCGGTCTGGAAGGAATTCTCTGGCACCTGACCGGGAAGCAATACTCTTCGACTCGCGTTCTGGCACTCGATAGCGGCGCGCCGATGAATGGCGCGCAGATTCGCGAGCATCTGCGCAACCGGGCGCTCGACATCGCGCAATGGATGGGAGAGCAATACTTCCGACCCGACGATCCCAGGCATCCGGAAGAAGATCCGGCCTTGGCCGTGTTCGGCCTGATCGTCTGTTTCGTCTCGCTGTTCGGATTCGCGTGTCTCTGGCGGCGGAGTCGATGGGCGGCGTTGGGACTCGGACTCGGCGTCTTCCTCAATCTCTTCTTCGCGATGGTGTACACGATCCTCGACATCGAGACGTACCAGATGCCGATGTGGTTGGCGATCGCGTCGTTGGCCTTGGCGGGGGCCGTCGCCATGCCCGAGAGTCTCCCTCCTCGACACGACGATCCCGCCCGCCAGGAGAAGCGCCGACGTCTCCGAGCTTGGATTGCGGGGACCGTCGCGCTGGGCCTGGCGGGAGGCTCGATCGTCGCCTACTATCCCGAGTCGGCGGACGTGAACAAGGCCCATGCGACCCAGGCGTGGGACTACGCCCACGTTCTCCTGAGCGGACTTCCGCCCGGCGCCGTGATGTTCACCAACGCCGACTGCGATCTCTTCCCCCTCTGGTACGCGCAGGTCGTCGAAGGGCGGCGTCCCGACGTGGCCGTCGTCGGCGCCAACCTTGTCTTGAGCAGTTGGTACGGCGACCAACTCGAAACCACACTGCCCGAAGGGATCGAGGTGTTTGTGGGAAAGGAACCGCTCGCCAATTCGAATCAGTGGCTGGTCGCCTTTCTGGGCGGAACCGTCGCACCGCAGATCTTGGCCGGACGGTCCGTCTACATCACGATCCCCGATCCGTTGATCGGTCAGTACTACGATCTGCGTCCCGCTTTCACCGTCCCCGGCCCCTTTCCGCGGAGCGCGATGCAATTGCTAACGGTCTATGAGGTGCGCGATCTCGACAACTTCTCCGTGGTTGCCCGCGAGCAGTTCCGCGAGGAGTTCCCGGTCGTCCCGGAGGGACGGATCGTGCGTCGGTCTTCCCGATCCGACGCCGCGCCATGAGAACGCATCCTCAGAGGCCGGGTGCGCCGAGAAAAAGAACAGGGAGGCCGAAACCATGTTCCACGACATACCGCAGCCGATTCTGGAGCGGATGAAGTTTCTCGAAGAGATCGACGCGAGGGACCGGACGGACGGCACGGATCGCCTGGAACGTCTTCGCCAGGTGCCGCCCGAGACGGGACGGTTCATCGCCCTGTTGGCGGCGTCGGCCCCGCCGGGGCAATGGGTCGAGATCGGCACGAGCGCGGGCTATTCCGCCTTGTGGCTGTCGCTCGCCTGCCGTCTCATGGGACGGCGTCTCACCACGTTCGAGGTCCTTCCCGAGAAGGTGCGGATCGCCCAAGAGACTTTCGCGATGACGAGCGTCGCCGATGTCGTCGATCTGACCGAGGGCGACGCCCGCGAGCATCTCGCCCACGTGAGCGACATCGCGTTCTGCTTCCTCGACGCCGAGAAGGAATACTACGCGGAGTGTTACGACCTGATCGTGCCGCGCCTCGTCCCGGGAGGACTCTTCGTGGCCGACAACGCCATCAGCCACGCCGACGACATGCGCGCGATGCTCGACCGCGCCGAGACGGACGAGCGGGTCGATTCGGTGGTTGTCCCTATCGGTACGGGCGATCTGGTGTGTAGGAAACTCTAGTGGCACGGGCATCCTGCCCGTGAACGGCCGTCAAGACATGGCGAGACGCTCATTCCGCTTCAAACCGAAGACATGGGCGAGACGCCCATGCCACTTCTTCAGGCGCGGATCTCTTCCGCGTCGAACCGACGGTCGAGTTGCAGCGCGGCGTGGAGGAGATTCAGGTACGCGGCGTGCGGGAGGAGAATCAGGCCGAATTGCGAGAGGTGAGGCGTGGGGAACTGGGTGTCGAGCAAGACGTAGCCGCGCTCGCGCAGCCGCTCGACCAGATGGACGAGACACGCCTTCGAAGCGTCGCGCACGACGTGAAACATCGACTCGCCCATGAACGCGCCGCCGAACGCCACGCCGTAGAGCCCTCCCACCAGTTCCTCTCCCACCCACGCCTCGACGCTGTGCGCCTTGCCCAATTCATGCATCCGGCAGTAGAGAGCGACGATCTCGGTCGTGATCCACATTCCGTCGGGCCGCCGGGCGCGGGCACATTCACGAATCACCCGGTCGAAGGCTTGGTTGACCGTGAAGCGAAACTTGCCGCTCCGGATCGTCTTCGCCAGGCGCCGCGGAACGTGGAATCGCTCCAAGTCGATCAAGGTGCGCGGCTCGGGCTGATACCACGCGAGTTCCCCGGTCTCGGGATCTCCCATCGGAAAGACCCCTTGGCAATAGGCGGCTTCGAGAATCTCGGGCGTGACAACCGGGCTTGGGGACATGGCGAACGCATTCCGCCGGAGCGGATGGGAAAACGCTGTCAGAAATCGATCGCGTGCTCGGGAATCCCGTTCGGGCAAACCGCATTCTCATCCGGACCTGGAATCCGGATCGGCGCGTTGTTGTAAGGGCATTTCGGCGTCCGTCTCAGGTATTTGCCCTCGCCGACCAGATCGTCCCACGCGGCAGTCGTCTTGTTGTTCTCCAGCATATACTCCTGCGTCGCGCCCTGGATCTTCTGTTGCGCCTCCTGACACGCCCTGGCCTGCGACTGGGTCCGCGCGTTGACGAAACCGGGAACGGCGATCGCCGTCGCCATGCCGAGTACGGGCAGCGACGTCGGATCGAATCCGACCGAGAGCCCCGTGGTGTAGCTCTGCGCGGCGAGCGCATCGTCCTCGGCCCAGCTGATCGAGATCGTCGGTTCCTGGCGATCGAGGAAGATCTGGAGATTCGGGACGTCGGCCGGGGTGAAATCGGCGCCCAGCGCCTGATTGATCTTCGGAATAGCCATCGCGGCAAGCATCGGCGTCATCGCGCCCACGGAAGGCGAGGGTTTCGAGTAGCTCATCGAGAATCCTTCGCTCGCGTCCAGGTGCGCCAGGGATCTCTTCAGTTCTTCGCTCGACGCCAGGTTCACCCCGGTCTTGTTCGCCTGGACCGCTTGGCGGAATCCGGTTTGCTGGGTCGAGAGGACGAAGAAATCGCCCACCATGCCGTAGGTGAGCTGGAACGGCAAAGGCAAATTGGGAATCATCAGGAACTCGTATGGAACCTCTTCGTAGGTCGCCGGGGTCGGCGTGGCGCCGGCGGATTGAACGATCTTCCGCACCACGGTCATCAGTTTGTCCTTGTCGCCCGCCTCGATCATGAGCGAGGCGGAGACTCCCATCATCATCCCGCCCACGTCCATCGTGAAACCGATCTCCTGGCCGAACAGGGCGGAGAACTCCGTCTCGAAATCCTGGAGTCCCATGAACGAGGCCGCCAGAACCTGGTACTGGTTCCATTGCGCCAGCGCCATCTGGCTCAGGGGACCGACGGACTCGATCGCCGACCGGACGGTCGCCAGGATCTGGCTCACGGGAGCAAGGCGGGCCGCCGAGACGTTGTTCGCCGTCGCCGGGACCAGGTTCAGCGCCTTCATCGGAGCGTTCGACCCCACGAGCGCCCAGACGCCGCGCCGCGGGCCGGCGCACTGGAGACGCGAGGACAACACGAACCCTTTGTCGCGGAATCCGGCCGACATCGACACGTAGTCGATGTTGTCGAATCCCAAAGCCCGAACGACGTTACGAGCGGTCTCAGCGGTTGTATCGCCATCGGAGGCGTCGTCCTCGTCCTTCTCGATCGACTGGTCGACCAGGGTGACGGCCTTCGCCGCCTCGGCCCACAGATAAGCCAGCGCTTTCGGATCGGAACCGCGCAGGAAACGCGCGGCGAACGATCCTTCGGAAACGGACTTGAACGCTTTGTAGCGGTCCAGTATCTCGGTCATTCTGCGTTGCGCGTCGTCGCCGCCGCACATGGCCAACAGGTCGCCCTCGCGCTGAAGGAGCGCGCGCGACGCGTCGGGCACCAGGGCCTTGCGCAAAAACGCCTCGGCCGCTTCGATCTCCCTCTCAGGCCGCCACAGACACGCGGCGTATCCCGTCGGCTTGCCGTCGGGCGTGGCCGGAGGGGCGAGGGCGACGAAGAAGACCGCGTCGCCGCTCAGGACGCGGCGGACTTCGTCGAGGTCGGCACCCGTACGCTCCTGGAAAGTCCTCTTGATCTTCGGCCAGCTCTGGTCGCGCCACACCGACAGGTTCGGATCGTTCCACGACTCGCCCAACGCGGTGGTCCGCATCTCGTCCGCGCGATCCATGTCCTGAAGCGCGACGAGGAGGATCGTGTCGTCGGGCGCGGAGGCGACGAGCCTCGGCAGAGACGAAGGAAACGCCTTGGCCAGATCCTGGACGGTCGCCTTCTTCTTTCCGGCGGGTCCGCCGCCCGGTCCCTGGGTCGGAGCCTTGTCGCACCCGAGGGCGACGAGAAACGTCAGCGCGCAGAGAAAACCGACGGCCCGGACCCGAGAAGAGCGTCGTCGGGCGGGCCGTTCGGATCGGGTCGAGATCGCAGAGTCTTGGGAATCGCTTCGGATGCGGTGCGCCATGATGCCGTTACCTCCGGAATCGAAGATGTTCACGAAAGGCTCGACGCTCGGGAATCCAGGACGTAGCGTCTATGAATGCACCATAGGCAAAGGCGGGAAACGGCGCAAGGATTTCCCGGTCGCGTCGTGGCCGATTGTCCCCGTTCCGATATGGAGTGCGGAACCTCGGTCCCGCTATGCCGTTCGGCACCTTGGTGCCGCTCCTCTCCGTGTCAGGATGTCGGATCAGGGATATGAGCTGGCCGCTGCAAACCCAGGGACACGGCTTCTGTCGCCGCCAAACGTCATCATGGTCTTCGAGTCGTAGAAGAGGTCGTTGTCTTCGCCCGAGAGACCGGCGGTTCTGTCGGGACTTGGGGATGGTCCATCAGATAGTCGGCAAGCGGGCAACCGGCCAGATCGCGAATGCCCTCGACGACGGTCGCGGCGTTGAGCGCCGCGCCATCCCAATCGGTGTGGGTGTGTTCGTTGGGAAAGAACGGCTTGACGGCTTCACGCCCCATCCGGTCGTACTTGTCCGCGACCCGGTTGTTGAGGTCGATGAAATAGGTCTGCGTTTGCTCGGCCGCTTCGCGCGCCCATTGGACGTAGTTGTCTTCCTGATTGCGGGCGACCTGGCCCTCCTCGGTCCAATCGTTGCGGGGGATCAACGAGCAAACGATCGGCGTGACGCCCTTGGCTTTGGCCTCCGCGATGTATTGCCGCAGATACCAGCCGTACGAATGCACAATCTCCTCGTGTCCGTCGGGAAACACGGCCGTCACGGTGTCGTCGCCGTTGCCTCGGATCGACTTGCGCGCCTTCGTGTCATCGTACGCGCCTCCCCCGTCGTTGTGGCCGAATTGCATGAGGACGAAATCGCCCGGGCGCGCTTGGTCGATCACCTTCTGCCACAGGCCGCGCGCATAGAACGAACGGCTGCTGGTGCCGCCCAGGGCGCGGTTTTGAGCGTGGATTCGGTTCGGGTCGAAATGATGCGCGATGACGCTTCCCCACCCCCACATATTCCCGGCGCCGTCTCCGCGTCCGCATCGGACGGTCGAGTCGCCGATGAGCCACAACGTCGGTTTGCCGTCGGGCGCCGCGGCGACCTGTGCGGGCCCTGGGTTCAATACACACGATAACAGGACTACGGGAAGCAGCGGGGCGATCGCCGCCAACAGCCATCGTCGCGGAACGGCAACATGCATCGCGAATGCCTCCGAGAGACGAGAAGGGATCCTATCCCTTCAGAATCCGGGAGAGTTCGGTGATGGTCTTTTTGGCGTCGCCGAAGATCATCATCGTCTTGGGGTCGTAGAAGAGGTCGTTGCCCTCGCCCGCAAAACCGGCGGCCAAGCTGCGCTTGAAGATCATGACGGTGTGCGCCTGATCGACGTTCAGAATCGGCATCCCGTAGAGCGGGCTGTCCTTCTTGGTGCGGGCGGCCGGATTGACCACGTCGTTGGCGCCGATGACCATCGCCACGTCGGTCTCGGGGAAGTCGTCGTTGATCTCGTCCATCTCGAGCAGCAGGTCGTACGACACGTTGGCCTCGGCCAACAACACGTTCATGTGGCCCGGCATCCGGCCCGCGACGGGGTGGATGGCGTAGCGCACCTTGATGCCGCGTTTGATGAGCGACTGCGCCACGTCGTGCAGGACGTGCTGCGCCTGGGCGACAGCCAGGCCGTAACCCGGGACGATGACGACCGACTGCGCCCCGTCGAGGATGATGGCGACGTCCTCGGGCGTGTAGCCCGTCACGGCGGGCCGATCGACTCCGCCCGCGCCACCGCCGTCGTCGGTGCCGACCGCCGCGAAGAGGACGTTGGCGAGCGAGCGGTTCATCGCGACGCACATGAGTTGGGTGAGGATGATGCCCGAGGCGCCGACGAGGGCCCCGCTGACGATCAGGACCATGTTGTGGAGAACGAACCCGGTCGCCGCCGCGGCCAGGCCCGAGTAGGAGTTGAGGAGCGCGATGACGACGGGCATGTCGGCGCCGCCGATCGGGATGACCGACGTGACGCCCAGGATCAGCGCGACGGCGATGACGATCAGGAGGAACAGCTGCCAGTTGGGCATGAAGACGAACGCGACCAGGAGGCCCAGGCACGCAGCCAGAAGGAGGCCGTTCAGGTACTTCTGGCCCTTGAAGGTGATCGGCGCGCCGCGCATGACGCCCTGGAGTTTGGCCCAGGCGATCAGACTGCCCGAGAAAGTGACGGCGCCGATGAGAAGACTCAAGACGACGGTGATCGAGACGTCGAGCGGAAGGGCCTGGTGAAAGGCTTCGAGGCGCGTCCCCGCGGTCGCGGTCAGCTCGGCGGCTCTATTGTCGCGCACGACGTATTCGGAATAGGCGACGAGGACCGAGGCGAGGCCGCCCGTCCCGTTGAAGAGGGCGACCATCTGGGGCATCGCGGTCATCTGGACTTTGCGCGCGGCGACGACGCCGACGACGCCTCCGACGATCAATCCGACGATGATATACGGCCAGTCGACGATGTGTTCGGCCACCAGCGCGGTGACGACGGCCAGCAACATGGCGAAGGCCGAAAGAAGGTTGCCTCGCCGCGCCGTTCGCGCCGATCCGAGCATTTTCAGCCCGACGATGAACAAAACGGCCGCGAGGAGGTAGAGAAGGTCTCTCGCCGGTAGGGGAAGGTTCGGCATGCGTCAGTCTCCAGAAAGTGGAATGGTCTCGAACGTCGGGTTTCCCGGGTCCACGCTCCGGCGGGCCGGGACCCGACGTCTCGGGTTCTGCCCTATCTCTTCTTGAACATCTCGAGCATTCGGTCGGTCACCACATAGCCGCCGAAGACGTTGATCGACGCGGCGACGAGCGCGGCCACCCCGAGGATGCCGGCCACGAGTCCGTGGTCGGCCCCCGCGGCGATCAGGGCGCCGACGATCGTGATGCCCGAAATCGCGTTCGCGCCCGACATCAGAGGGGTGTGGAGGAGGGGCGGCACCTTGGCGATCACCTCGAACCCGACGAATACCGCCAGCACAAACACGTAGATGGAAATCACTATCGGACTCATGAATTACGCTCCTCCGCCTTGGACAATGGATTGGACGATATCGTTCGCAATCGCGCCGTTGAGCGCGATGCAGGCACCAGTCGGTTCGCTCTATCCCGACTGCGGAACCGATTCGAAAAGCAACCGGTGGACATCGGATTCCGCCGCCCTTTTCGAAAGATGCAACATCTCGATTCCGACGACGCGATCGGAATCGTCGAAATCGACGACGATTCCGGGAGACACCTCTTCGGACTCGCTCGCGGGCTTCTCGACAAGGGTCAGATAGAGGGCATCCGCTTGATGGTCCACTTTCAGTTTCATTGGCGCGTTCTCTTTCTGTCGAAACAGGCTGTCACGATTCGAGGCGGGATCGCTTCAGTGTTCGTGACCACTCGTAGCGCCCGGTTCCCGAATTCCGGAATCCGCGCAAGACGGTGTTCAAGACTTCCATCTATCGAGTCCTTCTCGCTCCACTCCGGCGCGTTCAGCGTGCTTTCCATCCATTCCACGGAAATCCGGCGTTTCTCGATAGCGTCTCGGGCGTGTTCGGTCAAGTGGTACTTCATGAAACGCCCTTTCTTCTCAGCCCTCGACGATTCCCCTCACAATATCGTTCACAATCGCGCCGCCTCGAGCGATGCACGCGCCTTTGGTCACTTCTTCCTCGAAATCGGGTTGGCCGTTCTCGGTCCCGAATATCTGGTTGAAGAGGTTCATGACGTTCTTCGAGTACATCAGGCTCGCGTCGTTGGGAAGGGTGGCGGGAAGGTTGGTCGGGCCGAGGATCGTGACGCCGTCCACGACAACCGTCTCGTTCGGCTTCGTGGCTTCGCAGTTGCCTCCCTGTTCGGCGGCCAGATCGACGATCACCGTCCCGGGCCGCATCCGCTTCAGGGTTTCGAGGGTGATGAGGATCGGGGCCTTCTTCCCGAAGATCTGGGCCGTCGAGATCACCACGTCCACCTTGGGAAGACGTTCGGCGATCACGTCCTGTTCTTTCTTGAGAAACGCTTCGCTTTGTTCCTTGGCGTAGCCTCCGGCGGTCTCGACGTCTTCTTCGACCGGGATCTCGACAAACGTCGCGCCGACGCTCTGGACCTGTTCCTTGACGGCGGGGCGCGGGTCGAACGCCTCGACGCGCGCGCCCAGGCGTTTCGCCGTGGCGATGGCCTGGAGTCCCGCGACGCCGACGCCCAGGACGAGGACCGTGGCGGCGGGGATCGACCCCGCGGCCGTCATCATGAGCGGGAATATCTTGGGGAGACGGTCCGCGGCCATCAGGACCGCCTTGTAGCCCCCGAGCGTCGCCATCGAACTCAGGGCATCCATGGTCTGGGCGCGCGAGATGCGCGGGACGAACTCCATGGCGAACACGGTCACGCGGCGGCTCGCCAGTTTCGCGATCGTGCCGGGGTTCTTGTGGGGCGACATGAAGGAGATCAGCGTTCCGCCTTCGCGGATCGCTTCCGTCTCGGAATCGGAGGGGGCGAGGACCTTCAGAATCACGTCGCTCTGGGCGTAGATCGGGGCGGCGGAGGGGACGATGGTCGCTCCGGCCTTCCGGTATTGATCGTCGGAGAAGGACGATCCGACGCCCGCGCCGGATTCGATCGAGATCTCGTGGTTCTTCTTCGTGAGAAGCCCGACGGTCTTGGGGTCGAGGGCCACGCGCGTCTCGTCCGATGCGATCTCTTTCGGCACTCCGATTTTCATATCGATCTCCCGTTACAGACGAATTCGAGGGTCCCAGGCGCCGCTTCCGGAGCCTCAGAGGACGAACCCGGCACTCTCAACCTTACATTCGTAACTCGAAAATCGCGACTTGTCTACCCCAAATTCGAATCGATGAAATCCTGAATTCGGCGGTAGCGGTCTTTGATCTTGCGTTCGTGAACCCTCTGACGAGCGCGCTCGGTCTCGATCTCCGTTCTCATTCGCTCCTCCTCGCGAGCGAGTTCGGCGAGACTCGACCGTTTTTCCCGGATACGGAAGGAGGGGGCGGCGACCGCGCTTTCCACCGCTGCGGCGATGTCGGAAGAGGTGGCATCCGGCGCGAGGGGACGCAGGTCCGTGATGGTCGGGATGAGTCGTTCGTCGATCGTCTGCCCCGCGTCGCGCATGACGAGGATGGACACGTCTTTGATCTTCGGGTTCTGCTTGAGCATTTGGACGAGTCCCCAGCCCGAGAGCTTGGGTACGGCGGGGTTGATCAGGAGAATGTCGGGTTCGTAGCGAAAGAGTTGACCCAGAGAAGAAAGAGGATCGGCGCAGGCCACGCACTCGTATTTCGATTCGAGCGCCGCGCACGCCAAACGCAGCTGCTCCTGAACCCGACTGATCACGACGATCCGCGGACGCCCTCCCGGCGCGCCCGCCGCGGTCCCGGCGGCTTTCGCCACCGGTTGGGTCGTCGGTCGTCGCGCGGCTTCGGCCTGGACCCCGTCGGGCGTCAGGCGTTTCGGGCGCGGGTTCTGGCCCGTTTCGTTCAAAAAGTAGTCGATATTGCTCAGCAGACGATTCGGGTCGAACGGCTTGGTGAGGTAGAGGTTTGCGCCGACCTCGAAACCGCGTTTGGCCATGTCGCGGTGGTGCTCGGCGGTGAGAAAGAAGACCGGAATAATCGCGTATTGCGGATGCTGGCGAATGAGCTCGACGGTCTGGAATCCGTCCATCTTCGGCATGCGAATGTCGCAGATGATGAAATCGGCGTCGCAGAAGTCGAGCATCCCGACGGCCGTCACCCCGTCGGGCGCGACGACGACCTCATGCTTGCTCGACAGGATCGCCTGGAGGATATCCAACACGTCCTGGTCGTCGTCGATGCAGAGAATTCGCCACATGCCTGTTGAACCCGAGGTCTGTGCGGTCATTGCGGTCCGTCCGTCGAGTGGAGTTGGCCGACGCGCCGTCGGTGGAGTCGGAAGACGTCTCCGATGCCCGCCGAAGGAAAGTCGGCGCCAACTTCATGATACGACACTGCTTGCGAGGGGGGAAAGCCAAAAACGACAGCCGCGCGGCCGCGGGCGCATCCCGGCATTCTCGGATTTCGCCCCGTCCTTCGGACGTCTTTTGCCGAATATGGATCGAAATCGCTATCGGGATCGCTATCGAGAACGCGAGAAGAATCGATCCCGATTTCGATTTCGACGGATGACGTTTCGGGGCAGCCTGAAGGCTGTGCTCTGAACGAGTATGGCTTCGCGAGGGTTTTCCGTTGACAATGCCTCGCCCGTTGCCGAGACTCGGCGTTCGAAGCGATCCGTGAGAGAATCAGAGGATCTCATGCTGCATTCCCGCCTGAAACGCGTCGAGGAACTCCTGGGCCAGGAGCTGGCCAAGATACTGAACTACGATCTGCGCGATCCGCGCATCACGTTGGTCAGCGTCACGGGGGTCAAGGTGAGCCGGGACCTGAGCGAGGCCGTCGTTCACGTCAGCCTTCTCGACGACGCGCCCGAAAAGGTGCGCGACGCCATGGAGGCGCTTGAATCGGCCCGGAGCTACGTGAAGCGCCTTCTCGCCGAGCGGGTCTCTCTCAAGCGCCATCCCGATATCCACTTCAAGCACGACCCGAGCACGAGCGAAGCGTTCCACGTTTTCAAGATTCTCGAGGAGATCCAACGCGAGGATGCGGCGCGAGACATTCTCGAGGACGAAGGACCCGCGCGCGAGGCGGGCCCGCCTAACGAAAACAACGACACCCCCTGAGTCGGCCGAATCCCGATGGACATCCTATTTCTCGAAGCCTACCACGGCGGGTCGCACCGCGTTCTAGCGGAGGGCTGGGCCGAGCGGTCGCGCCACGCGATCCGCGTCCTCACGCTTCCGGCGCGCAAATGGAAATGGCGGATGCAGACGGCGGCCTGGGTGTTCGCGGAACAGGCGATTCGCGAGAAGATCCTGCGTCCCGATCTGATCGTCGCCTCGGACATGGTGAATCTGGCCGAGTTTCTCGGTCTTATGCGACGCCGCATGGGGGACGTTCCCGCGATTCTCTATTTCCACGAAAACCAGTATTCCTATCCCCCTCAAGTCGAAGGCAAGTCGGAATTCCAGTGGGGCGCGATCAACTCGAGTTCCGCCCTCGTCGCCGACGCGTTGATCTTCAATTCCGAGTTCCACAGACGCGACTTCTTCGACTGTTGGCGGCGCGGAAATCGCATCATGCCCGACGAACGGCTCACTTCCGAGCGCTTCGCCGAAGTCGAGGAACGCTCGACCGTGGTGCCGGTCGGAGTCGATCTCGACGGGCTCGACCGCGAGGCGCCGAGCGACGCTCCGGAACGCGATTTCGCCGCGCAGCCGCCCTTGATCTTGTGGAACCACCGTTGGGAGCACGACAAAGGACCCGAAGCGTTTTTCGATTCCCTCGCGGCGATCCGGGCCGAGGGGCGGCGCTTTCGCCTGGCCGTGTGCGGCGAGACGTTTCCCTCCTCCCCCGTGTGTTTTGACGCCGCCCGACGGACCTTCGCGGACCAGATCGTTTCGTTCGGGTTTCTCGAGTCGCGCGCCGACTACGCGCGCCTTCTCTGGCAGAGCGACGTGGTGGTTTCCACCTCGCGACAAGAGTTCCTCGGCCTCTCGGTCATCGAGGCGCTCTGGTGCGGATGCTATCCGCTTCTCCCCCGTCGCCTCAACTATCCTCATCTTCTCCCCGAGGACCAACACGCCGCACACCTCTACCGGAGCGACACCGAGCTCGCCGTTCGCCTGGCCGCCATCCTGGCCGAGCCGGCGCAACATCTCCCCTACCCCGCGCGGCAGGAATTCCTGCGTCCCTACGCGTGGCCGAACGTGGTCGAGCGCCTCGACGCGCTCGCCGAGACGTGCGCCGACCGCAAAGCGTGAGATCGAGACAGGTGTCCGCTCCACCCACCTGGAAATCGGAAGCGACTAGAAGTTCAGAGTACACCCTTCAGGCTGCTCCCACATCGAGAAGAACAGGCTAAAGCCTGTACTCAAAACAACGCGCGATTCATCCCATTGGGCTTGACCATCATGGACTGAACCGAGGACCCGCCGAATGCCGCTCTTCATTTGGAGTGCGGCGACATGTCGCCGCTCTGAAAGCGCGGACGTGTCCGCGCACTCCAAGATAAACGGACAACCCATCAAACAAGGGCGGCTATAGCACTATGGTTGAGCGGGCAGGGGTTCGAGATTGTAGTGGCGATGCCGGGTGTCGGGGATGGGGAAGGGCAACGCCTCGAAGAAGAGATCGAGCGGAAAGAGGAACCAGGGCGGCGTGGCGAGGTATTCCTGGGTCTTGAGGGTCTGGTAGCCCGGTTTCTCGAGTTCGATGTCGTAATACCAATACCAAATGAAAGGAATCTTCACCGGGGTCTGGCCGCGATCGCAGTCCTGGAACTTGACGTTGGCCCCGGGAGGTTCGGACGTGATCTCGAGGCTGGACCGAATGCACCCGACGCTCCCAAGCGCCAGCGCGAATATCAACGTTATCGTCGCAACTATCCGTCGCGGTCTCATGATATGGCATTCCTCCGGCCAATAAACTCGGCGATCGCAGGCTGTCTCGACGGGACCTCGGGACCCGAGGGGGCCGGATTCAGGATACTTTGCCGTGGGGCAAATGCAAGGGTTTTCTCGATCGTCTCGGTCATCGGATCTTGAAATCGCCCACGGTTTGACGATAAAAAGAGAGGTTGGGACGCAGGACCACAGACTCCGCCAAGCGAGCGATACCATGGACCAGGAAAACGTGATCGATATCCGCGGCCTTGTCGTGGATTACCGAACAGGCAGAAGCGCGACTCGCGCGGTCAACGGCGCGACCTTCTCGGTCGCGCGAGGGGAATGCGTCGGGTTCATCGGCCCGAACGGGGCGGGAAAGTCGTCCACGATCAAGGCGATGATGGGGTTCCTCTTCCCCACCAAGGGCGAGGTCCGAATCTTCGGCGAACCCGCGGGCGCCGTCGAGTCGAAACTGCGCATCGGCTACCTTCCCGAAGTCACGCTTTACTACCCCTTCCTCAAGGGGACCGAACTCCTCGAACTCTACGGCGGACTCCACCGGGTCCCCCGCTCGCGGCTGCGCGAGCGGATTCCCACCCTTCTCGAGGAGGTCGGACTCGGCGACGGCGCGGGAGAGCGGTTGATTCGAACCTACTCGAAGGGGATGCAGCAGCGCCTGGGAATCGCACAGGCGCTGATCGCCGAACCCGAGTGCCTGATCTTCGACGAGCTCTCGTCGGGTCTCGATCCCGTCGGGCGGCACGACTTGCGCAAGGTGCTGCTCGACCTCAAGGCGAAGGGCGCAACCATCTTCTTCTCCTCGCACGAGCTCTACGAGGTCGAAGCGCTCTGCGATCGCGTCATCGCGATCCATCGGGGCGAAATCCTGTTCGACAAGTCCCTCGACTCGCTCCTCGGCGACGCGTCGGACGCGGGGCTCGAGAACCATTTCATGTCTTTGATTCGCCGGCGCGACGAAGGCGGAACCCCATGACCGCGCAGGTGCGCAACGTCTTCCTGATCGGTCGCACGCTTCTCTACGAGGCGTGGCGGCGACGCGAGGTCTACGCGATCGTCCTGATCACGTCCATCATCGTCGGCGCGTTGCGGTTCGTCCACTTCTTCGACATTCCCGAGTTGAGCAAGTTCTACCGCGAGATCGCCCTCAAGGTCATGAACGTCACGACCGCGGCGACCGTGATCCTCCTCGCCGCCCGCCAGTTGCCCCGCGAGTTCGCGAACCGGACCATCTACCCCCTCCTGGCCAAGCCGGTTTCGCGCCTCGAGTTCCTCGTGGGGAAATTCCTGGGCGTCGTGATGGCGGGCGTCTTCTGCTACGCCCTCTTCATGGCCGTCTTCGTGACGGTCAACGCCACGCTCCAGGTTCCGGTCGAAAAGAGTCTGTTTCTTCAGTCCGTCTATCTTCAGATCCTGCAATTGTCGGTCGTGGCCAGCCTGGTGTTCCTCTTGTCCATGGTTCTCAACACCGACGCCGCCATCACGCTCGCCGCGATTCTCTACCTGTTCTCGCAAACCTTCATGAACCTCACCAGCTACCTCTACGACTACGTGGACCGCGTCGGACAGTGGTTTCTGGTCGCCCTCATGTACGCGGTTCCTCAAATCACGCTCTTCGACGCGTCGGCCAAGGCGGTCCACAGCGTCAATCGGGGCGAGACGATATGGCACGCGATGCCCGCGTGGGTGTTGTACGCCTTGACCGGCTATGCCGCCGCCTACTCGTGCCTGTTCCTCGCGGGTGCGTACCTTCTTTTCCGCCGGAGGCCGCTGTGACGAGTCCGTCGCTCTCAACATCGTCTTCCGTCGCCTCGCCGGCGGGCCTTGTCTTCCGGCTCACGTGGCTCGACTTCGCCCGGCGAAAGGATCTCTACGTCGTCGCGATCTTCATGCTCATGTACGTCGTCGGGACAATCTCCGTTCGCATGATCGGGATCGACCGGGCGTCGACCGCCCGATTCCTGATGAGCCTCGGCTTAACCCTGAGCCACATTCTCGCGGCGTTTCTCGCCGCTTCGTTTGCGGCCCGCTGCTTCCCCGAGGAATTCGAGCGCGGCACCCTGATGCCTCTCCTGGCCAAACCCATTTCGCGGTCGCAGGTGCTCGCGGGCAAGATTCTCGCCTGTCTCGCCCTGGTCCTCGGGGCGTACACGCTGTTCGTTTTCACCACGCTGGTCGCCGTGCCGACGGTCCCGGGCCAGAAGGCCTTGGCCCTGGTCCAGTCGGCCTGTCTCCAGCTAGTCTCGCTCGCTCTTCTCGGGTCGGCGGCCATGGCCTTGTCGTTCTGGATGCCGACAGTCGTCGCCGCGCTCGTCTCGCTCCTTTGGTATTTCGGGTGGGGGTTTCTGGCGAACCTCGTGAAGCAGTCGGTCGAGCTGCGCAGCGACCTGGGGGCCCGGATTGTCGAACGCGTTTTCTCGTGCGTGCCCGACGCGACCGTTCTCTTCCACACCGAATGCTTTGCGAATTCCGAAACGTGTCTGCATTGGCCATTGTTCCTGATTCTCCTCGCCTACGGCGCGGCATGGACCGCGGCCCTCTTTCTCGTGGCGCGATGGAAGTTCGGACGGATGAGACTGTAGGGATTGCGAATTGCGGATTGAGGATTGAAGATTGACTAGGAAGCGAGCCATAGCACACAGGATCGGATGGGGCGCGTTGGCGGCGTTTCTCGCGTTGTGCGTCTGGCGCGTCCCCGCCTTGCGCGCCGCCAGTCAACTCGAACGTTCGCTCTACAACGTCGGCGGTTCGGAGGCGGCGATCCGCAACCGCAACGCCAGCGCCTTCGGGATGATCCTGGGCGAGATTCGCGCGACGGCGGCCGACCTTCTGTTCATGAAGACCACTCGCTACTTGCACGCCGGCATCGCCTACGCGCCCAAGAAGAACGTCGACCTCATGGGCAAGACCGAGCTCGATCAGACGTGCGGACCCGGCACGGCGACGCAAATCCGCTCCAAGCAAGACGATTTCCGTGGCTTTCTGGGCGACCTCGAGCGCGAGGTCAAGCCGTATCGCCATTCGAGCCAGGCTCACACCCACACACAGAAAGCCGAGCTCATCCCCTGGTACCGGATCATGACGCTCAGCAATCCGCGCTACGTGCGAGGCTATCGGGTGGGCGGCATGACGCTCGCCGACGAAGGGCATTGGCAATCCGCGCTCGATTTCATAACCGAGGGTCTGCGCAACAACGACGACAACCCCGAAGTTTTCCTTCTCTATCAGACGCTCGCTCTCTTTCACGTCCGCGGGAAGTACCAGAAAGCGTACCCCTGGGGCGACAAATGGCTCCCGAACGCCCTCGACGCCGCGCGCGAATCCTACCGGCGCGGACTGGCGGAGCGTCCCGAGCTCGGAGAGGAGGGAAAGATCGCCTCGCACCTGACCTGGTCCGACGATCTCGAAGAGGATTTCCTTTTCAGCGCCAACCTGGTCCCGATCCTCTTGCGCGACCAGGGCCGTCTGGAGGAAGCGCTCGAGAGAGCGCGCGAAGTCCGCCGAATCGCGCCTTCGTCCCAACCCGCGGAGCGGCTTGTCCGCGATATCGAAAGGCAGCTCTCAGCGGCCGCCGAATCGACGCCTTAAGGAGGCTCCCATGAACACGTCAAGAACCGTTCTCACCGTCGTTGTGACCGCCGTGGTCGTTGCGGGACTGGCCCTGGTTCTCCGAACCCGCCCTGCGATCCAGGAGGAGGCGCCGGCTCCCGCTCCTACTGAGCAGACTCCAGCAGTCGACCCCTTGTCGGTCCCTCTCGTCTCTCACATGCGCAACGACGAGGGAATCGACATCGGACCCGACACATCGCACGCTCTGGCCGTTTCGCTCGAAGGCGATCACGTGCGCGTGGTTGTGTCGGATGCGCTGATCGAGAAACTCGGCGCGGACCTGCTTCCCCGCCTCGGCATGGTCGAGAACGAGGAGTCGATGTCCTGGGACCACTACAAGGAGTTTCTCGACGCTCTGCACGACGCCGTGGTCGCGGCCGAGGGCGGCGAACATCATCACGATCATGAGGACCACGACCACGAGGGCGAACACGAGGAGACGGAACACGAGTAGATCCCGCGTTCCTCCCCCTTACCTCGCGAGGCTATTCCGACAAAGGGGACCCGTCCACCGGTTTGGAGGCTTCGGGCCCGACTGCCATCACCAGTACAGTCCCCAGTATCGACTCGCGGCGGCCTGAGGGGCTCCAGGAGAGAATCTGGGGGAATGAGCGCTGTAGTAGTACGCCATGCTCTCGTTGTAGCTGCCAACGACGTAGATGACCCCATCGTAGACCGTCACCGCCGGCACAACCAGCGCCTCCGGTATCGGGGTCGTCTGGGTCCATGTCCCAACCACTCCCCCGCCGACC
>JAFGFN010000170.1 GCA_016931035.1 Candidatus Sumerlaeota bacterium
GCGGCTCAAACCGCCTCCCCCTTCATCGCAACCCGATCTTTTCGGCTTCGTCCTGACCTGACGCCCGAAAACTGGGGAAACTCCTGGCTGACATGAACCTTGACTCCCCCGCCCCCTCCTCATAGACTGTCGGGAATGGAACAGCCTCCCTTTTTCGACCGCCTCGCCGCCGCACAGAAGCGCAATCGGTCCCTCCTATGCGTGGGACTCGATCCCGATCCGGCCAAGCTCCCCGCGCCGTTCAAACGGCGCGACGCCGCCGACGTGGCGCGGTTCAACCGCGAGATCGTCGAGGCGACTGCGGACCTGGTCTGCGCTTACAAGCCCAACTGGGCGTTCTACGAGGCCATGGGGCTCGAAGGGATGAAGGCGCTCGACACGACTCTCGAAGCCATTCCCGATGCGATTCCCGTCATCGCCGACGCCAAGCGCGGCGACATCGGCAACACCGCGGCCAAGTACGCCCGAGCGATCTTCGAAACCTGGAATGCCGACGCGGTGACCGTCAGTCCCTATCTCGGGCTCGACACCCTCGAACCTTTCCTCGAGTATCGAGACCGCGGAGTCTACGTCCTTTGCCTGACTTCGAATCCGGGATCGGCGGATTTCCAGACCCCGCGTCGCCTCTATCTCGACGTCGCCCGCAAACTCGCCTTGGGCGACAAATACGGCAATATCGGACTGGTTGTCGGCGCCACGCAATCCCGTCGCATCGCTTCGGTCCGCCAAGCGGCGCCCCGATGTCCGTTCCTGCTGCCGGGCGTCGGGTCGCAAGGCGGATCGGCCCGCGCGGCCGTGCGCGGGGCGTGGGGGGAGCGTCCGGGCTCGGTCGTCGTGAACGTGGCCCGCGCCGTGACCTACGCCTCGTCGCAAGGCGACTTCGCCCAGGCGGCGCGCGAGGCGGCGAGCCGCTTTCGGCGCGAGTTCGAGTCCTACGTACCCGAAGGGCGGTGATTCATGGCGCCCCCGAAACGCATCGCGATCGACGCCCGTTACCTCAGCGCCTCGTACTCGGGGTTCGCCAAGTACAGCGAGAACCTGATCAACAACCTCTCGCTCATCGACCAGGACAATCAGTACACCATCTTCACGCACTCGAGTTTCAACCGCCGTCTGAGAGTGGGCGACAACTTCACGGTCGTGCCGTGCCGCGTCCCGCCCCTGAGCACGCGAACGCTGTTTTCGTTCGGCAGGAAGGTTCGGCGGACGCGGTGCGACTTCCTCCACTCGCTTTCCCCCGTCGCGCCCGTGATCGGAGCCCGGCGCCAGATTCTGACCATTCACGACATGCAGCCCTTCACGGTGGACGAGGACAGCGCGACGAAACAATCGCTTCACAACCGGACGATCTCGCTCTTCTATCGCTTCACGTTCCCCCACTTCGTGCGCCAGGCTAGTTGGCTGATCTCGGTGTCGAACGCGACGAAGGACCGCTTGGCTTCTCTTTTCCCCGAGGCGGCCCACAAGACGATCGTCGTGCACTCGGGGGTCGAAAAGCAGTTTCTCGCGCCCGCCGAGCCGACCATCGTCCAGATGGTCTCGACCAAACTCGAGTTGCCCAAGCGCTACATCCTGTACATCGGGACCGCGCAACCGAGCAAGAACCTGCCCGCGATGATCCGCGCCTTCGCGCTCTGTCTCGAGCGACGCCGCGACACGTTGGGCGACGTGGTGTTCCTCCTGGTCGTCGGACACGATCGGCGTTTCGCCGAATGCGAACGCCTGATTCGTTCGTTGGGAATCGAGAAGAACGTCCGCGTCCTCGGCCCGGTGACGGAGGAGGAGAAGCGTGTGCTTTACAGCCGGGCGCGGATCATGTACTTCGTCACGCGCGGCGAGGGATTCGGTTTTCCCCTTGTCGAGGCCCAAGCCTCGGGATTGCCCGTCTTGGCCGGAGACGACGCGGCGATTCCCGAAGTGGCCGGCGGCTCCGCCGTCCTCGTCGATCCGGGCGACGAAGAGGCCATCGCCGAGAACCTCTCCGAAATGCTCCTGAACGCCGATCTGAGGAAGACACTCACCGAAGCGGGCCGCAAGAACGTCGAGCGCTTCTCCTGGGAGACGGCGGCGCGCAAGATGCGCGAGATCTACGAACTTCTCATGTAGGGTTCGAGGGTTCCAAGTTCAAAAGTTCCTGGTTCGAAGGCTGAGAATCCCTCGAGGGGCATGAGGGGGTTGCCTTCGCCTCTGAGCGTGAAGGTAGATCGCGATGGCGGTCACGTCCGCCGGGTTCACGCCCGCGAGTCGCGACGCCTGCCCCAGAGTCGCCGGACGTCGCTCGCTCAGAATCTGCGCGGCCTCTTTCCGCAGACTCGGGACCGAACCGTAATCGAACTCGCGCGGAAGCGCGAAGGTCTCCATCGAGAGCGTACGCTCCACCATTCGCCGCTGCCGCTCGATGTAGCCCGCGTACGCGGCCTGGATGTCGATCTGTTCCGCGATCCGATCCGAAACCGGCCCCTCCTCGCGCCCAGGCGGGCCGAATCCCCAAGCGCAGAGGTCTTCATAACGAATCTCGGGCCGGGCGAGTAAGCGCCCTAACGTCAATGCTTCGCGAGGCGGGTCGAGGCCGACGGATTCCAGCGCCGCGGGCGGAATCTCGTCGGGTCGAATCCGCGTTTGGGCGAGACGCTCTTGTTCGCGTTCGAGACCGTCGCGAAACCGCTCGAATCGCGCCCACCGCCGGTCGTCGACGAGTCCCGCTTCGCGCCCTTTCGCGGTGAGTCTCAGGTCGGCGTTGTCCTGGCGAAGGAGCAGCCGATACTCGGCGCGCGACGTGAATAAGCGATACGGCTCGGGCGCGCCCTTGGCGATGAGGTCGTCGATCATCACGCCCAGATACGCCTCGTCGCGCCGAAAGAGGAGCGGCTCTTCGCCCCCGATCGAGAGGACGGCGTTCGCCCCGGCGACAAGCCCGAGTCCCGCCGCTTCTTCGTAACCCGTCGTCCCGTCGATTTGTCCCGCCAGAAAAAGACCCGGCACGACGCGCGACTCGAGAGTCGGCTCGAGCTCGCGCGGATCGCACGCCAGGTATTCGATTCCGTATCCGTATCGCACGATCCGCACGTCTTCGAGGCCCTCGATCGTATGGAGAAAGGCGTCCTGGACGTCGGCGGGCAGACTCGTCGAAACGCCGTTCACGTAAACCAGATCGTTCTCGAGGCTCTCGGGTTCGAGAAACACCTGGTGCGAATCGCGATCGGCGAAACGCACGAGCTTGGTCTCGATCGACGGGCAATAGCGCGGTCCGATCCCCGTGATCTTTCCCGTGTAGAGGGGCGAGCGGTCGAGCGCGTCGAGAATGATCGCGTGCGTCCGTGGATTCGTGTGGGTGAGGGCGCACGCGATCCGAGGCCGGTCGATGCGGTCCGTCATGTACGAAAACGGCGGAGGCGGCTCGTCTCCATGTTGTTGTTCCAGCGCGTCCCATCGGATCGACCCGCGCGCGAGCCGCGCCGGCGTTCCGGTCTTGAGAAGATAGGTCGAGAGACCGAGACGCCGCAGACTTTCGGCGAGGCGCACCGAAGGCGGCTCGCCCCAACGTCCGCCCGGGTGCGACTCCATCCCGACGTGGATCGTCCCTTCGAGAAACGTCCCCGGCGCAAGGACGACGGCACGCGCCTCGACGCGTTCCCCACCCGCGATCTCGACGCCGCAAGCGCGACCGCGCGAATCGGTCAAGACGCCCTCGACCATCCCTTGGGCAAGATCCAGGTTCGGGACCTGGGTCTCGAGATAGCGCCGCATCCAGCGCGGATAGGCGATCTTGTCGGCTTGGGCGCGCGGCGCGCGAACCGCCGGCCCCTTGCCGGTGTTGAGCATCCGGAACTGAAGACCGTTGGCGTCGGTCGCCAGGGCCATGACGCCCCCTAGGGCGTCGATCTCGCGCACCAGGTGGCCCTTGCCGATCCCGCCGATCGCCGGATTGCACGACATCCGCGCGATGCGGTCCAGGTCGAGCGCCGCCATCAGGGTGCGCGCGCCCATCCGCGCCGCCGCGGCGGCCGCCTCGACCGCCGCGTGGCCTCCGCCGACGACGACTACTTCGTATCTCGTTAAACTCATGGACTCGCGCCGCCACCGGTGGAATGCCGAGAGGGGGCGGCCTCGCGCCCTCCCGTTGCCCGGAGAGGCACTATAGAACAAGGCCAGGGAAAACCGCAAATGAAGTGAGGACCCCAGTTACTCGTACATCTGCCACATCCGGGCCGCCGTCGCCTCGAGGGTGCGGCCATAGAACGGCGGGGTCCACTGCGTGGAGTTGGACTGCGAATCGACGATGTCCACGATGTAGTAGTACGTCGTGTCTTCGTCCCCCGTCGTGTCGGCCAGGTGCGGCGCAACGATCACCGAGGCGTTGATCTTCCGATACGTTCCGGCGATCCCGCTCGGGCTGCGTCGGACGTTGTAGCCGAGCGCCGTCGGCGGCTTGTTCAGTTCGGTCCAGGTCAGATCCATCGTTCCCGACCCTGTGCCGACCGCGACCCCGTTGTTGGCGGCGAGCGCCCCCTCGGTGTCGATCGTGAACGTATGCGCCGTGTCGACCGGAACGAAGCGTCCGCCCGCGTCTCGAGCGTTTGCGACCCGCAGGACGTTGAGCCCGTCGCCCGTGTCGCTCTGGACGGCGAAAACGCCTTGCCACGTGGTCGAGTCGAGCCAGCCGGGCGCGGGTTCCACCACGTGGGCCGCATAGGGCGCGACCGTGTCGAACGTGACCGAAATCGCCGCCGACGAAGCGGTGTTCATCGGTTTGCTGAACGTGAGTTGGAAGACGCTCAGGCCGACGTTCAACGCTTCCGCCGTGTCGGGCTGGACCGCGAGAAGGAAAGCGGGCGGCGCGCCATCCGGCGAGGCCGCCGGAGCAGCCAGGTGTCCGTCGTACTTCGCCTCGCACAGAGAGGTATCGTCGAGGAAGTCCCAGATGCGCGGGATATTGTAATAGGTCCCCCACGGGTGCGCGTCCATCAACGCCGTGGTCTCGGTTCCCCAGTAGTTGCCCGAGAGATCGACCTGGATGATCTCGCCCGAGGATCGGGTGTCCTTGTAGTCGTATCCCGACGCGCCGCCATTCGAGTCGATGTTGCAGCGTTCCACCCTTCCCGAATTGCGAATCCCGGAACCGGCGTTCTCCACGATGGTCGAGCTCGAGACGGCGCTGTAAGGCGCCCCGCTCTTGCCTTGGATCCCCATGCCGTCGTTGCCGACGACCCAGGAGTTCCGCACCCCCAAGGGCGAAACGAGTCCCGTCCCCGTGTTATGGTACACGGAGCAGGAATCCAGGTCCCCGCCGGCGATTCCAGGACCTTCGTTCTGCGTCACGGCGCAACGCAGCGCCGATGCCGTGATGTTCAGTCCGGCCCCGTTGCCGGCTACCGTGCAGTCTTTGATCTGGCCGCTCCCCGATTCGACGATCCCCTCGTCTCCGTTTTCCAAGGCGACGCACCGGCGCACGTCGTCCGACGCCTCAATGCCGACAGAATCGTTGTTCGACACGAAGCAATCCTGAACGATGCCGCCGCGGATTCCCGAGGCGTTCAAGGTGCTGGTACTGTCTTGCACCTTGCCGTAGGTCGAGTAGATACCCCAATCTCCGTTTCCCACGGCCAAACAGCCGCGCACCGCGTGCGAAACATAGACGCCTCGCTCCTCGTTGCCCTCGGCCACACAATCCGTCGCCGTCCGGCCCATCATTCCATGGCCCGTGACGCCGCCTACATTCGCTCCAGGAGAGCAATTCCGGGCGACACACCCCTCGAAGGCGTCGGCCAGGAGTCCGGTTCTCCCGCAACCTTCCGCCACGCATTGCGACAGAGTCCTCGATCCCGCGTCGATTCCGTATCCCCCCGTGTTGAACCGCGCCGTGCAACGAGCGATAGGGAGGGTGCCCGTGGTGGTCGATAGACTCGCCGTCCCCCCGGTGCGATCGAAGAGGCAATCCTCGAACGAGGCGACCGACGAATCGTCCAAGACCGGAGCGAACTGGAAATCGCAGTGCTTGAACACAGCCGATGTCGCGGGAGTGCGAATCCAGAAGTCTTCATACTTCGGGAACCGGCCGAGATCCCAACTCCATCGAAAACGCGAGACGGTTCCATCTCCCGCGTTCGAGACAACGAGATCGTTCTCTCCGTCACCGCTCGCGTCGCCGATACGTGCCACGGTCGGATTCTTGCCGACCGTGAATGGAATCGGGGTCTCCCACCCCGAGGGGCCCCAAAGATTCACGACGATCCGATCGTTGGAACCAGCCGAGGAATCGTACGACACGACCCAATCGTTGTCGCCGTCGTTGTCGGCATCACCGACGGAAATGCAGAATATCGGCGAGTAGGGACTGGAGAGAACGAGGGGAGAGTCGAAACCCGATCCATTCCAGCACAGGACTTGAACCCTGTAGGCGAGCGTGCTGCCTTGCAGCGAAGCTCTCGACATGAGGATATCGTTGTCGCCGTCGTTATCCACATCGGCCACCACGATCTGGCGAGCCGCGCTATCCTGGCCCACGTAGACGGGGGGGTCGAATCCCGTCCCGTTCCAGCTCGATATCGACACGGAATAGTCGTAGTCATAACTGTTCGCCACCACCACTTCGTTGTCGCCGTCGTTGTCTGCGTCGGCGACCACAACAGCAGACAACATACAGCGAACGTCGGGAACGGTGATCGCCTCGCCGAAGTCCGACCCGTTCCATGGGATGACCTGCACAATACCCGCCTCGTACACGACATCATTGTCGCCGTCGTTGTCCGCGTCTCCGACGTAAACCGAACCCGGACTGTAAAGAGTCGACAAGTCGATTCTCGGTGCGAAACCCGTCCCGGTCCATCGAAGGAGTGAAATGCTGTGGCTGTTTCGGTTCGCCACAACGATGTCGTTGTAGCCATCGTTGTCGGCATCCCCGACGAAGGGCCGTTGAGGGTTGTCTCTCACAGGCATAGTGATCGGAGGCTCGAACCCGCCATTGCTCCAAAACCGCGCGGAAACAGTATCGGCTCCGGCGTTGACTGTCACCAGATCGTTCTTGCCGTCGCCATTCACGTCGCCCAAGGCGAGACGACTCAGTCCTTCTCCTATGGGCAGAGACTCCGGAATCCAGTCGCCACCCGATTGACCGTCGAGCGAAGTGAACGTGATCTTGTCGTCCGCCGTCCCCTGGGCGTCGATGGCGCCGCGAATCTCGAGCGCTCCGTCGCGGTCGAAACGCACCGTCGTTCCCGGCTCGATAGTCAGAGTCGCCGGGTCCATGACGAACGTTCTTTCGGCGATCACGTACGTTGTGTCCGACGTCCAAGTCGTGTTCGAGCCGATAATGGCAGGCGGAGTATGGAACGCCTCGGCGGAGACCTCGAAATTCGATACTTGCAGGGTCGGACTCGTGCCTGCGGAGATCGTAAGGGTAAACGGGATACGATGTGCGGGCGAAGAAACGCTCAGCTCGGCCGACGTGAACGCGTCGGTCGGCGCTTTCTCCTCGCCGCTCGCGACGTCGCCCCACGCCCCGGCTGTGTCGCCCAAGGTGACCAGAGTATCGGTCGTCGAGAGAGTCGCGGTGACGCTCGTGGCGTCGGCGCCGCTGTTCTCAAGCGTGACGGCGAGGGCGATGGTTTCGCCTTTCTGCCAAAGGCCGTCGGCGTTGTTCGCGGCCGAGTAGCTTGTCGCGTCGTCGATCGTCACCGTGGCGATGGAGAAGTCGGGCCGCATCTCGGTGGAGAGAGCGGCGTCGGCCCTCACCAGACCGTAGCCTTGGCCGTCGGCGGGTTGGAAGGCGGCACTCGTCTGGGCCGTGGATCGAAGGTGAGACCGGATGGCCTCGGCGGACTGACCGGGATTGTGCGCCATCAGAAGCGCCGCCACGCCCGACACCATCGAGGCGGCGAACGACGTGCCCGAACCATAGGTCCCGTTGTACTGCGCCCCCGGGATGGTCGAGAAGACCGTCGCGCCCGGCGCGACCAGATCGACGATGCCGTCCTCGATCCCGTTGTAGTTGGACCAAGGTGCGCGCGTTGCGCCGTCGTCCATGACGGCTCCCACACCCATGACACAGTCGTAACAGGCGGGATAGACGGGCCGGTCGCCGCGATTCTCGTTCCCGGCCGCCGCCACGAGCAGGGCCCCCGATTCCCATGCGGCGCGACAAGCGTTTTCGAGAGTCTGACTCGCGCCGGTGAATCGCAGACTCATGTTGATGACGTCCGTGCCGTAGGCGACAGCCCAAGCAACCGCCGACGCCACGTCCGCCGTCGCGATCGAGCCGTCCGGCTCCGCCACGTCCAGCGACAGGATCGTGCATCCGAACGCAATGCCCGCGATCCCCTCGCCGTTGTTCGCCGACGCGCCGACGATGCCCGCCACGCGCGTCCCATGGCCGATATCGTCGAAAACGTTCCAGGTGCCCTCGACGAAGTTGAAGGAGTTGGCCGTGTCCAAGACCGCGCTCAGATCCGGATGGAGCGCCTCGACTCCCGAGTCGATCACCGCAACGACCACCGACGCATCCGCGCCCGCTTGAACGTCCCAAGCCGTCTCTACACCGATCAGACCCAGGTCGGACGACGTTTGGGCGTAGAGCGGATCGGAAGGAACGAAACAGAACGTCCCCACGTAGTTGGGCTCGGCGTAAACAACGTTTGGGTCGGCCTCGTAGGCCTCGATCGCCGCTTCGATATCCACCTTCGGGTCGAACTTAAGCACCCAAATGTCGGACCCTTTCGGCGCCGCTCCGGGCGTCCGGCCTCGAACCGCGCCCGACAACGAAAACACGGGTTTCGCTTCGCGAAGGCCGAAACGCCGGTCGATCTTCTTCAAACTCGCCGGGCGATTCGCCGGCAATTCTCGCGCGGAACGCCAAGTCAGAGCCCTCGTCTTTGCCACCTCGTCGGACACGAGGGGCCCTGCGTCTGCGGCGACTGGACCGGTCCGCGTCCAGGGTTGCAGCCCGCCATATTTGACGATGATCTCTCCCGGTCGTCGAGGCGTCTTCGGTGGGGCGCCCAAAGCCAACCCCTGAACAAGAAGGACTGAAAGGATGGTCGTCGGGATCACCCGGCACGAGACCGCTCTGCGCTCTTTCCGGAACATCGGACCCGCCTCCTCTGTCGGACTTTGTACCGTGAACTCGCTATTTCAGTTCATATAGCACAAAACCGCTCTCGTATGGAAGATCTAACTCTTGTGAGGAATGAACGCCTCCATCCTTCACGTCCAGTGCGTTGGGTGCGGCGCGAGCCCAGCCCTTGCTGACGCGCGGGCTACTGCGGAAACGTCACCCCGCA
>JAFGFN010000171.1 GCA_016931035.1 Candidatus Sumerlaeota bacterium
TGCGGGGTGACGTTTCCGCAGTAGCCCGCGCGTCAGCAAGGGCTGGGCTCGCGCCGCACCCAACGCACTGGACGTGAAGGATGGAGGAGGAATCCGCATTTCGCAGTTTGTCGTTGCATCGTCGCGGAAATCCGGAGATATTCGAGCCTAGGGGTGCGGCGGTTACGCTCGTCCATGGAGCCGGGCTCCGGGACGACGGGATCGACCGCATAGCGCATCGATCCCCGCCTAATACGACGCTGGGTCTTGAGACTCGCGCGCCAGAGCGACATCCCTGAGCACTCTAGGTCCGTTCGAGAATGAACCTTGTTACCGCAGTGACGCTTGTCGCGGCCTTCGTTTTTGCGGGCCTCGCCCTTTATTTCCAGCGCCAGCTCGATACGCTTGAGCGCCTCCATGCGGCCTACCGGGAGCGGCGCGAGGCGGCTCAGACGCTTCTGAACCGGATCGGTCCGATCATCAATACGGCGCTCGATTTGGACGCGGTGATCGAGACGGTGGCGACGTACATCGTCGAGGCGACGCAGGCCCAAAGCGGGGCGGTGTTTCTGCTCGACCCCGAGGACCAGACGCTCCAGGCCCGCTCGGTGGTCGGTTTCTTTCCTCCCCTCCACGTTGCCGAGTGCGCGGGTTTGACGCGACGAGGGTACGACCCGGAGATCGTCAAGAGAGATCGTTTCAGCGTCGGTGTCGGTCTGATTGGGTTCGTCGCCGAGACGGGCAACTCGCTTCTCATATCCGATGCCTGGGCCGACCCTCGTGTGCCCAAGGACGCCAAGAACTTCGCGACGGTCGATAGCATCGTCGCCGTTCCGCTGCGAATTCGTCAGAACATCCTGGGCGTGATGGCGCTGGTCAACCGGCGAGGCCGGCGGTCGTTCTCCGACAGAGACGTGCAGACCGCGGAGCACTTGGCGGAGCAAGGCGCTTTGGCGGTGGACATCGTGCGGTTCTATCGTCATCAGGCCGAGCAGCAGCGGATACGGCAGGAGCTTCTCGTGGCGAAGGAGTTCCAGCAGATGCTTCTTCCTCGCGAGTTCCCCAAAGTCGAGGGCTTGGACATTGCGGCGTTCAACAAATCGGCGCTCGAGGTGGGAGGCGATTACTACGATTTCATCTGGGTCGATCCGACCCACCTGGGCATCGCGATCGTCGACGTGTCGGGCAAGGGGATTCCCGGGGCGCTGGTGATGGCGGCCCTGCGCAGCACGCTGCGGGCCGAAGCGCCCGGCGATTTGTCGCCCAAGAGCGTTCTCGAGCGGATCAATCGTCGGATTCTCGAGGACACTCGAGAAAACGTTTTCGTCACAATGATCTACGGGATCCTCGACGTTCCCAACCGGCGGCTGAAGATCGTTCGGGCGGGTCACGAGCCGCTCGTCTCGATCAGCCGGAGCGACGCGGAGCCCCGGCTGCTGAAACCCAAGGGAATCGCCTTGGGGCTTGTGGGAGACGATCTGTTCGGCATCCTCGAAGAGACGGAGATGGACCTGATCGAGGGCGAAACGGTCCTGTTCTATACGGACGGGGTGATCGAGGCGATCAACGAAGCGCGCGACGAGTACGGACTGCGGCGGTTCCTGGAGACGGTTCGGAGTGCGCTGTCCCGGTCTCCGCGCGAGCAGATCGATCTCGTCTTGGCCGACATCCAGGATTTCACGGGAGGCATTCCGCAGCAGGACGACATCACGATGGTGTCGGTCAAGGTGCTTTCCGGAGCGGGGGAGAAGACGGCCGCGTGGGAGGAGGGAGCGGGCGATTCGCCGACGGGCCAAGAGCCCCTGGCAAAATCGGCCTAGTCGAGTATAATGCGGGTGGAGAGAAGCCGGGAGCGAATCGATCTCGATTCGTGCGAACAGCCCGGATCCTGGCGAAGTTTCCGAGGGAGCGCGGCCTGAGCGTCGGAGGGCCTCGACCGGTTCCATCGGAAGACGACCAGGAGGGCTGGACCAGAAGATGGGGAGGGAGATATCTTGGACGAGCGAACCAAACCGTTTTCCGTGGAAGTTAAGGCCAGCGAGAAGGAGCCCGGAATCGATATTGTCACGATGTCGGGCTATCTCGACGCGCACACGGTAGTCGATTTCGAAAGGGAAATCGAGAAAAGGCTCGACCGTGGAGGCAACCGGGTGGTGATCGACGCGCGCGAGCTCAACTACATATCGAGCGCGGGGATCGGCGCCTTGATGAAGATCGATCAACAGGTGCGCAAAAGCGACGGGCGCATGATTCTGATTCAACCGGCGCCGAACGTTCTCTCCGTTCTCGAGATGCTGGGATTCACTCAGATCTTTCACTTCGCCCAAACGCTCGACGAGGCGCTGGAGTTCCTCCAGGCGCCGTCGAGCTGAGCGTTCCTTCCGGCGCGAAGCGATCTTGTCTCTCCGCGCCCCGAGTGCGTCGTGTCGCCCTCGCCCCGCCGGGATGAAACGGCGGGGCGCCCCTTGGCGCTCACTTGCGCTCGTAAGTCCCCGACAGTTCCCCTTCGGCCAGGATGTGTCCCGACAGAGCATGCAGCAGCGACCTCTTGTCCATGCCGGGCTTCAAGGGCAGGACGCGATCGACGGCATAGATCTTGAACACGTAGCGATGCCGTCCGTGGCCGCGGGGAGGCGCGGGGCCGCGATACCCGATCGATCCCCAGGAGTTCCTGCCTTGCAGAACTTCTTCCATTCCTCGGATCGCTAGGTCGGGCGAGACTCCTTGCGGCAGACCCTGCGCGCCGGGCGGGATCCTGTAGATTACCCAATGCACCCAGGGCTCGGCGCTCGGAGCGTCGGGATCGTCTACGATCAAGGCCAGTTCCGCCGTTCCTTCCGGAACCGCGGACCATTGCAGCGGAGGAGAGAGATCCGTTCCATCGCTTGTGAACTCGACCGGGATGCGCTTGCCGTTCCCGAAAGACTCGCAAGTGAGTTTGATCTTCATCCGTTCGTCCCCTTTCCGGCCAATTGCCGATACTTGCGCCGAGGAAGATGTTGCCGCATCGCTCGCTGCCGGTTCCTGCGCCGGGCCGTCCGGACCGAAGGCGCCGACGAGCGCCGCAATCGGCGCAAAGGCGAAATATCTCGGAATACAGGGTCCGGAGGACATGATTCCGCTTCGTTCGAGATGAAAGTAGCTCGACCCATATTCATTCTATACCGATTCCGTCGCCGGGTTCAAGACCCGTTCGCAATCGGTCGATGCGTTTCATGAAGACGCCCGGTAAGGAGCGTCCGACGCGAGCGGGATTCGCCCATGCGCGGTCCCGGCCTCGCGGGAATCCCTGGAAATGGGAAGGACAGGTCATGAAATGGATTGCGGTGTGCGTGCCGATTCTGATCGTGGTTCTCCTGATTCCGTTCTGGGGGAAGTCGGACCGACGAGCGCAGGAGCTGCGGGACATGTCGGTGCTCTTCTCGTCGCCCGTCCTCGAGGGAGAGGAAGGGCTCGACATCCTGATTCCGATGCCCGACTCGATCGACAACACGCTCCTGTCCAACGAACGAACGGAAGACTACATTCCCGAGTCGCTCCAAGCCTTCACCCAGCGACAGTCCGAATACCGCAAGAATTCGCTCCCCGCCACCATCGCCCTCGGCGACACGGTCGATGTCTTGAAGGAGTCGAAGACTCGCGACGGCTATCCCGTCTTCTTGGTGCGGACCAGCTCGGACACCTACGCGTGGGTTTTCGGGTTCCACCTGGAAGACAAGTCGGGCGACCGACTGGGCAAAATGCCCTGATCCTGCGATCCGCCGCTTCCGTTTTCTTTCCCCTTTTTGTTTCTCTTGAAGCGCGCGCTGCGATGCTTTAGGCTGTGTGTGACCGTTGTGCATGACTTCTGCCGTCTGTTTTGGGAGCGTTCGATGACGGGACTTTGTCTCGGCTGTATCGCCGACGATCTGACCGGCGCCACGGACCTGGCCAACGAGCTTCAGCGCCAGGGGTTGCGAACGATTCTCTTCTTCGGTCCGCCCGAAGCCCCCGAAGAGGCAAGTGGAGTCGAGGCCGCGGTCATCGCCCTCAAGTCGCGCACCGAACCCGCGGATCAAGCGGTGATGGGATCGCTCAAGGCGATCGAGTCTCTTCGCGCGATCCCGTGCCGTCGATTCTACTTCAAGTACTGCTCGACGTTCGATTCGACCGACCGGGGCAACATCGGCCCGGTTGCCGACGCGCTCCTGGAATCTCTCGGCGAGGAATTCACCATCGCGAGTCCCGCCTTTCCGCGCAACCGCCGGACGGTCTACCAAGGTCATCTCTTTGTCGGAGGAAAGCCGCTGGCCGAGTCGTCCATGCGGCATCATCCGCTCACGCCGATGACCGATTCGAACCTGGTGCGCGTTCTGGGACGTCAGACGCAGGGGCTCGTCGGTCTGGTATCGTACGAAACCGTTCGTCGCGGCGAACGGGCGATTCGCGAAGCGTTGGCCGAGCGCCGGGCGCAGAGCGTGCGGTTCGCGATCGTGGACGCCGTAACCGACGAGGATCTGACCCAGATCGGCCGCGCGGTGTTGGACTATCCCCTCACCACGGGGGCGTCGGGCGTCGCCGCGGGTCTGGCGCGAGCGATCCTTTCGCGCGAGCCCGACCGAGTGGCGAAGGGAGACGCGAGTCTTCGTTCGGGAGGAGGTCCTTGCGTCGTTCTTGCAGGAAGCTGTTCCGCGGCCACGTTGGCGCAAATCGAGGCGGTCAAGGGGCGGTGGCCCGCTTTCCGGATCGACGTCGAGCGCCTAGTGCCGGAGAACGACATTGTTTCCGAGGCGTTGGCGTGGGCGGAGGAACGCGTCGTGGGAGGGCCGGTGATTCTCTACACGAGCGTCGCGCCGGAGGAACTCGAACGAATCCAGGGGCTCGTCGGTGTCGCCGAAGCGGGCGCCGCCGCGGAAAACGTCCTGGCCGAGATCGCGTCGGGGCTGGTGAGGGTGGGAGTCCGCCGGCTCATCGTGGCGGGCGGCGAGACGGCGGGGGCGGTGGTTCGCGCCCTTCACGTCAAGGCCTTGCGGATCGGTTGCGAGATCGATCCGGGCGTTCCCTGGACGGTGACGACGGGGAAGAGACGGTTGGCGTTGGCCCTCAAGTCGGGCAATTTCGGTTCGCCGGATTTCTTCTTCAAAGCGGTCGAGACGGTGCCGTGAGGAGATAGAGAGATAGGGCCGATTCGCTTCCCGCCTTCTCACATTCTCCCATTTCATCCTTCATCCTTCATCCTTTCAACCATCCTTCCTACTTCATCCTTCAAACCGGTAGCCGACGCCGTGGACGGTGCGGATCACCGTGGGTTCCTTGGGATCGCATTCGATGCGTTTGCGCAGCTGCGAGATGTGTTGGTCGAGCGTGCGGCTGTTGGGGATGTGGTCGATGCCCCAGGCGCCCTGGAAGAGTTGGTGGCGCGACACGGCTTTCCCCCGATTCTCATAGAGAATGCGAAGGATTTGGATGTCTCGGAGACTCAGGTCGATGGCGTCGTCCGCCGCGTCGCGTCGCGCGCGCAACTCGGCGGGAAAGATCTCGACGTCCGCCATGCGAAACGGTTCGTCGTTCGATTCGGGCGTGCGCGCGGCGAGACAACGCCGCGTGACGGCGCGAATGCGGGCGGCCACCTCGCGGACGCCGAACGGCTTGACGAGATAGTCGTCGGCGCCGAGTTCGAGGCCGAGGACTTTGTCGATTTCCTCGCTCTTGGCGCTGATGAAAACGACGGGGACGGTGCGCGACGCCTTTCGGATCTCGCGGCAGACGTCGTAGCCGCTCATGCCGGGCATCATAATGTCGAGACAGACAAAGTCGGGCGATTGCGACTGGAAGAGGGCGAGGGCTTCCTTGCCGTTGCGGGCTCGGAGCGTTTCGTACCCCTCGGCTTCGCAGATTTGGGCGAGACCGTCGAGGATGTTGGGATCGTCTTCGGCGATGAGTATCTTCACGATGTTCCTCCGTCGGCGTAGGGGGGAGTGGCGAGGCGGAGCTCGAAGGCGGCTCCGCGGTCGCTGGGCGCGAGAGTCAGGTCGCCGCCGTGGAGACGCGCCAAGTCGCGCGAGATAGTCAGGCCGATCCCCGTTCCCGACACCCCGTCGGTGATCTTGTTGCTGATGCGGTGGAAGGGACGGAAAACCCGCTCTCTCTCGCGGGGCGGGATTCCCGGGCCCGAGTCGGCCACCGTGATCGTCGTCTCGGCGTCGCGTTGCCGTGTTTCGACGCGCACGCTTTTGCCTTCGGCGGCGTATTTCTCCACGTTGCTGAACAGGTTGCCCAGAATCTGTTCGAGGACGTCGCGGTCGAAGCGGACTCGTCCCGGCGCGCCGCCGTGGAACGACGGCTCGATTCCTCGGGTCTCGAACGAGGGGCGAAAACCGTCGAGCACGGCGCGGACGGTGTCGTCGATCGTTCCCTCGGTGAGATGCAGGGTCAGGTGGTTTCGTTGCCGTCGCCCGAAACTGAGGATGTTCCCGATCAGACGGCTCAGGCGCTGACTTTCGGAGACGATGACTCCCAGGCGTTGGCGCGCGGTTTCATCCTCGTCGTCGGCGTTCTCGTGGAGGAGCTCGGCGTACATGCGGATGTTTGTGAGGGGGGTCTTGAGTTCGTGCGAGACCTGGTTGACGAAACTTACGCGCTGCGCCGCCTCGCGCATCTCGCGGCTGTTTTCGCGATAGAAATAGACCGCGAGACCCGCGATGGCGACTCCGACGGCGAGGAGTCCGGCAACGAGACTGAACCAGAGCCCTTTTTCTCCCGGGCCGGCGAGAGACTCGGCAGGCAAATGCCATTGCAGCGCCCAAGCGGCGAGAGGGGGTTCGAGGGCGCGTTCGACAAGAGGTTCGTCTCCCTTCGGCGGATCGTACACGCCCCATTCGTAGATGGGGCTCCCGATCGAGTCGACCAGTGCGATTCGCCCTTCGCCCAGCGCGTCGGTTCGAGGATCGGTGTCGGGGAGGACGGAAATCGCGTCGGCCAGAAAACGGGAGTGGTCGAGTTCGGCTCCGATGACGTGGCCGTTGGGCAAGCGACGCCAAACGAGAAGATCGATGTCGCGTCCCCAATACCAAACGCTGAGGCCAACGGACGGAGCGGAGGCCGATTCTCCGTCCTCGGGTCCTGCGGTCGTTTGAAGGTAGAAGGTTTCATCGGTCTGAACGTTGGATTCGGCCGCGGGAATGCCTCGGGCGGTTTGCGGGAGAAAGGTCCGCGATGGTGCAATCCGTTGCATCGCCTCGGCGCTCTGTTGTGTCGATACTGCGCCTTGTTGTGTCTGGCGATTGTCGGGCGCGGCGAGGACTCGCCTCTCCCATATCTCGTGCGTTCGTTCGAGGAAGGCGCGTTCTCCGGCGTTGAGGTCGGAGCTCGGCTTGGGATGGAGGAGGTTTCCCTCGGAATCGAGCAGAAACACCTGCGACACGATCGGATTGCGGCGCGCGATCGTTCGGAGCGTTTCGGGGTCGAAGGATTCGGTTTCCGTCAGGCGCAGGACTTCGCGTTTGCGCCGTTCGACCAGGTCGTCGATTCCCCGACCGATCTCTTTCAGCCGCCCGAGGAGGAGTTCACGGAATCGTTGCTGCGTCTCGCGCCTTTCGAAGTGTACAAGACGGACCCCCAGCGCCGCGAGCAGCGCTAGGGGCAAGACGATCAGGAGGACGTAGACGACGACGAGACGAGGTTTCATGGTCGATGGTGGGAGCGGGATCCCTTCGCGACGGTCATTCCTGAAGCTTCCACTGCGTCTGGTTCATCTGCATCGCCTTGCGGCGCGACTCGTATCTGCCCTCGTCCAGACTCTCGGCGTCGATCGTATTTTGAACCGCCTGCGCCTCGAGTTCAGGAGCCTTCAGAATAGCGCTGTTCGAGAGCAAGTAGGCGTTGTTGTCATACAGAATCTTCCGCGCCTGTTCGGTTTGTCCCTTGTCGCGCAGTTCCATCGCCTTGATGTTGCGCTCGGCGCCGATCAATTGCACGACGTCCACCATCACCGTAGCGTCGGTCCGCTTGTCGATCAACTCCTTTGAGCGGGTGAAATTCGCCTCGATCCGCTCTTCCTGGCTTTCGCGCGAGCGGGTGGCCAGGTTGTCGTAACGGACGTTGACCGACGCGACGGGGCGGGTCACGCTCTCGTCCGTCGGGGGGATTTCCACTTCGAGAACGATCGACTTCTCGCGTTCGCTGTAGATGTGGTTGATGAAGACGCGGGCTCTGCGCCCGTCGATTTCGGCCTGCCGCCCGAGGACACGCACGGGGCGAACCCCGGGAGCGCAGATGAACTCAGCTTCGATGTCGCCGGCGACCACCGACATCGCCTTGCCCAGCTCGCGGTCGAACACGCCGGCCAGTTCGGACGGGCGCTCGACGAAGTAGTGGGCGCCGTCGCTTTTGTAGGCGAGAGCCGACATCAGGTCCTCGTTGTAATCGAGGCCGAGACCGATGGTGACGACGGAGATGCCCTCTTTGAGAAGACTGGTCCCGAGATCCTCGAGGTCGCCCGGCGAGCTCGGGCCGATGTTGGCCAGACCGTCGGAGAGGAGCAATAGGCGATTGATGCGTTCCTCGTCGATGAACTTGCGCATCTCCTGAGCGCCCTTGCTCACGCCCGCGAACAGCGCCGTGCGGCCGCCGACTCCGATTCCGCGGATCGCGTCGATGACGGGACCTTTGTCCGTGAGCTTCGTGGCGGGAACCAGAACCTGGACGGTCGTGTCGTAGAGGACGATCGAGACGATGTCGTCGGGTCCGAGGCGCTTGACGGCCTGGATCGCCGCGTCGCGCGCCTTCTCGATCTTCTCGCCCCGCATCGAGCCGGACTTGTCGATCACGATGGCCATGTTGACCGGGGCGCGTTCCTCCGCCGACGGGCGCGGGACGCCGACGATGGCCACGCGCACGTAGGCGGTTTGCGCCTCGTTGGCGAGGAGGACGGGTTTGTCGATCGCCACGTCGATGCGCACGGCGTCGTCGGTGCGGACCCGCGCCTCGGCCGCGGCGGCAAGAAGAATCGGGACGACGGCCATCGCCACCCCGAGTTTCGTAATTGGAAGTCGTTTCATGAGACCTTCTCCTTTCGGTGCTGCGCTTCGGACTGCCTGAGCGAGAGCGGGCCCGTCGCCCGTCTCATCGTTGCCTAGTATCGGCATTTCGGGCGGGGGAGTGGTGAAGCGGGGGTAAGGGGTTTGTAAGAAAGATGTGAGACGACGAGGACGGTCGCGACACCGATTTGTGCCGGGGGCAAAGCAGGTTAAGAGATAACGCAACAACGGATTGCGCTCTGTTTCGAGTACAGGCTTCAGCCTGCTCTTCTCGGCGCGAGGGCAACCTGAAGGTCGCACTCTGAACGACTCATCTCGAAGTCAATGAATCCTCAGATACTGAGCGAGGCCGCCGCCTGGTCCCATGAGGCGGAGTCGTGGGGTTCGTAGCGCTCGACTTCGACTTCGCTTGGAGATCTGTCTTCCATGACGTGGAGGTTGACAGACTAGCGCGATCTCCGCGGTCAGTACAGCATCCATTCCGCGCCGGAACGGGCGGGCTCTTGCACGTCAACGGAACCGGACGCGACCGTGACCGGATTCTTCCACGCCAGGTTCTCGCCATATTCGCCCGAGAGTTTGCACTGCGCGAGGACAAGCGGAGTGGATCGGCCCGTAGCGCCCATAACCGTGAATCGAAGCACGGCGATTTCGCCTGGTCCCGCGCCGAGCGACGTCGCACGCGAAAGCGAAATCTTGGCCACGCCCAACCGCGCGATCCGGTGCCGGAACGCGAAGTCGCCCGTCAGGGTCGTCGTAGCCGCACCGTCGAGACGCAATACCATCGGATCGTAGTTGATCGTCAGACTCGCGCCCGCGATTCCGGCGGTGTTGCTCACGCTCACGGGGATGGACAGCACTTGGCCAAACTCCGCGCCCAGCTCGGGGAGGCCGACCGTATAGGTTTCCGCCTCGGCCGCCCTCGGTGCGGGGTTGAAGGGACCCGAGGGCGAACCGCCGCCCGCCGGCGGGGGTGTGATGGGCAGTCCCATCGCGAGGCGCTGGATCAGCGTCACGTCGGCCGAGTCGATCCGTCCGTCGCCGTTCACATTCGCCGCCGCGAATTCGAGTGTGTTGAGAGCAATCTGTCCCAGAGCGGCCTGCATCGCCATCAGGATGTCGGCGGCGTCGATCGCGCCGTCGCCCGTCACGTCGCCCAGGATGTAGTCGAGCGCGACGGTGAGCGTCGCCGTGTCGGTATAGTCCACGGTCAAGGCGTGGCTCGCACCGTCGAACATATCGATGTTGAAGAACGTGTGTGTCGCCGTTGTTCCCAGGTCCGCGCCCGGCGCGACGAGGAACTGAACATCGAGAAGGTGTCCCTCGCCCGAAATGACGGCACCCGGGGCGCCCGAACCGAGGATATCGACCCGACCGTCGGCGGTCGCGATGTTGTCGGTGAACGAGAAGTCCTCGGTGAGCGGGGTCTTGAGAACGGCAATAGGCGTCAGGACGGTCTTGTCGTACGTCACCTGGATGTTCATCCCGTCGCCCGCGATCCCCGAGGCGTAGTCGCAGTTGATCTGAAGTGTCGCCGTCGTCCCTGGCGCGCCGCGATAGTCCGGCATCGTCACGACGACGGACCCCGCCGTCGCCCAGACCGCGGTCGATTTTCGGCTTTCAATGTCCGATGTGTTGGAGGCCGAGAGCGTGTAGTAGTACGTCTGCCCAACCGTAGTGTCCGAATCGACATGGAATGTCGTCTTTGTCGGTTCGGAGTTCAGGCGGTCGAGGAACGACCCGCCGACGGAAGTGTCTCGATAGACATAGTACCCCGCGAGATCGGCCTCGATATTGGGGTTCCAGGAGAGAACGACGGCGTTGGGACCGCTCGTGGCGTGGAGTCCCTTGGGCGCAACGGGGCGTCCGGGTCGCTTCAGGCCGAGGCAGTGGTTGAAGCCCGCCGTCACCGCGGCGAAACCGGTGTTCGGCGCGGGCACATTGCATTGGCCATAGCTGTTGTCTCCCCACGCTACAATCGAACCGTCCGATTTGAGACCTACGCTGTGGCACTTTCCCCCCTCCATGTCGATGAAGTCTGCGTTGGGCTCGGGAACGTCACATTGCCCAGCGTATGTTCCGCCCAACGCACCGCCATTGTTGTTGCTTCCCCACGCGACGATCGAGCCGTCAGTTTTCAGTCCGAGACTGTGTTCCCACCCTCCCGCCACACCTTCGTAGTCTGTGTTCGGAAAGGGGACATCGCATTGTCCGGTATGGTAGAAATACATGGCATTGACGTTGCTTCCCCATGCGACAATCGAACCGTCGTTCTTCAGGCCAAGACTATGATGCCCACCCGCCGACAGCGCCACGAAATCCCGGTTCGGCGCGGGCACATTGCAGGGACCGAAGAAATCGTACCCCCACGCGACGATCGAGCCGTCGAATCTTAGCCCCAGGCTGTGCCGATAACCCGCCGAAACCGCCGCGAAGCCGGTGTTGGGTGTCGGGAGGTCGCATTCGCCGTACTCGTTTCGTCCCCACGCCACAATCGAACCGTCGGATTTCCGACCCAGACTGTGCTCCCCGCCCGCAGCCACCTCGACGTACCCTGTGTTTGGTAGAGGTACGTCGCACTGGCCGAAGTCGTTGGATCCCCACGCGCGGATTGACCCGTCCCCTCTCAGACCCAGACTGTGAGAGTAGCCCGCGGACACATCGATGAAGTTCTCGTTGGGTGGTGGTATGCTGCATTGTCCGGAACCATTGTCGCCCCACGCCACGATTCCGTCTGGACCCGCGGGTACTGGGGTAGGAGTGGGGGTGGGCGTGGGGGGCACCAACGGGTTCACATTCAGGGCGAGAGAGAATGCATCACCCGCTGCTATGGCCAAGAAGCCAGTGTTTGGCGCAGGCACACTGCATACGCCATAGTCATTTCTTCCCCACGCGACAATCGATCTGTCAGTCTTGAGACCCAGGGAATAGTACCCTCCCGCCGCGACGGCGGCAAAGCCGCTGTTGGGCAGGGGGACGTCGCATTGACCCTCATCGTTCCGTCCCCAGGCGACAATCGAGCCGTCGGACTTGAGCCCCAGGCAGTGAACACTTCCTGCCGCAATGCCGACAAAACCGGTGTTGGGTGCGGGAACGTTGCACTGGCCGTAGTCGTTCCGTCCCCACGCGGCAATCGAGCCGTCGGACTTGAGGCCGAGGCCGTCCGAATAGCCCGCTGCGGCAGCCACGAAATCGGTGTTAGGCGCTGGGACATTGCATTGGCCGTAGTCGTTCAGTCCCCAGGCGATGATCGATCCGTCGGCCTTGAGGCCTAGGGTGTGGACTACTCCCCCCGCGACGGCCACGAAGTCGGCGTTGGGAACGGGGACGTTACATTGCCCGTAGTCGTTCCGTCCCCACGCGGCAATCGAGCCGTCGGACTTGAGACCTAGATTGTGGCTGCTTCCCGACGCGACAGCGACGAAACTGGCATTGGGCGCGGGAACGTCACATTCCCCGAAGTCGTTCCCCCCCCAGGCGACGATCGAACCGTCGGCCTTAAGGCCAATGCCGTGGAATTGACCCGCCGACACATCTACGAAATCGGTGTTGGGCGCGGGAACGTTGCACTGGCCAGATCCATTCCAGCCCCACCCCCAGACCGAACCTCTCTCGGTCGGAATAGTGAGGGTAGGTATCGGTGTTGGCTGGGGCCCGTGCGTAGGCGTTGGGGGAGGAGAAGGCGTCTCAGTGGGAGAAGGATCCGACGTGGGTGTCGCCGAGGCCGTGTGAGACGTGACGATCAGAGTCGCGGCGGCGAACAGGAGCGCGGCAAGCGTAACGAGACGTGACACCGAAGGGGTTGTTTGGGAGTGCGCCGGTAGAGCGGGGCCCTGGCCGGTGCGGCGACGGCGCTTTCCGCCGCGCGGAGTGGCCAGCGAGAGAAAGCGGGGTCGCGCCTCGCTCACCGCCGCACTCCAAGGTCGCTTCGCGACAAGAGCAAGAGCGGTTCCGGAGACCGGCATCCCGGTCGTTTTCGTTACGGTTGTCTGTTTCATAGACTCCTCCGCAATGTATTAGGCCCAGATGGAGAAACGCCGAGGGCAGACTGAAGTCTGTACTCCGAACCGATCGGATCCGGGGTCCGGCGTTCCGGGCGTATCTCTTGCCGCTCCTCAGCCGCGGCAGAGGCTTTCTTGCCGGCGCGAGGCCTGCAGGCCAGACGGGAGCACGCGGTCTGTTCCGCTCGAACCGCTATCGCGCTTGGAGATGCGGATCGGCACTCACCTCTTCTCCCGTTCAGTGGTGTTCAGATCTTTGAGAAGTTTCTCGATTTCGGCGCGCAGCGGAGGGAGTTCTTCGTGGATAACGGTCCAGACGATGCTCAAGTCGACCCCGAAATACTCGTGGACGAGTTTGTCCCGCATTCCGGTCATGCGTTTCCAAGGAACAGCAGGCGCTTGTGCGCGGAGGGGCGCATCTTGATTCAGCACCGGAATGAGTGAGACGCAACCCGGCGGGCTGCGCTACGTGGCGCAATCCGCCGGATTGCGAACA
>JAFGFN010000172.1 GCA_016931035.1 Candidatus Sumerlaeota bacterium
ACGACAAATCCGCACACACGGCCCAGCGAACGCCAAAAACCCCTTTCGAACAATCCAATGCGAGGGGCTGTGAGAAATGCGGGTTAGCCACGGGGCGTGAGCCCGTGGAAGACGGCGCCTTTTCCCACAAGAGTCCCCGCGAGGGGGCGACATAGAATTCCGTGACCTTCTTCCGGGACAGCACGCTAGCGGCGCCGCTGGGGATTGCATCAGGTTGGAGGGTGTGTTGTCAAGTCCAACGGTCTGCCGACTTGAGCGACGGATCTTCTTCCCGCGCTCTGCCGGGCGAGAGAAGGCTGAAAAAGCTTGTTTTGAGACGGAAAAACAGACCTTACCAGGGGCTGTGCATAAATTGTTCGATTTTCGAGTCGACGAAACGTCCCGACCCCGAAAAACGCCTGGAAAAATGGGGTCCGCAGCGGAGCGAAACGGACGCCTCGCAGAATAGGGCCGACGTCTTGCCGTTCAGGCCTGACGGCGTAGAGACTTGGAACTACAAACGTTAGGCGCCGAGGACCAGCCCGCGCCGAGTCGATCGTTTTCGTTGCGGGAGAGAATCTACGCACAGGCGGTTCTGGAAGCACGGGTCCAGCCGGTCCGGGAGAAACCCGGCGTAGGCGATGTGCATACCCTGTGCAAAACGCGTTTCTTGCCGCCGAGTCGCGTTCCCTCGGCAGCCACTGCGTGTCTGACGCGATTCAGGATAGGTTGAGCCCCGGGAGAGTCTGAAGGAAGCGGATGAACTCGGCCGTTCCCGTCGGGCCTGGGAAGTCGATGGCGAGGATCGAGGCCGGGCCGACCGGTTTGATCCGGTGGGGGCGCGACCCCAGGGCCCAGCGAACGGCCTCCGCCGTCTCGGTCGGGAGGTTTTCCCGGACAACGAGGTAGAGACGACAGGCGGACGAGGAAGCTCCCTCGGGAACGAGGCTCGAAGAGTTGACGCAATCGACCCCGTACCCCTCGAGAAGAAGGTAGCGGAGATAGGCGCGGTCGTTCCCCGGACCTTCGATCAACGCCAGGGCGAACGGTTGCCCCTCGGAATCTTCGGCGATCCAGTGAACGATCCGTCGGCTGACCTTGAAGTGCTCGCCCACCCATGACCGACCCTTGAGATAGGTCGTGGTCACGTACGTCGTTCCCAGGAAGGCGACGGAGAGAAGCGGGACGGAGAGAAGCGCGGGCGCGAGACCGCGGAGGAAGGGGAGGCGGAGTGCCGAGGGCGTCCTGGGCGCGATGGACGCTCGCAACCCGGGGCCGCCGAGCCAGGCGAGCGCGAGCCAGACGAAGAGGATCGGCTGCATGGCGGAGAAAGTGTAGGGGAGAGGCTCGAAGGTGAGGAAGGTGTAAGCGCCGAGGAAAGAGAGCAGGGAGAGGCAGAGAAAGAGACTCTGCAGTCGGGCGCGCGGGTCGGCTCTTCGAAGCCGCCAGGCGAACATGAAGATCGACGCGGTCCAGAACGCGGCGATAAGGGGCCTGGGCGCGCGAATGTCGGACCACACCTGGGTGGAAGCGAAGCGGGCGACGAGCGTGGCGGAGTGCGCGATGGCGCCAGTGGCGGCACGAAAGGTGCGAGCGCCCGCAAAAGGACTGAAGGGTTTTTCGATCCCAGCGGGCGTGGCGCGAGCAGCGTGGAT
Organism: Candidatus Sumerlaeota bacterium; assembly: GCA_016931035.1. Taxonomy (GTDB): domain Bacteria; phylum Sumerlaeota; class Sumerlaeia; order UBA8349; family UBA8349; genus JAFGFN01. Next base: position 1,635 of record JAFGFN010000172.1, read on the forward strand.
CCAGAGGGCGGCGGCAAGGGCAAGGATCGCGAGGACGAGTGCGCGGTCGAGGAGAAGAAGACGGGGATCGGGAGAAGAGGCGGATGCGCGGGCATCGGCGGCCGTTGGGGGCGATTTCCAACGGCGATAGAGAAGAGCGATGGGGACCGCGGCGAGGAGGGCGGCGACGACGGGCCAACCGCCTTGGTGCAGCTGAGTGAGAATGGCCAAGCAGAGGACCAGCGGCGAGATAGGCCATGTTTCGCCGGCGAAGAGCGCACCCAGATACCAGAAAGCGAAGACCGAGAAGACGGGCAGCTCGTGCTGACTCCACATCGTGCGGTCCATCCAGACCGCATTGGGGTTGGCGGCGAGGAGCAACGAGGCTAGCAGCCCCGCCGCGACCGACCCTCCGCAATGGCGGGCGAGAAAGAAGCAGAAGAGAATCGTGATCGAGCCGAGAGCGGCCTGGGTCACGCCTCCGAATCGCGCGTCGCCTCGCATCGCAAGGCAGGCCGGGAGGTTGATGTAGTAATAGGCGGGACCGTAGTTGAACCCGCCGTACATGTGCGAAGCACCCAGGAGCGGCCACTTCCCGTCATGGACTATGGCGCGGACGACAAGGGCTTGGCGTCCCTGGTCGCCCGAGAACCAGTAGACCGAGTTGAGGTGGGAAAGCCGAAACCAAAGCGCGAGGGCGAGGATGAGAAACAACAGAGAAGCCGAGAGCCAACGAGGAATCGCGCCGGATTGAGCGTGCCTCGAGGGTCTCTCCGTCATGAGGGGCATCCTTGTCGGTCACGGAATCGCGGGCGCGATACGGGAGATGGAGGACTCGATCGCGAGTCTGAAGCGTGTCTCGCGGACGCCATCCTCATGGCGAAGGAATCGCCACCTCTTCTTCCCGGTCCTCGTCCTCGATCCGAACCACCCGGGTCAGGCGGTCGCGTTCCTTGAGCGAGATGAGGCGGACGCCCTGCGTGGCGCGGCCGATCACGCGCACGTCCTTGATGGCGGAACGCACGGTCATGCCGCTTTGAGTCACCATCATGATTTCGTCGGTGTCGAGCACTTCCATGATGCCGATGACCCGGCCGTTGCGTTCGGTGGTCCGGATGTTGATGACGCCGACTCCGCCGCGTTTGGTCAGGCGATAGTCCTCGATCTTCGAGCGCTTTCCGTAGCCGTATTCGCAAACGGTGAGGAGCGTCGCGCCGGGGCGCGCCAGGGTCATGTCGACGACTTCGTCGTCGCCGCGGAGCGTGATGCCGCGCACGCCGGTGACGCCGCGTCCCATCGCGCGGACGTTGGATTCGTGGAACTTGACCGCCATGCCGTGGGCCGTGCCGATGAAGACCTCGCTCTGGCCGTCGGACATGACGACTCGCACGAGCGCGTCGCCTTCTTCGAGTTTGATCGCCCGGATGCCGACGTTGCGCGGGTTCGAGTAGAGCGAGAGCGAGTTGCGCACGACCTGACCCTTGGCGGTGACGAAGACGAGGAAGCGATCTTCGTCGAACTCGCGCACGGGGATCATTGCCTCGATCGTCTCGCCTTTTTCGATCTGAAGAAGGTTGATGATCGGTCGTCCGCGCGTGGCGCGTCCGCCTTGGGGGAGTTCGTAGACCTTGAGCCAGTAGGCCTTGCCCCGGTCTGTAAAGAACATAATGTAGTCGTGCGTCGTGCCGATGAAAAGGTGCTCGACCCAGTCTTCCTCCTTCGGATCGGCGCCCGCCACGCCTCTGCCTCCGCGCCGTTGGCTGCGATACTGGTCCGTCGGGGTGCGTTTGATGTAGCCCGTATGCGTGACGGTGACGACCATCCGCTCCTCGGCGATCAGGTCTTCGATCGTCAAGTCGGCGGTCGAGTCGATGATCTCGGTGCGGCGTTTGTCGCCGAACTTCCTTTTCACTTCGTCGAGTTCCTCGCCGACGATCTCGAGCACCTTGGCGGGCGTGCTCAAGATGAACCGCAGGTCCTTGATGAGGTTCTTGAGCTCCTTGTATTCGGCTTCGAGCTTGTCGCGTTCCAACCCGGTGAGGCGGCGCAGAGGCATGTCGAGGATGGCGTTGGCTTGGATCTCGGAGAGTTCGAAGATCTCCATCAACTTCAGGCGCGCGACTTCGACCGATTCCGCCTTGCGGATGATGGCGACCACGTCGTCGATGTGTTCGACCGCGATTCGCAGTCCCTCGACGATGTGGATTCGCGCCTCGGCCTTGGCCAAGTCGAACCGCGTGCGGCGCACCACGACGAGGCGCCGGTGGTCGAGGAAATGATCGAGCATTTGCTTGAGCGAGAGGTATCGCGGGCGGTTGTCCACCAGGCCGAGCAGGATGACGCCGTAGGTGGATTGCATCGCCGTGAGGTTGAAGAGCTGATTGATGATGACCTCGGCGTTTTCCCCCCGTTTGAGCTCGATGACGATCCGCATCCCGTCGCGGTCGGACTCGTCGCGGATCTCTCCGATGCCTTGAAGCCTTTTCTCGCGCACCAGGGCCGCCGTGTCTTCGATCAGCCGGGCCTTGACTACCTGGTAGGGAAGCTCCGTGACGACGATGGCCTCGCGGCCCCCCTTGAGTTGCTCGGTGCGCAGGCGCGCGCGCAACACAAGGCGGCCCCGGCCGGTCTTGTAGGCGTCGTGAATCCCCTGTCGCCCGTAGATGTAGCCGCCGGTGGGGAAGTCGGGTCCGGGTAGGGCCTGCATGAGGTCGGCGAGCGAAGCGTCGGGCTTCTTGAGCAGGATGTGAAGGGTGTCGATGACCTCGCCCAGATTATGCGGAGGAATATTAGTCGCCATGCCCACGGCGATGCCGGTCGAACCGTTGACTAGCAAGTTCGGAAACGCGGCGGGCAGGACGGTGGGCTCGAGTTCCTTGTCGTCGTAGTTGGGCCCGAAATCGACGGTGTCCTTGTCGATGTCTTGGAGAAGCAGCTCGCACAGGGGCGACATGCGCGCTTCGGTGTAACGCATGGCGGCGGGCGAGTCGCCGTCGATCGATCCGAAATTCCCCTGCCCGTCGACCAGGACGCTTCGCATCGCGAAGTCCTGCGACATGCGCACGAGAGAATCGTAGATCGCCGAGTCGCCGTGCGGATGGTACTTACCCATCGTTTCGCCGACGATGCGGGCGCTCTTGAGATAGGGGCGATTGTGATACACGCCCAGGCCGCGCATGGCGTAAACGATGCGGCGATGAACCGGTTTGAGGCCGTCGCGCACGTCGGGCAGCGCCCGACTCTTGATCACGCTCATCGCGTACTCGATGAACGAAGTGCGCATCTGGTCCTCGATGGGCGCGGCGACGATCTGCTCTCGGTTCATTTCTTGCATTCGGCGGTGTCTCCTAACCGATCCAAACGGGATTAACGCGACATCACAAAAATACGAAGAAGATGCGAACCACTAATCTTCACTAATCGACACTAATGAAGATTCAGAAAACCACGGCGCCGAATGGGCGTTCCGGGATTAGTGAGGATTCGCGTCGATTAGCGGCTCGATTCTCTTTTCTCACGCATCCAGGTTTCGGACCTCGGGGGCGTGGCGCTGGATGAACGAACGGCGCTCCTGAACGTTGTCGCCCATCAGGGTCGTGAAGATCCGTTCGGCCTCGACGGCGTCTTCGAGCGTAATCTTGAGAAGGTTGCGCTTCGCCGGGTCCATCGTGGTTTCCCAAAGCTGGCCGGGGTTCATTTCGCCCAGGCCCTTGTAGCGCTGGATCGTCACGCCCTGCGCGCCGGCGCCGCGAATCCGCTCGGCGATTTCGAGCAGCGAGTGCGCGAGCGACTCTCCCTGTTTGGACCGGATTCGACAGACCACGTCGGGTTCCCCCGTTTCGTGCGACGGCGAAGCGGAATAATGCTTCGGGGCGAAACCGGACTTCTCGAGGCCTTCGAGAATCTGACGAATCTCGGGGCCTTCCGGAAACTCGATCACGTCGTGGATCTGCGCCGTCGCTTCTTCGCCGTCCTGCTCGACGGCCCCCTCGCGCAGCATGTCCTTCTGCGCCGCCTTCTCCTCTTCGGCGCGCTGTGAGGCGCGAAGCGCGTCGAGCTCGGCGATCTTCTCGGTGTATTCTTTCTCGGAGTAGGCCCAATAGGGCTCTTTCCGGCCCGGGATGTCGATCTGATAACGGGGAAGCCTTCCGCCGGCGTCCCGGCGTAGCGCGATGAAGCTCTGCATGTCGATGCCCTTGCGTTGAAGGACGCGATCGAGGGCCCTGAGACGCAGCATCGACTCGACGAACGCGCGCACTTGCTTCTTGTTGAGCGGCTCGAACGTGGGCGTCTTGCTCTTCCCCTGTTTTCCGTTGCGAACCTCGACCTCCGTCGTCTCGATGCCGAATTCCATTAGGTAGCGGTCCATCTCTTCTTCTTGGCTCAGGTATTGGAGCACTTTGCCCCGGCGCACGAGGTAGAGAGGAGGCTGGGCGATGTAGACGTGGCCGTTCTCGATCAGTTCGCGCATCTGGCGATAGAAGAAAGTCAGGAGCAGGGTGCGGATATGGGCCCCGTCCACGTCGGCGTCGGTCATGATGATGAGCTTGTGATAGCGGAGCTTCGTCAGGTCGAAGTTGTCTTGTCCGATGCCCGTCCCGAGCGCGGTGATCATGGTGCGGATCTCGTTGTTGGCCAGGACGCGGTCGATTCGGGCCTTCTCGACGTTGATGATTTTGCCCCGGAGGGGAAGGATCGCCTGGAAGTGGCGGTCGCGCCCGTTCTTGGCCGAGCCGCCGGCCGAATCGCCCTCGACCAGGAACAGCTCGCAGTTCGCCGGGTCGCGGTCCGAGCAGTCGGCGAGTTTGCCGGGGAGCGATCCCCCTTCCATCGCCGACTTGCGGACGATCTCGCGGGCTTTGCGCGCGGCGAAGCGGGCCTGGGCGGCGGTGACGATTTTGTCGACGATCTTGCGCGCGGTCGAGGGGTTCTCTTCGAGGTACTCCATGAGGCACTCGCCGACGATCGATTCGGTGATGCCCTGAATCTCCATGTTGAGGAGCTTGCCCTTGTTCTGGCCCTCGAACTGCGGGTTCATCACCTTGAGACTGACGATCGCGGTCAGGCCTTCGCGCATATCGTCGCCGCTCAGGGTGCCTTCTTTGAGTTTCTTGAGAAGGTCGTTTTTGCGCGCGTAGTTGTTGATCGTGCGAGTCAGGGCCGAGCGAAACCCCGAAACGTGCGTTCCGCCGTCGCGCGTGTTGATGTTGTTGGCGAAGGAGAATAGGTTCTCGGTGTAGGAGTCGTTGTACTGAATAGCGACCTCGACGTGAACCTCCTCCTCGGTCCTGCCGTCGTCCTTGACGACGGAGCGCGACCGGTTGAAATGGATCGGGGAGGGATTGACGACTTGTTTGCCGTGGTTGAGGTGCTTGATGAATTCGACGATTCCGCCGCGGAAACAGAACGTGTGGGACTTGGGGGTCTCGCTGCGTTCGTCGGCGATGGACATCGTGATGCCGCCCGACAGGAAGGCCAGCTCGCGGAAACGGGTGGCGAGGGTGTCGTAATTGAAATCGATCGTCGTGGTGAAAATCTCCGGGTCGGGATGAAAACGGGTCCGCGTGCCCGTCTTGCGGCTCGGGCCGACCTTTTCGAGCGCGGAGACGGGGATGCCTCGTTCGTAGCGTTGGCGCCACGTCGCGCCTTCGCGCATCACCTCGACCTCCATCCAGTCGCTGAGGAAATTGACGACCGAAACGCCCACGCCGTGAAGGCCGCCGGAGAACTTGTAGGCTTCGTGGTCGAACTTGCCTCCGGCGTGAAGCATCGTATGAACGACTTCGACGGTGGATTTGCCCTTCTGGGCCGGGTGCTCTTCGACCGGGATGCCGCCTCCGTCGTCTTGAACCGTCACGGAGTTGTCGTAGTGGATAGCGACGTCGATCCGCTTGCAGCGTCCGGCGAGCGCCTCGTCGATGGAGTTGTCTACGACTTCGTAGACCAAGTGGTGAAGGCCCAGGCTATCGGTGTTCGAGATGTACATCGCCGGGCGCTTGCGCACGGCCTCGCGACCCTCGAGAACCTGGACATTGGCGGCGGTATAACTCTTGGGAGTCGATACTGCGGCATCGTCGGAGGTCGATGTTGCGGCGGTATCCGTCGACGCCTCGGCGCCGAGATTGGGATCGGTTTTCTGGACGTTTCGGTCCCCTCGGCCTGACTTTCGAGCCATACCTGTACCTCCTCCGCGACACGGGAGCGACCGACAACGGACAAGGCGCCCGGGAAGGGTGTTTTTCGGATTGGATCCCGGCCTTTCGGGGCGGGACAATGGGGTGGGTGAAGTCCTGCAAAATCAACGTCATAGAGCGTCTTCACACACGCCGCATCATGCTAATCGGAACAGGCCGAATAGTCAAGCGAGATCTTCAGGAATCTGGGGGAAAGAGAGCGGCGAGATTGCCCCGTCCCATGGCCGGATTCCGGGCCCTCCGGCCCTTCTCCGCAGCGATATCTTCACGGTCGTTTCCGACAGGCCGGCGTCCCGGGTCTTGCGCTGCCAAACCCCCCGTTCAAGCCGGCTCCTCGATCCTTCATCCCATAAGGTCGTTTTTTCTCATTTTCCCATAGCTTTTTGAAAACACTTGTGTTAGGTGTTTGCCAACTTC
>JAFGFN010000173.1 GCA_016931035.1 Candidatus Sumerlaeota bacterium
ACGACAAATCCGCACACACGGCCCAGCGAACGCCAAAAACCCCTTTCGAACAATCCAATGCGAGGGGCTGTGAGAAATGCGGGCTAGCGCCCGATCCCGCCGTTCTGGCGTTCGCGGACGGCCAGTGGACCGGTTCGCTCACGCTCTATCGGGCGGACACGAACGTTTCGATCGCGCCCTCCGCGACGACGGCCGCCGGAACGATCGCCGCGGACCCGAGCGATGCGTTCGACGTCGTGGCGAACGGTTTGGATGCGTATGTCTTCGACGCGATCGCCTCGCCACAATACGCGTGCAATCCGTTCGACGTGACCGTGACGGGGCGCGACGCCTGGGGCAACGTGGTGACCGACCTGAACGGCGACTTGGCGCTGGGGGGGCGGATCCCCGGGGGCGCCGGCGGTTCGTCTATCGCGATCACCGACTGCAACCCGAACTCGCCCGACTACATCGAGATTCAGAACGTCTCGGGCGAAACCGTGGACACTTCCGGCTGGGTCGTCGCGATAAGCGACAGCTACTCGGACATCAACCTGGTCAACGCCGTCTACTGGAGCCTCCCGGCGAGCGTCGCACCCGGCGAGATCTTCTATCGCACCGACAGTTCGACCCTGAACTACTGGGGTTCGAACATATTCTGGTCGTCGGGCAGCAACAGCTGGGCCATGATCGTCGACGACGAGGGCAACGTGGTCGACTTTGTCGCCTGGGGATGGACCGAAGCGGCCATCGCTGCGATGAACCCCACCGTGAACACTCACAGCGTCGTCATCGGTTCGGGGTGGTCCGGAGACGGCGTAGCTCCCACCGGAGCCGATTCGATGCAGCGCCAGGGATCGCAAGACACCGACACGGCGGGCGATTTCGCCTGGTTGCCTAACACCATGGGGACCCAGTCCGGCGGACTGACCTTGCCGTTCACGGGCGGCCATGGGACCGTCGCCATCGCACCGACCCAGGTTGCGCTCGCCGGCGGCGTCTGGACGGGCCCGGTGGCCGTTCTGGAAATGGCGGAGGGGGTGTGGCTGCGCGGCTTCGACTCGCTCACCGGCGAAGGCGTCAGCAATCTCTTCGACGTCGTCATGACCGTCCCCTCGATGATGCCCGAGCCACTCTGGACTTCCGGCACGGAGAATGCCGTGTATTGGGCCGCAGCCGATCTCGCGAGTACCTACGTCCTCCAAGTCGATGCGACCGGCGATTTCGTCGCGCCTCTGTATGCGTTCGATATCGCTTCGCCCGCGACCGGCCGCACGGTGACGGGTCTCGCCGACGGACAGACCTACCGGTATCGCGTGATGGCGACCGACGCGCTGGGGCACGCAAGCGCATGGTGCGCGCCCACCTCCTCCACCCAGGACGCCGTGGTTCCGGTCTCGGCCGTGACCCACCCGTCGGGAGCGACGAACCATGCCGTGTTCCCGATCGAGTGGACCGCTACCGATCCCGGCGGGACGAGCGCTTCCGGAGTGCGTTCGGTCTCCGTGTTCTGGAGCAAGGACGGCGGACCCTACCAGCAGCTCGGCAGTTGGGAAGACGGCGCGCCGCAGGTCTTCTTCGACGCCCGGACACACGGCGGCGACGGAGTCTACGCCTTCTACAGCCTGGCCGCGGACCGGGCCGGCAACGTCGAAACCAAGACCGCGCCCATTCCCGACACAACCGCCACCGTGGACGGCAGCGACGATCCCACTGCGGCCGAACCGGCCTCCTGGATGCTCTACGAGTAATTCCGCCGCGCAATCTCCTTGGCGGCTTGGCGCGAGGTCTCTTCCGCTCGACTCGTGAACGATGGGCCTGTCTCAGGTGCGACCTGGTATTCATTCCTGGAGGAATATCCTCGTTTCGGAGAAGTCTCGTCTCCGCCGGCTTTATGCCGGCGGAACGGCGATTATGCCCCAGAGCCGCAGTCTACTAAGCTCCTTCCCCCCCCCTCCCGGCGGCTGACGGCCTTGGGCCGTCAGCCGCCGGGAGGGGGGGGAAGGGTGAAGGGGATGCCGCAACTGGAGCAAAACCATCGCCCCACCGACGTGAAGTCGGCGGTGGCGAAGACGGACTCCGAAAGGGCTCTTCCTGAAATGGCGGGTTGCACCCTCTTGTTTTCCCAATCCCAATCCGGGGTTGGCGCGACCTACGGCGTTGTGATAGCCTTTGGGTCGGACTGAGACCCATGGCGATCCTCTCCAAACTCCGCAAGAGACGGGCGCGGTTCGCGCGCTCTTTGTTGACGGCCCTGGTGTGCCTCGTCGTGGCCAACGGGATCGGTTGGCTCGGCTATTTCCAGGACATCGACAATCGCCTCGTCGACGCCTTCATCTATTGGAAATCCGAACCCGAGCAGCGCGACCCCGGCGTCGTCATCGTCGAGATCGACGAAACCACCTTCGAGTCGCTCGGCCGCGTCCAGCCCCTGGACCGCGCCTACGTCGGCGGCCTGGTCGAGAAGATCTCGCAGTTCGGTCCGGCGGCCATCGTCGTCGACATCGACCTCGAAGACCCCTCGACGCCCGAGAGCGACGGCCAGTTCGTCGAGGCCGTCACGAGCGCGGCGTCGCGCACCCAAGTCGTCCTGGCAAAAAAGGTGCGCCGGGTCGAGAAAGACGGTCGGCGCGAGTTCGCCCTGTCTGCGTTCTTTCCCGCGCTCGAAGCGCTGAGACTCGACGGACTCCACGCGGGTCTGGCCAGCGTGCCGAGAGCCGAAGACTATATCGTGCGGAACTTCATCCCCGTCTTTCCGCTACCCAACGGCCAGACCATCCTGACGATGTCCCTCGCCGCCGCCAAGGCCGTTCAGAGTGGCACGGGCATCTTGCCCGTGCCCGAGGTCGGATCCGCGACAGTTGACGGTGATGCACATGAACATCATGAGCGAGACGCTCATGCCACTCGCGCGGGAGAACCGGTCGCCAATCTCGAGTTCCGAACCGGGCGCAAGTACCGCATCGACTTCCGCGGGCGCGGCGGGACCGAGGACAAGTCGGGCGCGTTCAACTGCCTTCCCGCCTTCCTGGTCGCCGCGGCGCCCGTGCCCCAGTCCGACGACGAGAACAACCTGTTTCGCGACCGCTTTGTCTTCGTCGGGGCGACGTTCAGCGCCTCCAAGGACTTCGAGTCGACCCCCAAGGGTCGGATGGCCGGGATCGAGATCCACGCCAACATCCTCCACACCGTCCTGAACCGCCCCGTCAACGTGCCGCGTCGCATCGTATTCGGTCTGCTGCTTCAGATCGCCATCTTCCCTCTGGTCAGCGCTCTCTACACCCTGTATCGCCCCGGTTGGGCCACGCTCGGGGCGGTCGTGCTGGTGCTCTTCGTGTTGCTCCCGCTGAGCTACCTTTGGTTCGCCTCGATGAACTACGCGCTGGACTTTACCCCGAGCTTCGCCCCCACCCTCCTCGGGGTGGCGCTCCACGGATTCTACAGCGACCGCCGCGCCAAGCGCCGCATTCGCGAGAACTTCGCGTCGCACGTCTCGCCCTCCTTTGTCGAGGCGATCTACGACGAAGAAGAGGACATCCTGCGCGGCGGGTGGCGCGAGGTGACCGTTCTGTTCTGCGACATCCGAGGCTTCTCGCGCCTGTCCTTCAACACCCCGCCCGAGACGATGATCTCGTTCCTCAACGAGTTCTACACCGCGATGACCGAGATATGCTTCGCGCATCGCGGCACCGTGAACAAGTACATCGGAGACTGCCTCCTCGTCGTCTTCAACGCGCCGCTCGACGACCCCGATCACGTGGATCACGCCATCGAGACGGGGGTCGAAATGATGCACGCCGTGCGGCGTCTCCAAGAAAAGTGGTTGCATTCCGAGGCCCATTTGCGGTTTGACATGGGGGTGGGCATCCATACCGGCACGGCGTTCTGCGGCGCCGTCGGGTCGAGCCAGAAGCAAGAGTACGGCGTGCTCGGCAAGAATGTGATCATCGCCCACGAACTCGAACAGTTCAACAAGCGCCGCGGGACGCACGTCCTGCTCTCGCGCGCCACGTACGAGAAGTCGAGCAAACGATTCAAAGGGTCCGAGCAGGCTCGGACCGAAACCCTGAAGTCGGGCGACACGGTCGAGGTCGTGGAAGTCGAAGCCCGCGAGGAGAACGCAACATGAAGACTCTGACAAGTAGATACACCATTCTCTGGGGCGTTCTCTTCGCCCTCGCCGTCTCGGCGACCGCGCCCAGCGCGGCGGCCGCGGATTCCGACGCCGCCGCCCTGGTCGGCGTCGTCGCCGAGGTCCAGAACCCGAAGGCGGGCAAGGCCCTCTGGCGCCAGGACGCCGACGGCTCGTGGAGCGACGTCATGATCCTCCAGAACCTCGAACAGGGTAATCAACTGGCCGTCGAGGGCGGGATCCTCATGCGCGTCTTCCTCTTCCGAGACAAGAATCTCGTCGAACTGACCACCGCGACCGCGTCGGTCGCCACGCCCTACTCGGTGGACGAGAAGAAGGTCAAGGACGAGAACACCCGCAAGATGATCGAAGGCCTCAAGTTCGTGTCGAGCAGCCTGCCCGGGCCGATGCGCGACGAAGACCTCCAAATGGCCGACCTGCTGACCCGCAGTCCCGAACCCTACTGCGTCCTCGCCGCGCCTCGCAACACGCGGATCGAAAGCGCCACCCCCACCTTCGAATGGATCGAAAGCTACAGCCAATCCATCACCCTCACTCTCTCGCTCGACGGCCAGACCGTCTGGCAAATCCAATCGGGCGAAGGCGTGTCCCGCCTGGAGTATCCCGCCGACCAGAAACCGCTCGAAGCCGGCCGCACCTACACCCTCCGGCTCGAATCGCCCGGTTCGCAGCCCGACACGTCCAACTGCATCTACGAACCCCTTTCGAAAGGGGACGTGAAGGACGAGGCCGAATGGGAGGAATCGTTGCCGCCCAAGACCGAAGTGGCCGGCGCGGTGCTGCGCGCCACCCGCGACATCGCGAATCATCGTCTCGACCGCGCCCGCGCGACTTTGACCGAGGCGATCGCGCTCCATCCCGACGATCTGACCTTGCACGGCCTTCTCATCGCCGTTTACCTCGAGCAGGGCAACGGCTGCCTCGCCGACCGCGAGATCGAGCTCTACGAAAAGATCAAAGGATCTTGAGAGCGGTGGTTAGTCGTGGAATCGGTATTGTGTCCCGAATGGGTGCATCTCACTTCCGCTACGCGGAGCGATGGGGTAATATCGCGGACGGGGCGAAGGCGCCCGACATTCTAAGTCAAGCGAGGC